>NZ_BAABHB010000004.1:0-472416 GCF_039541875.1 Nibrella viscosa | reverse complement strand
ATGGAGAAGTGGCAAAAGCCCTTAGCGAACTGGTCGTTGACGGTGCAGCAACTGGTCATTTTATTTGGAGACCGTGTGAAGCCTTACATGAAAATTTAAACCATGACACACTTCATTGAACATATCCAGAAGAAGCAGTAATTGTCCGGGCCAGCATCCCTGCTGGCCCGCTGGACTTCTATGCCTTGTTAGCAAAAAGCCCTCCATTGTAGAGGGATTCAGACAATATTTTACAAACCAGCAAGCGCCTAATGCTAGTGGTGCTCAGGCTGTAACGTTTCTTTGGCTGTTTGAGCTTTTCCTTTCCGATTGCTCCTAGGTGGAGCCGGCAAATTTGTTACCTCTTCATTATTAGCTTCTACACGCACAAAGGCTGAGTCAACAGCCTCTATGACTGCTTTGATGCCTGATGAGGACTGATCAGTTTGGGTATGGTTCTTGTCGGGTTCAGCCTCATAAGCAAGTGCCTCGGCTAAGTTCATGTATGGGCCTTCGTGGTTGAGCCACTGTTCACGGGCTTTAGCCATCTCCTTCTTCGTTAAGCCATTTTTTATCAGCTTGACTTCTGGACTATCTGGAGCCTTACGTTGCTGTTTTTTTGCTGTTCTGCTCATAGCGTTCTCACTCTTTTTCAACCGAACTTTTGGAGGTTAATGTAACCGCAATTTGTCTCCGACATTCGCCCGGTCGGGAGCCTGGTAGTCAGGTAACGAGAAGTTGTTGGTTTGCGCTGGAGCCTGCTGAAGTGACAGCAAGTTACGAAAAATATTGATAGCTGGCACAGACCCCAGACGAGAGAATTATTCAACTGTGTGAGCAGGTCAACTATCAACGGCGAAACAAATCCTCCACTATTACCGTCGTAAATTTCTGCCCGTTAAACTTGTATAGACAAGCTAAACGTATAGCTTTGCCGTACAATGACAAAGCAACGGCAGTACCAGCACATTCACGAGTCGCTGAGGCAGCAGATTCAGCGGGGGGAGTTCCCCACGGGCAGTCTGCTGCCGTCGGAAAATGAGTTGTGCGCTACGTTCCAGACCACCCGGATGACCGTCAGGCAGGCGCTGAACGAGCTGGTTCGGGACGGGTACATCAAACGCCAACACGGGAAAGGCAGTATTGTCACGTCGGAACGGCCGGCCCTGGGCCTGCTTTCCTTCCGGGGCTTCTCGGAAGTGGTCGGAAACGCCAGCCATGCCGTTCGTACGACGGTGTTGCAACCGCCGGTTCAGACGGCATGGCCTGCGCCGTTCTTCTTTCCCCTGTCGCCGGACGAAGCCGAAGCCGGCTGTATTGAACTGGTCCGCCTGCGCTACGCCGATGAACGACCGGTGATGCTGGAACATACCTACCTCCCGGCCATCGGCACAAAATGCCTGCTGACCGATGAGTTGATCGACGGCTCCCTGTTCAAAACGGTAGGGGTTCGGCTTCAGATTGACATCCGGAACCTGGAACAAAGCATACGGGCGGTAGCGGCTACCGCCCAACAGGCTGAAATTTTTGGCTGTAACCGGCATACGCCCCTGCTGTATATCGAACGCCGTTATCTGACCAGCCGGCCGGATTTTTACATCTACAGTACGCTGTACTGCCATACCGAACACTACGCCATCAGTAATATTCTTTAACCGCTAACCCATTATACCATGAACACAACCCTTATCCGCGAAATTGCCAAAATGATTGACCACTCGCTGCTCCATCCGACCATGACGGATGCCGAACTCCGCGACGGCTGCGAGCTGGCCAGACGGTACGATGTTGCCTCCGTCTGTATCAAGCCGTACGCCGTTAAGATGGCGGCCGACCTGCTGGCCGGCTCCGAGGTACTGGTGGGCACGGTCATTGGCTTTCCCCATGGTAACAGCACCGTGGCCATCAAGGTGGCCGAAACCGAACAGGCCTGCCGGGATGGTGCCGTCGAGATTGATATGGTGGTGAACATCGGCAAAGTGCTCGGCAACGACTGGGACTACGTACAGGCCGAAATTCAGGCCGTTAAAGACGCCTGCGCCAAACACGGGGCTATTCTGAAGGTCATTTTTGAGAACGACTACTTACCGGAAAATTCCTACAAAATCCGGCTGTGTCAGATTTGCACCGACGTCAGGGCTGAGTTTGTCAAGACCTCGACCGGCTACGGCTTCGTCAAGGGGGCCGATGGCAAATACGGGTACGAAGGGGCAACCGAACATGACCTCCGCCTGATGCTCGCTCATGTGGGGGCGGGGGTTCAGGTAAAAGCGGCCGGGGGCGTTCGCACGCTCGACGGGCTGCTCAAGGTCAAAGAAATGGGGGTTTCCCGCCTGGGAGCCAGCGCCACCGCCACCATTATGGAGGACGCTTACCGCCGATTTGGTGCCGTAGCGGCCGATGCCCCCACCGGACCCATTCAGGAGTCAAAAGGGTATTGATCCCATGACCACCCACATACAATCCCTTATCGACCGTTTACGCACCGCAGAGCCGCACTCGCCCCATAAGGCGTTTGTGGGTATCGACGGCTACGTCGACAAAATACAAAAAGTGGTGCGGGCCAAGCGCCCCGACGGCAATGACTATTTTGACCAGATCAGTGAACTGGCCGATCTGCTCCAGACGCTGGCGGGCAAAAGCGGTCAGATCGAACTGGTGACGCTGGCCACCAAAATCGGCGGCAATGCGCCCATTATGGCCCAGGCGCTGGCCTCGCTGGGGGTCTCCAATCGTTGCGTCGGCACCTTGAGCGATCCGGTATTCGAGCAGATGCACCGGGGCTGCGAGCTGGTTTCCCTCGGTCCGCCGGCAGAAACCAACGCCCTGGAGTTCGGGGATGGCAAGCTCATTTTCTCGGAGGTAACCGTATTCGACCGGCTGCGCTGGTCTTTTGTGGCCGGGCAGATCGGCCTCGATACGCTACAGCAGCAATACGCCGATAGCCAACTGGTGGCGTTTGTCGACTGGGCCAACCTCCCCCATAGCAACGAACTCTGGGAGCAATACCATCGGGCGGTGGTCAGTCAGGCACCGGCTAATCCGGATCGTCAGTTGTTCTTCGACCTCTGCGACCCGACCAAACGCTCCACCGAGTCGATTCAGCAGGCCCTGGCGATTGTGGCGCAGTATGCCTCCTACGGCAACGTCACGCTCGGTATGAATGAGAACGAAGCCCGGCGTATTTACCTGGCCCTGAACAACCACAGCCCGGCCGATGGATTCCGGCTGGCGCAGACGCCCGGCTTACACGACATAGCCCAGTTTATCCGGGAGAAAACCGGCATCCCGACGGTGATGATTCATCCGGTCGACTGTTCGCTGGTCGCAACCGCCGAGGGTGTTCTGGAAGTAGCAGGCCGTCTGGTCACCTATCCGAAGGTCCTGACCGGCGGGGGCGACAACCTGAACGCGGGCTACTGCTGGGGGTTGCTGCATGGATTTGGGCTGTGCGACTGCCTGCTGCTGGGCATGGCTACCTCCGGGGCGTATATCCAGAACGGGGCCAGTCCCACGCCGGCTGACCTGATTGCCTACCTCGATCAGTGGCTGGTCGAGCAAGTCACTGCCTGAGCAATTGCCGGTACCCTTCATTCCCTAAACCAAAATCACTATGCTTCAATTAGGCTTTGTCAGCGCCATTCTGGCCGACCACTCCCTTGATGCTGTCTTTAAGTTTGCCGCCGAGCACCGCTTTCGTTGTGTGGAACTCATGTGCTGGCCCACCGACAACAGCGATACCCGACGGTACGCCGGTGTCACGCACATCGACGTTGAGACTGCCGACGTGGCGCACATTCAAGGCCTTCAGCAACAGTACGGCGTCAGCATTTCGGGCCTGGGGTATTATCCCAACCCCCTCGACCCGGACCCTGAGAAAGCGGAGTATTACCGTGAACACCTCAAAAAGGTAATCCGGGCCGCAGCCCGGCTCCATGTGCCTGTGGTCAATACCTTCATCGGCCGGAATCCATCCCTAAACCTCACCGACAACCTGAAGTTGTTTGCCGAACACTGGCCGGCCCTTGTGCAGGAGGCCGAACGGGCAAACGTAAAGATCGGGATTGAAAACTGCCCGATGTGGTTCACCAGCGATGAATGGCCGAGCGGCAAGAATCTGGCCACTACCCCGGCGGTATGGGATCGGATGTTCGAAATTATTCCTTCGCGGGTGCTGGGCCTCAACTACGACCCTTCTCACCTGATCTGGCAGATGATGGACGAGGTTCAACCCATTTACGACTACCGGGATCGGCTGCACCACATCCACCTCAAAGACGTGAAGCTCTACCGGGATAAACTCAACCGGGTGGGCATTATGGCAAACCCGCTGGAATACCACTCGCCTAAATTGCCGGGCCTGGGCGACGTCCGCTGGCGGGAGTTCTTTGCCGCCCTGACCGATGTACGCTACCGGGGTCCTGTTTGTATCGAAGTGGAAGACAAGGCCTACGAAGGCAGCCCCGACGATGTACAGACGGCCATTCTCACCGCCCGGAATTACCTGAGTCAGTTTCTGGTGCTTTAGTCAAAGCTGAAAGGGCCTAACCACGCGCTCGTCCGCGTTTATAACGCGAGACGGGCGAGGTCCGCGTTTGTAACACGAGTGTATTGGTTGGTAGCGGAAGGATGTTTATCTGCGCGTCGCAGACGCGAACCTCGCCCGTCTCGCGACACAGTCGCGGACGAGCAGAGTTGCAAACGTGAACGAGCGCCGGTACCGGACGGTTCGGTGCCGGCCTGGCCGGGGCGGAACCATCCGATTCGGCCCCCTGTTTTAGCGATTGAACGGATTGCCTTATCTTTGCAGCCGTTTTACCAGCACGACCATGTTCATTACTGCTTTAAAGTCCAAAATCCACCGCGTGAAGGTCACCCAGGCCGAACTCAATTATGTCGGCAGCATTACCATCGACGAAGACCTGATGGACGCGGCCGGCATTATGGAAAACGAACAGGTGCATATCGTTAACAATAACAACGGCGAACGGCTGATTACCTACGTGATCAAAGGCGAACGCGGCTCCGGTATCATCTGCCTCAACGGCGCTGCCGCCCGGCGGGCTCAGGTCGGTGACATCATCATTATTATTGCCTACGGGATGATGACGCCCGAAGAAGCCAAAACGCACAAACCCACGGTGGTTTTCCCCGACGAAAACAACCGGCTGGTCAAGGGCTGATGGTGCCGTTTACACATATTAACAAAACGATTAAGCCTTATTCTGTTATTTTGGGCGGAATATGGCTTTTTTGCTTTCCGGAGCATACAGACCTGACATAGCACTTATGAAGTTTAGCATAAAAGATTTAGTAAAACTGCTGGTATCCCTCGGTTTAGCCGCCGGTCTCCTTTGGCTTTTTTTCCAATACAGCGGCATTCGCATCGACGAAATTGTTGAGCGCTTCCGCCAGGCCGATTACCGCTTTGTGCTGATCTCGGCCGCGCTGGCCTTTGTGGCGCACTGGAGTCGGTCTATGCGGTGGCGCATGCTGATGGAGCCGGTTGGCTATCATCCCAGTGCCCAGAACGCGGTGCTAGCCGTCATGACGGGCTATTTCGCCAATACGCTGGTGCCCCGGTTGGGTGAAGTAACCCGCTGCGGTACGCTGAACAGGCTGGAAGGGGTGCCGGTCAACGTCAGTTTCGGGACGGTAGTGGCCGAGCGGATCATCGACGTACTAATGCTGCTGGTGCTTATCGGCCTGACGTTTCTGCTGGAATTTAACCGGCTCAGCGAGTTTTTTATCGGTCTGTTTTCCGACAAACTGGGCGGGGCTGGTCAGAACAGCAACACCACCCTGATGCTCCTGTTCGCCGGTGGTCTCGTTGGCCTGGCAATTATAGCCTGGGTTTTATTCTCACGGTATAAAGAAGTGCTGCGCCGGAAGCCCTTCTACCAGAAAGTTGAAAAATTTGTCATCGGCCTGCTCGAAGGCTTAACCAGCGTCCGCAAGCTGAAAAATCCCGGTGGGTTCCTGTTCCACACGGTACTGATCTGGACGCTGTATTATTTAATGTCGTACGTGCTGTTTTTTGCCGTACCCGAAACCAGCGGCCTGGGCATATTGGCCGGCCTAACCATTCTGGTGGTGGGTGCCATTGGTATGACTACGCCGACGCCCGGCGGCACGGGGTCCTTTCAGATCCTGGTGGGCAGTGTGCTGGTGCTGTACGGCCTGGAGAGCAAAGATGGTGGGCTGCTGGCTACCTTTATCTGGGCGGTACAGACATTGACCGTACTCCTCTACGGCGGTATCGCCTTCGTTATTGTCCTGCTGAAAGCCGGTAACCAACCCGCCACTCGGCAGGGGCAGCCAAGCACCGTCGGCAGTAAATCGTAAGTATACCATGACGGATTCTAAAATTCTCACCCGCGAAGAGGCCGTGCAGCAAGCGGCCCGGTGGCAGGCGGCAGGGCAACGGGTGGTTTTTACCAACGGCTGCTTCGACATTGTCCACCTCGGTCATATCGATTACCTCGAAAAAGCCCGAAACCTCGGTGATAAGCTGATTCTTGGGTTAAATACCGATGCCTCCGTAAGCCGGCTGAAAGGGCCGCTGCGTCCTGTGGTGAACGAGTACGCCCGCGCCCGGCTGATGGCGGCTCTGGCGTTTGTGGATGCCGTAACGCTCTTCGATGAACCCACTCCGCTGGAGCTGATTCAGGCCGTAAGGCCGGATATTCTGGTGAAAGGCGATGACTACTCGGTCGAAAACATCGTCGGGGCCGATTTCGTTATGCTGCAGGGGGGAAGTGTACAAACCGTACCTTTGGTCAAGGGCTACTCTACCTCATCCCTGATCGAGAAAATAACGAAGAGTTATCCGGCGTGACCAATGGTAAACAGACTTTACGGACGGTGAAATGAATTGCAGGCAAAAATTGTTTTTTTAATGAACGGTTAGCAAGTTTGGCCGTTCATAACCTAAAACCAGGAAACTACAAAAGCTATGTTAGGTGCATATGTAATTGGTATAATTGTGATGCTGGTCAGCTTGTTTGTGAGCTGGCGGCTGAAGAGCAAGTTTAACGAGTATTCGCAGATTGGGCTGAGCAACGGCCTGAGCGGGGCCGAGATAGCCCAGAAGATGCTCAACGAGAACAATATTTACGATGTGCGCGTGGTATCGGTGGAAGGTATGCTGACCGACCATTATAACCCGCAAGACAAAACAGTAAACCTGAGCGCCGATGTGTACTACGGTCGCTCGGTAGCGGCCGCTGCGGTGGCGGCTCACGAATGCGGCCATGCCGTGCAGCACGCAACAGCCTACGGACCGCTGAAGTTTCGTTCGACCATGGTTCCGGTCTTGTCGATAGCCTCCCGCTATATGCAGTGGATCATTCTGCTGGGGATTCTGATGATCAACACCAGCATTTTGCCGCTGGCGATTGGGGTAGGCTTGTTTGCGGTAACCACCCTGTTCAGCTTTATTACGTTGCCGGTTGAGTTTGATGCGAGCCGTCGGGCGCTGGCCTGGGTACAGAATCGGGGTATCGTTACCCAGCGGGAATACGGATACGCCAAGAACGCCCTGTGGTGGGCCGCTATGACGTACGTGGTAGCCGCCATTGGCTCACTGGCCACGCTGCTGTACTACGTAAGCATCCTGATGGGTGCCCGCCGTAGCGACTAAGCTCAGGAAGCAGTAGTATAAACGTATAAGGAAGCCCCCGAATATTCGGGGGCTTTTATTGTGTTTAGCCGATCAGGGATTGCAGACTCCGCATGGCCGTATTGCCGATCTCGTCCTGCACATAGGCAGGAGGAGCCAGCAACCGGTCGATCAGGACGCCGGCAACGGCCACCACAATGGCAATGATCAGGGCCGGCCAGAAACCGTCGATCCGGAAGCTACTGAGGATCTTATCGATCAGCTTCAAAATCAGCGCCGTTACCACAATTCGCACCACGCCGGTTAGCAGGAAAAAAGTCACCAGATTGAGCGGAAAGCGAAACAGCCAGCCGATCAGGAAGTTCAGGACGGCCAGCAGTACGGCCACCAACAGGGCCGTACCGAAGTTTTTTACGTCTACCTGCGGCATGATATACGCCAGCCCAAAGATGACGGCCGCGTCGAGGAGCAAATGGAGAATAAAGTTCATAAAAGATGAGGGGATGATTTTTTTAAAGGTACAAACTATTTTAGACAAATGAAGGAATACTGCTTATACCAAATCGGCGCGGTGGATGTTCAAATAAAAAAGCCAGTGGATTGAAAAATCATTTCTGCTTTACAAGGAGTTACCCAGTAAACCGACCACACGTATGCCGCTGATTTTCCTTGTTTTGCTACTCACCTTTGTTAACTGCGAACGGCAGTCGGCCCGGCAAACTACCGCCACCGACAGCACCCGCGTGTACCAGTACCGCGATGCCGGCCGGGACGGTATCGGCAAAGTCTATATGGGCCGCGAAATTGCACAGGTAATGGGCCACCTGGGAGCCTCCTGGCTGGAAAGACCGGAACGCGAACAGGAAGAACGCACCGACCTGCTGCTGAAAGCGCTGGACCTGAAACCAACCGATGTAGTTGCCGACATCGGAGCCGGCACGGGGTACTTCACCTTCCGGATTGCCCCTGCCGTACCCCAGGGACGGGTGCTGGCGGTAGACATTCAGCCCGAAATGATTGATTACCTGAATGCGGGAAAGCGCAAGAATAAAACCGCCAATGTAGAAGCCGTATTAGGCACGATAGATAATCCGAAACTCCCACCCACCAGCATTGATGTAGCACTGCTGGTGGATGCGTACCACGAGTTTTCGCACCCACAGGAGATGATGCAACATATTGTGCAGGCCCTGAAGCCCGGCGGCCGGGTTGTGCTGGTTGAATACCGCGCCGAAGACCCGAATGTACCGATTAAGCCCCTCCATAAACTAAGTGTGGCGCAGGCCACCCGAGAAATGAAAGCGGTGGGCCTGCGCCTGCTCCGCGTCGACAAATCACTGCCGCAGCAGCATATCCTGTTTTTTGGAAAGGAGTAGCTCTCTAGGTCAGTACTTCTTTCTCGGCCAGCCGGCTTTTTTTATACCCGTACGAGAAATAGATGATCAGGCCGATAAACAGCCAGATGATGAAGATCATCCAGTTGCTGACACCCAGTTCGGTCATCAGATACAGATTGGTCAGAACACCCATAACCGGCAGCAGCGAGAAGTTATTCCGGAAGGCCAGTACTGCCAGGGTTGCCCAGGTTAGCCAGAAAAACGCCAGCAGCGGCTTATCCTGAATACCCGTCAGAAATAGTCCGCTCCTCCAGGTAAACAAAAGCGCCACCACCAGACCGATGCCAATAACATATTTTCCGTTGATATACGGCACCTTAAACTTCGATTGTTTCGAAATCCCTTTGGCATCCAGGTACAGAATGCCGGCGCACACCAGAATAAAGGCGAAGAACGTGCCAACGCTGGTCAGGTCAATAAAGAACTGCATGTCCAGAAACAGCGACGGTATGGCCACCAGAAAACCCGTTACAATGGTCGCGAAGGATGGCGTCCGGTAGCGCGGATGAATCCGGGCGAATGCCGGCCATAAAAGGCCATCGCGACTCATGGTCATCCAGATGCGCGGCTGGCCCAGCTGATACACCAGCAGAGCGCTTGTAATAGCCACTACGGCACTCACCGAAATCACGCCGGCAATAAAGTCCATACCGACATGCTGAAAAACATACGCCAGCGGATCGTCGACACCCAGTTCTTTATAATTGACCATCCCCGTCAGGATCAGGGTAATCAGCACATACAAAACGGTGCAGATAATCAGGCAATAGATCATGGCCCTGGGCAGATCGCGCTGGGGGTTTTTGCACTCCTCGGCTGTCGTCGAGATCGAGTCGAAGCCGATGAAGGCAAAGAATACAGAGGCAACCCCGCTTAAAACGCCGGCTACGCCGTTCGGCGCAAATGGCGACCAATTTTCCGGCTTCACAAAAAACGCACCGGCCAGAATCACCAGCCCGATCACCGCCAGTTTCAGCACCACCAGAATGTTACTGGCATTACGGGATTCTTTGATACCGATGTAGACCAGGGCCGTAATCAGCACGGTAATCAGCCCGGCGGGCAGGTCGGCGATGAGCTTGAGGCTCCCCAATTGAGGAGCAGCCTCATAGGCCTGCGCCAGGGCTACCGTGCTGCCGGGCAAGGTACTCAGGCTGATACCAGTACGTCCGGCCGCCTGCACGGTCTCATACGCTGCGGCCGCCGACCCATAGTCGGTGCCAAGGTAGCCCGGAAACTGTATGCCAAACCCCGCCAGCATGGAGGTAAAATACTCCGACCAGGAAATGGCCACCACCATGTTGCTGACGGCGTATTCCAGAATAAGCGCCCAGCCGATAATCCAGGCAAATATTTCCCCGAATGATACGTAGGCGTAGGTATAGGCGCTGCCACTCACCGGAACCGTCGACGCAAACTGAGCATAACTCAGGGCGGTAAACACGCAGGCGATGGCCGTAAACACAAACAGCAGCGATACGGCCGGCCCGCCATTGAAACTGGCCCGGCCGATGGTGCTGAAAATACCGGCCCCGATAATGGCGGCAATACCGAGGGAGGTGAGGTCGCGCACACCCAGCAATTTAACCAGATCCTTGGAATCGCCGTGGGTAGCGTCGGCAACAGCTTTGTGAACAGATTTTTTACGAAAAACAGATTCGCTCATGCGGGTATCGTTAGAAGTAGCTTGTCAACGGGGGTCTGAAGGGCTAAAAATAGCCATTGTCAGCGGACATTGAAAATACCCGGAACCTGAAACTTTAAACTTTAAACTAAACTTACGCAAACGAAGTAAGCAGCCTGATTCTATCGGGTTATGCGAACGCCCCTTCACCTTTAGCCCCGCTCATCATATACTGTTCGTAAAGAGGTCGCCGGGTATGAGCGCTGAGAAGTAATATTTTACGTGCACCAAAGCAAGGTGTAGTCAGCACGAGCTTATTGTTCAGGAGTTGAACCGATCTGATAGTCTACAATTTTTTTGGCTAAGGTATTGATTGAGCCATAGCCCAGAGCCGCACACGCACGGGCTTTGTTGCCGCTATGGTACGTTAAAGCGCGTTGGATGAGTGCTTTCTCATGTTCCTGCCAGGAGAACGAGGCCGTTGAGGAGGATGGCAGGCGTATCCAATCCGGTAAATCGGCTACATCAGCCGTCTCACCCGAAAAGACGTATAGGGACTCTATCAGATTTTCAAGCTCACGTATGTTGCCCGGAAATAAATAGGCATCCAGTATGCGCCAGGCTGCCGCCGTGAGCTTAAGCGGTTTGGCCCGGCGAAAAGAGCTTTGTTTCTTCGTTAAGAAGTATTCGATCAACGTTCGCTTCTCAGCGGCTCCCCGTTCAACCAGAGAAGGCAGATGAAGTTCGGCTACGGCTAAGCGGTAGAATAAATCCCAGCGGAATTTGCCGGCCTCGCACTCCTGGCGCAACAATCGGTGGGTGGCGGCTACGATGCGTACATCTGCTTTGCGTTCAGTAGTTGAACCTACCGGCATATAACCACCTGTTTGTAGTACCCGTAAAAGACTTTGCTGCATATACGGTGATATGTCGCCAATTTCATCCAGAAATAATGTTCCTCCCTTAGCGGCATCGAAGTAGCCATCGGTTCGCTTGTCGGCTCCGGTGAAGGCTCCTCTCTCGTAACCAAACAGGCGGGATTCCAATAATGTGTCTCCCAGAGCCGAACAGTTGACCGAAATAAACTTTCTTGTACGGCGGCTGGAATGGTCATGAATATAATTGGCCAGGTGTTCTTTTCCTGTACCGCTGGCTCCCAGAATAAGGCCGGTGACCCGGTCGGTCTGTGCCAGTTTATAAGCACGATCATACACAGGTTGTATGGAGGGGAGAATAAGATGATCAGCCTCTTCAGCATGTGTTGACTGATGCAGTTCCTCCCGGATTACCATCGAAACCGGCATCGACGACTCTTCTGCCTGAGTAACCACCAGCTCGGGCTGCCCGGATTTGGTCTTACTTGGTGGCCGCGTTTGGAGCAGACGCGTCTTTAAGTGTAGCGTCGAGTGGCATAGGTACCAGGCAACCTGCATAGCAGGGGTGCCGGGTGAAATGAATAAATCCAGTTCATGGTCGGACATACTCAGCAAGAGCGCTTCTATCTTTTGCTTGATAGTGCTCATGTCAATAACATCATTAATGTCCATATACCGGTGATTTATCCTATCCCGGTGGTGTGGAAAATCCAGGGCTAACCGATTCATCAGCACGTTCAACCGGGTGTCATCCTCCTTTTCCGATGATAGAATAAGGTGCTGGTCGTGATCGAAGAAATGCTGATGAAACTGGTAGGTAGGTCCTTTTACATTTGCTTCCGAACCAACAAAGTCATTATTGAAAGCATACCAGGAGATTAAGACTCTCATATCATTTTTTGGTAGGCAATTTCAGGATTTGATAAGGCAGAACTCTGGTTTTGGCCAAATAAGCTAATTTTTCTATTGGCATCAAAATAGCAGATTAAAGAGGTGTATCTGGTTTGGTAACGCTGGTTCGCCAGTGATGAGCCGCATGTCTCACCTTAACCCTCTCTGCTATGTTCAACGCACTACTGCCCTGGCACCTCAACCAACTTGCTGCCTCATATCCGGCCGCTAATCAGGTGTTCGTTTATAAAGGTTTTCCGGTCTCTTTCGTGCAAGGATTGAGCGAACACTACCCACTGGTAGATGTACAGGCTGTTAATGCGGAGGGGCAAATTAACCTTGACTATATTGATCAGAACATTCTGGATTACGCGTTTCATCTGCGTAAGGCTTCGTCTTCTAATACCATCCTGTTTTATGAGGAATTTCTCAAACTCTCCCAGGAGGTGCGTAATCTCGAACGGTTAGGCCGGCAGTTCGTTGTGTTCGAGAATACCTTCTACCGGCGGGTGCCTAACCCATCGAACCACAGCTACATGGATGTAGAATGGACGATTGAGCAGAATAAGCCTTTTCAGGAAGATGAGGTCTTCTGCTCATTCTACGCCAACTGCTTCCGACAGGGGGAACAGGAGTATGTTCAGTATCTGACTAATGAAGCAACAGATGCATCAAATGTTGCCTTGCGGGACTTTTTTGATGGTGTAGGGGAATTACCTGCCGTTGTCTCCCTGCCTGAAGATACCATACCAGGTAACGTTATCCTTTTCAAATCCTCGGATAATGTTTATCAGGAATTCAAACGTAAACTGTTCCGTAACGAGCCGGTGGCTGAACCGGTGATGGTGCTTATTGACCAGAACAGCCTACGCACAACCGCTGAGAAGCGGGAACTGAGTATCCTGCATTTTTTGCTTCAGCAGTCCAATGTACCGTATGGGTTCTTTGCCCGCCCTGTTGAGCGTATTGATGAATGCCGACCTGCCATTCTCAGTACATTCCAGCGCCATTGGCGTACACCGGCTAATCCTGAGCCTCAGTTTCGGATGCTGAGCTTTTACCAGGACCCGGCAGTCAGTAACCAACTTGACGATATTTCACAGGGAGCGGTTGTGGAGCATATTGTTCGGCAGAGCGAGGCTGCCCGCTCGGGTAATCTCTATGAAGACATCTTTTTAACCTCTCCTACCGGTGCGGGAAAATCAGTGCTGTTTCAGGTGCCGGGCATTTTCCTGGCGGAGCAGTATGCGTTGATGACGATTGTCATTTCTCCCCTTAAAGCCCTGATGTACGATCAGGTTGAGGCACTTCGCCGTGACCGCCACTTTGAGGGTGTGGCTTACATTAATTCGGACATCTCGCTTATTGAGCGGCAGGAGACTATTGATAAGATTGGCCGGGGTGAAATATCGCTCCTCTACCTATCACCCGAGCTGCTCCTGTCATACGACATCCGCACCTTTATTGGGGAGCGCCCTCTGGGCCTCCTGGTTGTCGATGAAGCGCACCTGGTTACCACCTGGGGGCGTGACTTCCGGGTCGATTACTGGTTCCTCGGCAACTACATCCGGAAGATCCGGAAGTATTCACCGCACCGTTTTCCGGTGTTGGCCTTAACCGCCACAGCCGTGTACGATGGCCCCAATGACCTGGTATATCAGACCGTTTCAAGTCTGAACATGCAAAACCCGGCCAAATACATCGGCAACATCATTCGTCCTGAGATTAGCTTTCGCATAGGGCACGCTGCGCTGGTAGAGGGAAATGGGAATCATGAACAGCAGAAACTGGCGCAAACGGCTATGCGCATCCGGCAGATGGTTGCCAGTGGCACCAAAGGAATAGTGTACTTTCCCTGGATCAGTCAAATCCGGGATGTAATGCCGCTGCTCGATAGCCAAACACGTTCCCGTGTAGCCAGCTATTATAGTAGTGTAGGGGCACATGAGCGGGAGAATACCATTCGACGGTTTAAGACAGGTGAGGTCCTGGTGGTCCTGGCTACTAAAGCGTTCGGTATGGGCGTCGACGTATCCGATATTCAGGAGGTATATCACCACGCGCCGTCGGGTACCCTGGCCGATTATGTACAGGAGTTTGGCCGATTAGCCCGCCAGCCGGGTTTGACGGGGGTAGCCGGCACGGATTACAACGAACGTGACATGAAGTTCATCAACGTGCTATTTGGTCTGTCGTCGCTCAAACAATACCAGGTAGGCCTGGTGCTGCGTAAGCTATGGAATATGTACCGGCTCAAGCGGAAGCGGAACTTCCTGGTATCAGTGGAGGACTTTGCCTACATCTTCCCGCACGACACCGACCCCGAGCAAAAGGTAAAGAGTGCGCTCTTGGTACTGGAAAAGGATTACCTGGCCCGCTACAATTATAACGTTCTCATTGTGCGGCCTAAGGCCTTGTTCTCGGTCGTATACGCCAAAGTAGCTACCGCCGAGGTGCCTGCCTTTGAGGCCCGGTTTGGTGCATTCATTAGCCGGCTCGACACGGCGGCCCGCCCAGCCAGAGTGGTGGCGTATACAGGTAGAGGAGGTGGCTCTATTCTGCCTAAAGCTGATACAGGCGTGTGTTATCGGATTGAACTTGATCGGTTGTGGGAGGCCAATATGCCCGATGAGAGTTTTCCTAAAGTGAAAGCCGACTTTTTTGCCGGCACCCTCTTTGCGAAGTTGGGCCTCTCAACCGTTACGCCCCGGCTGCATTATTGCCTGACCCTGGAACAGAACTGGCCGGAGACGCTGAACGCCTTGACCGAGCGCCTGAACCAATTGGAAACGGTGCTGTACCAGTTCAATGGCTTTTTCTCAAGAGACCAGCTCATGCGACAGTTGCATACAGCTTTTGGTGACGAGTCACTGGCCAGAAAGGCAGCCAACCTGCTCACAACCTTGTACAGCGAAAAGCCTGACTTTGGCCGTAATGGTCACACGCAGCCTTCGGGTACCAACTTCATACAGACCCGCAAGTCGCAGAAAGACGGCGAAACCGAGTACCGGGTTATCAACTATGCGCTGGCTCAGGTGAAGAACTCAACCCGCCAGAAGTTTCAAACACTGTTTGGCGGCCTGCCCGAGAACGAGACTACGCTGCGGAAGTTTATCTCGACTGATGCCGAGAAAAACCGCGATTTGATTAAATTGGCCTATTTACTGGAGGTATTCGACCTGGCAACCTATGAACTGTCGGGCGGTGAAATGCCACAGATCTTTATCCGGATCAACGATCCGCTTAAGATTGAGCGATTTGCTACCTCCGCTTACACCAACAGTATCGTGGAAGAAGTGCATGAGCGCCAAAAGCGTTCGGTCGACCTGCTCAAGTCCTTCTTTACAGCGGACATGACTGATGCCCAACGATGGCAGTTTATTGAAGATTATTTCCTGGGTCGCGAGGTGGAGGAGGTAGAGACAGTATAGTGGCCATCTCCTGAATTTCCCGCTACACCCTTTCCAGTTACGCTAATATTTTAGCAGATTTGTTGCTTTGGTTTTCTGACTTCATGCGCAATCGCAACCACGTTTAACCTTTCTCTGTATGCTCACCGGCGATCTTCGCTCCAAAATTGATAGAGTCTGGGAGGCCTTCTGGACAGGCGGCATCTCAAATCCCATCCTGGTTATTGAACAAATTACCTACCTGCTATTCCTGCGCCGGCTCGATGAACTGCAAACGGCAAAGGAACAACAGGCAAACTTTACCGGTGAGCCTATAGAGTCGCCGATCTATCAGCCCGGTCAGTACGATTTGCGCTGGAGCCGCTTCAAGGATAAGGACCCGAATGAGTTGTACCGGCTCTTTACCATGCCGGATGGTGCGTTTGCATTCATGCGCAACCTGGCCGAGGAGTCGGCGTTTAGCCGGTTCATGAAGGGAGCAACGTTTATGATTCCGACGCCCCGGCTGCTGGGTCAGGTGGTCGAGCTGCTCGATAAAATCCCGATGAAGGACCGCGACACTAAGGGAGATGTGTATGAATACCTGCTCTCCAAGATTGCAACGGCGGGCCAGAACGGGCAGTTTCGTACGCCCCGACACATCATTAAAATGATGGTGGCGCTGATGGGACCAACACCCGACGACGTGATCTGCGACCCCTCGGCCGGCTCGGCGGGTTTCCTGGTCACGGCGGGTGAATACGTTGGGCAGGTACACCGGCAGGCCTTGATGAAACCGGCTGTACAGGACCACTACCGCCGACAGATGCTGATGGGTATGGAGTTCGACCCGACCATGATCCGAATTGGGGCTATGAACCTGCTGCTGCACGGCATCGAAACAGAGCGACTTATGGACGTTGATGCTCTCAGCACGGCCAACGCCAACTTTGAAGACGAGGCTACCCTGGTGCTGGCAAACCCACCGTTTAAAGGCTCGTTAGATGCCGACCACGTACTGCCCGACCTCATCCGGACGGTACAGACTAAAAAGACGGAGCTGCTATTCCTGGCGTTGATTCTGCGCGGGCTGAAGTCGGGCGGCCGGGCGGCCGTAATTGTGCCCGATGGCGTACTGTTTGGTACCAGTAAAGCACACCGGCAGATTCGGCGGGAGATTGTTGAGCATCATCGGTTGCAGGCGGTAATCTCTATGCCTTCGGGGGTGTTCAAGCCGTATGCGGGGGTGAGTACGGCCGTGCTGGTGTTTACCAAAACCGGAACGGGCGGTACCGATCAGGTCTGGTTTTACGATATGCGGGCCGATGGCTATAGCCTCGACGATAAGCGGCAGAAAACCGGTGCAGATTTTGAGAAGTTTGCCGAACTTGATACACTGATTGAGCAACTGAAAACGGGTGAAGTTACCAGTGAGTCGCTGAAAAACGATATACCGGATATTGTCTATCGCTGGCGGCACCTGGATGCAGAAGCCGACCGTGTCCGCACCGATCAGAGCTTTCTGGTACCCGTTGACGACATTCGGGCCAATGCCTATGACCTCAGCATAAACCGCTACAAGGAAGTGGTCTATGCCCAAAAGCAATATGATACACCGGATGTTATTCTGAAGCGTATCAAAGCCCTCGATGCTCAGCGGCAGGCCGATTTGCTGGCGCTGGAAGAAATGCTTCAACCGGCTGGTGTGGCTGTTTCTTAACTAATCCGTATCTATCTATGCCGAGACATCAGCTTGCCGACCTATTGCAGCAAGGGGAAGGTATTCAGTTGGAGTTTAAAAGCGCTGCCCAGGGACTGCCTCGTAATGCTATTGAGACAGTGGCCGCTTTCCTGAATCGGGAAGGGGGGACCTTGCTGCTGGGTATTGCTGACAACGGCACGGTAGAAGGATTAGAACTTGAAAAAGCCAACCAACTTTGCAAAGACCTGGTGGCTTTAGCCAATAACCCAAATAATCTACACAGCGCCCATGTGGCTCGCCTGGTTATTGAGCCGACAGAGGTGGTACTCGAAAATGCCAACCGCTCCTACCATAGCGGCCCTATCGATCCAAACAACTTCACCCCTTATCCTAAAAACCCGAACATTGCTAATGTCTTTCGGGAAATTGGCTTGATGGATCGGCTGGGCTCAGGCGTGCGTAATGTGACCCAATACATACCACATTATGCACAGGGTACGGTGCAATTTATTGAAGGCGATATTTTCCGGACAATTGTGCCGGTGCCGGTTTACCAGACGGTTATTGAACCCGCAGGTGTCGTCAGAGCCGATGTCCCTGTAAATGTCCCTGATTACCCTGTAAATTTCCCTGTAAATTTCCCTGTAACAGCTCCCATACGCCGACGCCTGGTGAAAATTCTGTATGATGTGCAGTTTGGTTTTCGGCGAACCGCAGCCGATTGGGCCAGGGAGCTTGACGTAACGGAGCGTACCGTTAAGAATGACCTGAAAACGCTGCGTGATGCTGACCTGATCGTATTTGAAGGGGCTGATAAAACCGGCCAGTATATGCTGACAGAAGCAGGGCGAAGCTTACTACAACAAACAATTACAAAGGACTCGAAAATACAATGACCAAAACTATTAAGCTGGGTGAAGTCATAGAATCCCCTATTTCTGGTGAATGGGGAGAAGAGGGAAGTCGCGTGAAAGTTTTACGTTCAACAAACTTCACAAATGAAGGTTATCTAGACCTTTCAGACGTAGTTACCCGTAATATTCCGGAGAAGAAAATACAACAAAAAAAGCTTAAGCCTGGTGATATAATAATAGAAAAATCAGGTGGGAGTCCAAATCAACCTGTGGGCCGAGTTGTATACTTTGATGTAGCAGATGAAGACTACTTGTTCAGCAACTTCACATCTGTTATCCGGCCCAAAAACGGGGTGTTCCCACGTTTTCTGTTCTGGTTTCTCTTTGGAAACCATTTAAATAAGCAGACGCTGAATTATCAGAATAAAACAACCGGTATTATAAATCTTCAGCTCCAACGCTATATTGAAGAAACAAACCTACTTATCCCCCCCCTCCCCGAACAACGCCGGATTGCCGCCCTGCTCGACCGGGCCGATGCCCTGCGTCAGAAAGACCGCCAACTGCTGACCTACTATGATGAACTGGCCCAAAGCGTGTTTCTGGATATGTTTGGTGACCCGGTGACGAATGAGAAGGAGTGGGAGGTAAGCGACCTAGGCAATATGATCCAAGACGGGCCTAAAAACGGATTGTATAAACCTTCTTCTGCTTATGGCTCTGGAACGCCGATTTTGCGAATTGATTCGTTTTATAATGGTCAAATCGTAGACATCGGTTCTTTAAAAAGAGTAGCGGCAACAAGCAGTGAACTTGCTCAATACCTAATTGAAGAAAATGATATTGTTATAAACCGCGTGAACAGTAGAAGTCATTTAGGTAAAAGTGCATTAATACCGAGATTAGCAGAACCAACGCTATTTGAATCCAATATGATGCGAGTAAAATTCAAGAGCGCATTACATCCTGTTTATACAATATACATCCTAAACTCTACATATGTAAAAAATCAAATATTAGGTAGAGCTAAAGACGCTGTTAATCAATCAAGTATTAACCAGGATGATATAAGATCGTTTGAGATTCCGATCCCCCCCCTCTCTCTTCAACAACAATTTGCCTCAATCATCGAAAATATCGAGCACCAGAAAGTGGCAGTCCGGCAGCAAATGGCCGAAAGTGAAGCGCTGTTTGGGCGGTTGTTGCAGGAAAGTTTTGGCGGGTGATGGTGCACGTTACCAGTCATTCAAAGAACCTTTCGCTCAAAATTTTACTTATAAGTAAAATAACACCTAAACTTGCTTTACCTTTGTACTAGAAATTTTCTGTGAAACTTGTTGAGAAGTTTGAGATTATTGAGTTAGAGGAGTTTACCGGAAACGGAGCCGCTATCTACAGCATTGCCTTAGGTGATGACGAAGAAACACTCTTTGACCGGTTCGTTAAAGAAAACGAAAATACATATCCAGATGAGATAAACTCTATAGTTGAGCGACTAAAAGCTATCGCCCGTCTGGGGGCCCGTCCTGGCTACTTTAAAGATAAGGAAGGCAGGCTAGGAATGGGCGACGGCATTGAAGCACTCTACGATGAACCAAATTCGAACCTAAGGTTATACTGCATACGGTATGGAACGATTGCCATTATTCTAGGCGGTGGCGGGTTCAAATCAAAAGAGATACGTGCATTTCAGGAAGACGCCAAACTTACGGAAGAAAATTACCTACTGCGCACTATATCAATCCGGATAAACAAAGCTATCAAAGAAGGAGTAATCCAATGGGACGGCAACTGTCTGACCGGTGATTTATTGATTGATGACACTGACGCGTAGCTTTACAGCAGTTAAAATACCTCATGGAACGTAAAAAAAGAAACCGGGGGGCAGCCTTACAACGAGTAATGGAACGCATTACCCCTGAATCGTATGCCAGCACCTATAAGCAAATGGCTATTGCGGCCCGCATTGCTGATGCCCTGGAAGCCAAAGGATGGAGCAAGAGCGAATTTGCGGCCCGTATGAATCAGCAACCCTCTATTGTAACACGCTGGCTGAGTGGTACGCACAACTTTACTATCGATACCCTATCTGCTATAGAAGAGACGCTAGGCGTTCAATTGCTGATTACAGCCCCAACTCATTAGATTTGGCTATAATGACCTCTTCCCGGATCTTACCTAATCCATAAACGAGTGGAGATTGCATAAGGATACTATAAAAAGGTAAATCCACAGCGTTATGCTATGACCTCTAACTTTTACTTCCTCCAGACGGATCATCCTGCCACTTATGAAACGGCTCAGAAGGCCGAGCAGTATGCGCATATAGAGCCGGAGATGGCCTTGATTTACGCCCGCAAGGCACTGGAGCAGTTGGTCCACTGGCAGTATGCCAATGATCCCCGGCTAACGCCCCACCTGCCGGCCGATATGAAGGAGCAAACCCTAAACAACCTGTTAAAGCATCCGGCCTTCAAAAATATGCTGTCGGCCGATCTGCACCGGCAACTGCACCTGCTGAAGAACAGCGGCAACAAAGCCGCCCACGACGCGCAAACTCAGTTTAGTTCGGGCGATTCGGTCCCCATGCTGAAGGTGCTGTTCGGCTACACCACCCTGTTCGACAAACTCTACATCCGCACAAGTGGCCTGCCGGTCGATTTTGATGAAGACTTGCTGCCTACGCAGCGGAGGTACCTGACCGCCGATGAACGCGAGGAATTTCAGCAGCTACTTCGCGAGCAGCAGGAGGCTATTCAGGTCAACCAGCAATTACTATCCGCTCAGGCGGCCGAGATTGAGCAGTTGCGGGCGCAGTTGGAGCAGCGTAACCAGCCGCTACGCACCTACACGGGGGTACTCACCGAGCAGGAAACCCGCGAGCTATACATAAACCGGCTGCTGCGTGAAGCCGGCTGGCGACTGGCCACCAAACCTGGCCCCCGTAAACCGAACGAGAACGGCACCCTGGAAGAGGTATTATCACCAGCCGACCGGGCCGATTACGTACTGTGGGGAGAAGACGGGCTACCATTGGCCGTTGTCGAAGCCAAGCGCACCAGCCGGGATGCCGATGAGGGCCGGGCGCAGGCGGTCCGGTACGCCGATGCGCTTGAAAAACGCTTTGGCCGGCGTCCATTGCTATACTATACCAACGGTTTCACCACCCACGTCTGGGATGATACCCGTTACCCACCCCGACCGGTCCAGGGCTTTCATAAACCTGATGAAATGGAGCGGCTTATTGCCCGTCGTACTACGGCACTCCCAATTATAAACCAGAAGGTTAATGTGTCTATTGCTGATCGTTACTACCAGCGGCTGGCTATCTCGGCCGTTGGCGAACACGTTGGCGCGGGATTCCGTAAAGCCCTGCTGGTCATGGCTACCGGTAGCGGCAAGACCCGCACAGCCGCTGCTCTGGTTGACGTACTGTTCAGGGCCGGCTGGGCAAAGCGCGTGTTGTTTCTGGCCGATCGGCGCACGCTGGTTCGCCAGTCCTGCGACAGCTTTGGCCGCTATGTACCCCACCTGACCGGTGTAAACCTGCTCAAGGAAGACGATATAAGCGGAGCGCATATTGTCTTTTCGACTTATCAGACCATTCTGAACCGGATTGATGCGCTTTGGAACGGAGAGCAACGTACCCTCGGCGTTGGATATTTTGATCTGGTCATTATAGATGAAGCTCACCGGAGTATCTATAAAAAGTACGGTGCCATCTTCGCGTATTTTGATGCCCTGCTGGTGGGCCTGACGGCTACTCCCAAAGACGAAACCGACCGCGACACCTACGCGTTCTTTGACCTGCCTCAGCACGAACCCACCTTTGATTATCCATTAGGCAAGGCCGTAGATGATGGGTACCTGCGGCCGTACAAGGGTATAGCCGTGCCGCTGAAATTTCCGCGTCAGGGTATACGGTACGATGAGTTGTCGGCCGAAGAGAAAGAGGAGTACGAAGAAACCTTTGGCGATGAGGATGGCAACATTCCCGATAGCTTTGATCCGGATGAGTTAAATCGCTGGCTCTTTAACCAGGATACTATTGATAAGGTATTGGTGTACCTCATGGAGCGCGGGCTAAAGGTTGAAGGGGGCGATCGGCTCGGCAAAACCATTGTGTTCGCCAAAAATCACGAACACGCCAAGTACATCGTGCAGCGGTTCGATAGCCTGTTTCCAAAATATCGCGGGCAGTTCTGTAAGCTGATCGACTACTCCGTTGGGGCTGATGAGGCCGAGACGCTGATCAATACGTTTTCAGACCCTAAAAAGAATGACTTCCAGATTGCTGTATCGGTCGATATGCTCGATACCGGGGTAGACATTCCCGAAGTTGTCAACCTGGTCTTTTTTAAACGGGTCCTTTCCAAAGCTAAGTTCTGGCAGATGATCGGCCGGGGTACCCGGCTTCGCCCTGACCTGTTCGGTCCTGAACAGCATAAGGAGTTCTTCTACATATTCGACTTCTGCGACAATTTCACCTTCTTCAGCCAACCGCTGGATGAGCTGGACCCGGCCGTTCCGCCTAGCTTAAGCGAGCAGATTTTCAAAACCCGGCTACGGCTGGCCATAGCACTGCCCACCGACGGTGACGCTGAGCTATTGGCATATCGTACTGAACTGTTGCAAACGCTCCATGGCCAGGTGCAGGCGCTTGACGAGGATTCGTTCCTGGTGCGCAAAGCCTGGGAGATGGTCAGCCGCTATAAAGACGCCGGCCGCTGGCGGGCCTTAGACGATGCGGATGTGCAAAATCTCTCCAAGCACATAGCTCCGCTTATCAACGATGAACGGAGTGACGAAGCCGCCCGCCGATTCGACCTATTGGTACTACAAAACCAACTGGCTCGTTTGACTAACCAGCCTAAGCAGGTTGCCTCGTTAACCAGTCGAATCCAGCGGACGGCCAAAGGGCTGCAAAAAAAAGGGGGCGTTCCACAAGTAGCCCAGCAAATGGACCTTATTGATAATTTGGCCGGTCAGGATTTCTGGTCGGGTGTGCGTATACCGCAGTTAGAGCCTGTTCGCTTACATATTCGCAGCTTGGTGAGGCACATTGATAAAGAGACCCGCCCACTAATCTATACCAATTTTACCGACGTGTTTGACGGTGAGGAAAAAGTTCATGAACACTTAGTAGGTTATACCAGCAGCGAAGCCTACCGGGACCGTATGGAGCGCATCATCCGTAAAAACATCAACCACCTGACCATTCGTAAGCTGCGGGCCAACACGCCAATAACGGAAAGCGAATTAAGTGAGTTCGAGCGGATGCTGGTTGACGAAGCTGGTATCGAGTCAAAAGATCAACTCAAAGGGATATTAGGAGAGCGGCCGTTAGGTGAGTTTGTTCGTAGCATTGTAGGGCTGGACATAACAGTCGCCAAAGCCGCTTTTGCCTCCTTTACCGAAAATATCCCTTTAAACGTCGTCCAGCAGACCTTTATCAACACGCTGATCGATTACCTGGCCGAGAACGGTGTCATTGAACCCAAAGTCCTGTTCAGACCCCCATTTACCGACATTGACAGCGGGGGAGTCGTCAGCGTTTTCAACGATAAGTCAAATGAGCTGCTCGACCTTATCAGAGACATTAATCAGAATGCCAGAGCTATCGGATAAACGAGTACAGACGTAACCTGAAACCTCAAACTCATTTCCTTGCCTGCTTCACCGGCTCTGTCGTCCGCAGAAAAGACACCAGATCCAGCACCTCCGCATCCGTCAGGCTGTCGAACAGCCCGGAAGGCATCAGCGAAACCGGCGTTACCTCCCGCGACTGAATAGCTGCTTTACTCAGTACCACCGGGTCCTGCCCTACCACGCGCATGGTCACCTGCCGCTCGTTTTCGCCGATGACGTTGCCGGAGTAGGTCCGGCCGTCGCGGGTGGTTATGACTACCATCTTGTAATCGTCCTGAATATCTCCACTCGGGTTTAGTACATTGAAGAGCAGGTAATCCAGGTTGGCGCGGTTGGAGCCGGTGAGGTCAGGGCCGATGATCCCGCCTTCGCCGTACATCTTATGGCAGCTTCCGCAGGTGCGCTGAAAGACGGAATGGCCTTTTACAGGATCAGCACCGCTCACGGCTTTGGCGGTCAGCAGACGCTGGTATTTGGCATAGGCCCGCTCATCGGTGCCCGACTGCTCAATGGGGCCGTATACCTCCACAAAGCCGCTGCCCACTACCCGCAACAGTTGCCGCGCCACATAGGGCGGCACATCCCGCTTGGGGATATCGTTGTTCTTCAGCGACTGGGTCAGCATCCAGCCGTAGCGCGGCCGCGACGAGAGGGTCTGCACCGCCTGAAGTTTCTCGGCAGCCGTAAAGTCTTTGTACCGGGATAGCAAGAGCTTACCCAGCGATTCGCTATCGAAGGCGGCAATGGACCGGATGGCATCGACGCGCAGCGCCGGATCGCTGAGCAGTGCGGGCAGTTCGCTGGCGAGTTCCTGCCATTTGCGGTTGGTCACCAGTTGCAGGGCCTGCCGACGTTGTTCGAGGGGCGCATTTTTGTCCTTCAGCGTGGTCATGGCTTTCTGCACAGCCTCGGTATCGCCGAACCGCTGCGCCAGATCCGTAGCCAGTTGGGCAGTGCGGCCATTGCCATTTTTCAGTTTGGCATAAACCGCAGCCCAGTTAGCCGGCGCTTTCAGATCGTAGCGGCCTTCCATACCGTCGCGCATACCTTCCAGCATGGCCGTCTGCATCTTCGGGGCTTTATCCAGCGCGGCCACCAGCACGTCCATCGCATCGGCATCCACGGCCCGGCGGGCGGTAAAGTTGGCGATCATGGGAATGTCACACCGACCGGCCAGTTCCAGCGCCCGCGCCGGATTCACCTTCACCAGCGGTTCCATCCCGAACCAGAGCATTTTGGGCAGGTTGTGATCTTCTGCATCTTCTTTGTGCATGGCCAGTTGCTCGCTCAGTTGCCAGGCCGCAGTCGGGTCAACGCGCTGTAGGGCCGACGCCAGGTAGAGCCGCACTACCGGCGAGGGATCGTCCTTAGCCATCCGGGTGAAAGCAGCCACGGCTTCTGCCGACGGCGCCTTGTCTTCGCACAGCAGTTGAATGGCCCAGGCACGTACGTATTCGTCTTTATCGCTTAATGACTTGAACAGGTCCGTCGGCGTAAAGCCCCCTGTTACATGCAGCGCCCACATGGCCCGCAGCCGCCAGTCCGGGTTGGCATTGGTCTGGAAAATGGCACGAAGCTGCTCATGCGTTTTCCTGGCGAGTTTACCTTTCACCGCCCGGTTTTGCAGGATAGTCCGCGCCCGGCGGGCATGCCAGTCGCTGGGGTTGGTCTGGAGTGCCACCAGTTGCTGGTCGGTCATTTTGGTGAGGTCGTCGTAGCGGCCTTTCCAGTTCCCGGCCAGGGATTGTTTCGGCGTAATTCGGAAGATACGGCCGGTTTCGCCGTTGACCACCTCATTCCCGCAGATGTCGGCATCGTGCCAGTCCAGCACATACAACCCACCATCCGGACCAACCTCCATGCTGAAGCCAACCCACTGCGCGTTGTTCGCCATCATGAAATCATCGCCGTGGTGGCCCACAAAACCGGAGCCTTTACGCTCCAGAATATCCGACAGCACACCGTGTTCGTGGATATTGGCCATGAAAATACGGCCCTGCTGCTCCTTCGGAAAGGCATCCGACTGGTACACTCTGGCTCCGCCATGCGCCGAGCGGTGCCGGTGATCGGCAATGGTCTTGATGTCGTTATACACGTATGGGTTGAAATGCTGCCCGCCCTGCCGGTGGTAGATACCGCCCGGAATCACGTGCCAGAGATGGGGAATGACGCAGGCACTCATCAGCAACTGCCCTTTCGAATCGTAGTCGATACCCCAGGGGTTGCTGAAGCCGTGCGCGACCACCTCGAACCGGTCTTTGGTGGGGTGATACCGCCAGACGCCCCCGTTGATATCGACTCCCTCGCCGGTCAGAATATTCTCCGGGAACGGGTCCTTGTGCCGGTACAGCTTGCCTTTGCCTTTGGGCTTGCTTACTTTGGAGGGCGTAGCAAACCCCTGCAAACCATACAGCCAACCATCGGGGCCCCAGTGCAGGCTGTTCAGCGTTTCGTGCCGGTCACGAATACCCCAACCGGTGAGCCGAACTTCAATATCGTCCATATCGGCTTTGTCGTCGCCGTTTTTGTCCGGCACAAAGAGCAGGTTTGGCGGAGCACCCAGAAAAAGACCGTCGAAGCCTACGGCAATGGCGGCCGGAAAAGCAATGCCCTCCATGAATACTTTTTTGCTGTCGGCTTTGCCATCGTGGTCGGTATCTTCCAGAATTAGAATGCGGCTGTTACCGGCATTGGAGAACCCGCGCCCGCGTGATTCATAATCGCGGTTTTCGGCGATCCACAGCCGGCCCCGGTCATCCCAGCAAAAGGCCATCGGCTGCGTCATCATCGGCTCCGATGCCCAGACATTCACCTGATAACCGTCTTTTACCGTCATGTTCGCCACAGCCTCTGCCGGCGACAGGAACTTGGCCGACCGGCCTTCCTGCTGGGCAATACCCCACAGGGCGTAGGTCGAGTTCTGGCCGCTAAACCTACTCCAGGTTTCGGTCAGCTCCACATCGTTAAGGGTGCCGGTATAGACCACCAACTGGTGTTTAATGACTTCGGTATCCCCTTTTTTGATGGTCCAGTCGGCCATACGCGCCCGCGCCGGTCCAATGCCCAACTGCCCATCGACCCGCCAGTACTGCGGATAGCCTTTGTTGTCCGGATGATCGAAAATGGCAATATGGGCCAGATCGTTGCGGCCCTCCACCTGCATGCCCACATCGACCCACATAGCGCGTTGCCCTTCGGCTTTTTCGTTACGCTGTCGGGCGGCATTGATCACTTCGCCGTTTATCCCCTCTTTCCACGGCATCCGCAGAAACAGCCCGCCGTAGTCGTATTTGCCAATGGTAACGTCGGTCTTTGCTTCGCCCGCCCATTCCAGGTCCAGCAGGTATGTACCGTTCTGCGCCCGCATCGACCACGTCTGGGTTTCGGTCAAAACAGCATTGCCTTTGTCATCGAACAGGTCGTACACGGTCTGCCATTTCACCTCCGGTCCTGATGCCTGCAATACCTTAGCCGATACCCTACGCCAGTGGCTGCCCTGGGGGTTGTGGAAATAATCGCGGCCGTTGACCCGGGTAAAACCCCAGTACAGGCCGGTCTGGTGCTTGTGGTGCCCCGGACTGTATTCGGTCAGAAGGCCCTTGCCGTCGGGAGCCACAATGGGGTGCAGATACGGCCGGAAATCGGCTTTGGCGTTCTGGGTGACGATCGGCTCGTTGCCCCCCTGCCGGAAAACAGCGATGGTACCGGCCTGCTCATTCTGTCTGATGAGTAACAGGCTGTCGGCGGCAACGGGAACCGTGTATTGCCCGGGTTTCAGGCTTATCCAGCTAATACTGATCAGCATCAGGCTGGCGAACAGAAGCAAGGGCCTCAGCATACTATTTTACAGGAGAAAGGGTTTAAAGGCGGACTGTATATCGTAAAGACAGCAAGTAACGCTTCCTATCTATCAGAGTCAATAGCGTAGGGAGTTTACCCGACGTGCGTTGGCTAACTATGGGGCAAAATGGCTACCTTTGCCGCGTCAACCCAAGTCGAGGTTCTGTATGTCGATTCGCGTCGAGCAACTTACCAAACAATACGGCAGCAGCGGTCAGCGCGCCATCGATCAGATTTCCTTCTCGGTAAAGCCCGGCGAGATTGTCGGCTTCCTGGGCCCCAATGGCGCCGGCAAGTCTACTACGATGAAGATCGTCACTGGCTACCTCCCTCCTACGGCAGGCACCATCGAGGTCAACGGCTTTGATGTGCGCACCGCCCCGATGGCCGTACGCCGGAGCGTGGGGTACCTGCCCGAGCACAATCCGCTCTACCTCGACATGTACATCAAAGAGTACCTGCGTTTCGCCGGTTCCCTGCACGGCCTATCGGGTAATGCCCTGACCAGCCGCATTGCCGGCATGATCGAGCTTGTAGGCCTGGAGCGGGAGCAGTCCAAGCGCATCGGCCAACTATCCAAAGGCTATCGCCAGCGTGTAGGCCTGGCGCAGGCCCTGCTTCACAATCCGCCTGTACTTATTCTGGATGAACCCACCACCGGCCTCGACCCTAACCAGCTGACCGAGATCCGGGAAGTAATCCGGCAGGCGGGCAAAGACAAAACCGTTCTGTTCTCCACTCACATCATGCAGGAGGTAGAAGCCGTCTGCGACCGGGTTATCATCATCAACCGGGGGCGTATCGTCGCCGACGGGCCACTGAGCGAGCTACGCGCCACCGCCGACGATAAAACCACGGTTGTTGCGGAGTTTGAGCAGGACCTGGCGCAACCGGAACTACTGGCCGCTCTGCCGGGTGTTGAACAGGTGCTGCCATTGGGGCAGGGTCGTTACCGGCTGGTAGCCCAGCGGCAGGCCGATCTTCGGGCTGCCGTATTCCGGCTGGCGGCCGATAAAGGCCTGACGCTGGTCGGCCTGAAACAGCAGGAAAGCTCGCTGGAGGGCATTTTCCGGGAGCTTACGCAAGGGTAAACAGCCGGCTGTCTGGCTGAGCCGACGACAAAAAGAGGACTTGGCAGCATTACAGACGAAAGGAATAGATAGTGGGTAAGCTTGTTCAGGTAAATTTATCAGGCTATGAAGAATTTACCTGAACAGTTGAAAGGAGAAGCAAGAAAAAAGCCGGCCCAGAGCCGGCTGAATAAGTAGAAGTTTCTGTGCGGTGGTGGAATCGCTATTTCTGCGAAGCCATAAGGGGATATTGGTCAAAAATAGAACGGACAATTCCTTTAAAGTAATTGTTCTTGAAGTTTTGGTTTCGAAGCATCTTGGAGGCATAGCCTTTCCAGATCACCTGATACGTCTCTGCATCAATCAGAGAAATCATCAGCGTGCCTTCGTCCAGGTTGTAGTCAATCCGTTTGTACGTAGCATCATCATCCTCGCGCACAACCCAATCTTTAATGACCGGTTGCTGATACCCCCGGAAGCGCAGGTCGCTCCGGAAAATATTGTAAGAGATGAGCAGATTAGGGTTTCGGTTACTCACCCGGTAGCCACGGGCTTCCATCTGATGCCGGATGGCATCCTGAATGTCGGAGCACAGCAGTGTGGAGTCGACGTATTCGCACTCCAGAAAGTTAAACGATTTGTAATCTTTGAAATGCCCTTCGTAGCTGTAATCGTGCTCCACAAACAATTTTCCGGGCATACAACCAACCATACTGACGACCGCCAGCACAACAAGAACGCCAACCAGTTTTTTCATAATAGACTTGTAACAGTTAAGATGGACTAAAAAGCGACTTTTGGTGAAATGTATGACTTTTCGAATCAAACTCAGTGTTGTAAGCCTTTGTTTAGCGTTCTGACTGTCAGGGACAACAATTTAGTTAACCCCGATAATAATCGAGCGCCTGGCGCATCTCGGCCCTGGTAACCGGTATGTCAAAAGCGCAGCGGCCGGGTCCGTCCAGCAGCGCCATGCGTACCTGTTTTCCCTGGTTCTTCTTGTCCTGCAGGGTCAGCGCCACGATGGGTTCAACGTCGGCCCCGGTCAGGTTTACTTTTCCATATACGGAAAAAATGTACTCTTCGATTTCCGCCAGCAAGGTAGCGTCAATCATTTTCTTCTGATGGGCCAGAAAGGCCTCTGTTACCATACCCACCGCAATCGCTTCGCCATGCAGTAACCGCTTTCTGGGTTGCGCCAGAAAATAAGTTTCCACGGCATGACCCAGCGTATGGCCAAAATTCAAAATTTTCCGCAATCCTTTCTCGGTAGGGTCCTGTTCCACCACCCGCTGCTTCACGGCTACCGAATGAGCGACCAGTTCGGATAGGTTCTGCTCGGTCAGATCGCGCCGGCGAATTTCGTCCCACTTCGCGGCATCGGCAATCAGGCAGTGCTTGATTACCTCCGCAAAACCCGACCGTAACTCGCGTTCCGGTAGGGTCTGAAGGAATACGGGATCGATGAGAACCGTTTCGGGCAGTTTGAAGACACCAATATGGTTTTTAAATCCGTGAAAGTCAATACCCAATTTACCGCCAACACTAGCATCGACCTGCGCCAGCAGGGTAGTCGGGATCTGCGCAAACGCAATACCGCGCTTGTAGGTAGCCGCACAAAAACCGCCCATATCGCCGATTACGCCCCCGCCCAGGTTCAAAAGCAACCCGTGGCGGTCAAAATTAGCGTTGGTGAGTGCCTCCCAGATCGTTTCGCAGGTATGCAGGTGCTTGTATTCTTCTCCTGCTTTAATGCGAATGATGGTGTGTTTCGACAGCCAGTTTTTTACTAAAGGGTAACAAAATTTTTGAGTGTGGTAATCAACCAGAACGGCAACCGCAGAAAACTGATGCTTTTCGAGAAATTCAGGTAGCGTTTCGGCAATGGGCGCAATACGGACGTCGGACATAGCGGGCGAGTTAATTTCCCCGCAAAGGTAAGAGAGTCAATAGTCGTTAGTCGATAGTCAATAGTAAAAATTGGGGTAGTCAATAGTCGTTAGTAAAACCGGCGAAGCCACTAACGACTATCGACTATTAACTAACGACTATTGACTAAAAATTAACTCACCACTTTCAACGCATCGGCAAACGCCTTCATCTGGTCCATCGTACCGAGGCTGACGCGGCACCAGTACTGGCCGTCGAACTTCCACTGCCGCACGCTTACGCCCTGCTCCATCATCTTACCGATAAAGGCATCGCCTTTCATGCGGATCGGAAACAGCACAAAATTGGTGCCCGACGGCAGGTAGGTGTACCCGTTCTGCTTCAGGGTAGCGTACAGGAATTCACGGGCTTCCAGGCCTTTACCCAACGAAAACTTAATAAACTCCTCATCCTTGTAGCAGGCCAGAGCCGCCCGGATGGTGGTCATGCTCAGTTCGCCGGGCCCGCCCCCCCACTTCATGATGGCGGCCAGCGTTTCAGGCTTACCCACCAGATAGCCCATGCGCAGACCGGCCATGCCGTAGATCTTGGAAAAAGTCCGGGCCACCAGCACGTCCTGTCCTTTCTTTACATTGTCGATAACCGAGTACTTGACCGGGTCACTCGTGTAGTGGATATAAGCCTCATCGACAAATACCGGCTTTTTGGCCGATACCCGCTCGACAAACGCCCGGAGCTGCACCGGATCGATGGTCACGCCCGTCGGGTTGTTGGGGTTGCAGACATACACCAGGCTGGTTTTGTCGGAAACGCGCTTCTCCATCTCCGCCAGGTCATGGTCGTAGCTGCCGCCGGTGAGGGGTACCTTTTCCCAGCCGGCCCCGTGAGCCACCGCCGCCCGCATGAGTTGCTCATAGGTAGGGTCGGCCGACAGAATGGCCCCGCCGGGCTGTTTGTAGGTGTAGTAGAGGGCGGCCGCCGTCAGCAGCGAGCCCGAACCGGCACTCAGCAGAATGTGACTTTCGGGAACACCCTCCTGGGCAGCAATCATCTTCTTCAACTCACCGGCATACTGGAACGGGTACAAAAAGCCTTCCGACGACGCTTCGGCAATGGCTTTGATGGCTTTGGGCGAGGGTCCATACGGGTTCTCGTTGGCCGACAGCCGGGCTTTCAGGCCTGCTTTGGGTGCCAGAGCCGGTACAGCGGTGGCGGCCTCATCGAGCCAGGGTTCACAATACGCAGCCGGAGCGGTCACCAGACCGGTTCCCATGAGCATACTGGCCCGCAGCCAGTCACGACGATTTAGATTCATTGGGTATGTTGGGGTTTGACGTTTGAGGTTTAAGGTTTGAGGTTTGACGTTTGAATTGTCGAAGCAACCTCAAACGTCAAACCTCAAACGATTTTAATTGACTGCCTGCACCCGCGACAGGCGGGAAAAGGCCTGGCCTTTGTGTGCGCCGGTCCAGGTGAGTGATACCGATAAACCGGCTTTCGGATCAGCTATGCCCAGTTCTGCCCAGGTTTTGGTCAGGCTGGCTTTGCCTTTGGCATCCGTCTTGAGTTCGCCCAGGGCCGTGCCGTCGCGTTTGGTCAGTTTGATGGATAGCGACGTTACCGGAATAGAATCAATGCCCACTTTGTTGTTCAGGATACCGCTTTTGTCGAGTTCATAGATCCGGACACCCAGCGTAACCGGACCGGACACTTTCTGCGACACCACCGGCTCGGCAACGGTGCCACCGCCATCGCCTACGGCATTGTCGATCACGACCAGTACCGGAGCCGCCACCCGATCCACAAACGGATCTACTTTCTTCTCACAGCCCGCCAGCAGTCCTCCCGCCAGCAAGCCCAAAATCAATGTCTTATATCTCTTCATAGCCATTCATCGTTCATCATTAATCATTCCTCCTTACTACTTCTCCACCCACCACAGCTTACTCTTCATATCATCCGCTCCACCCAGCAGGCCAATACCTTCTTTCAGTTTCACTTCGTTCAGCGAATACTCCGAGTTAGGGTATTTCAGGCGGGTTGGCAGCACACCATCGTTGGCAAATACGGCGCGGGGGTCTTTGGCCGGCAGCACCGGCAAACCGGTACGGCGGTACTCCGTCCAGGCTTCAATGGCCTGCCCGAACAAGGCGATCCATTTCTGCTCCATTACCTTTTCTTTGGTGACAGTCCCGATCCGGGTCAGGTATCCATCCGGAACTTTCAGCCCGTACTGGTCAAAAGAGGCTGTGATGCCCCGCTCAAAAAACGTCTGTGCGTTGCCGGTAATATCACCGTCTACGGCCGCTTCTGCCAGAATCAGGTTCAGTTCGGCAAAGGTCATGATCACGCTCGGCGCGGTTGCCTGGGTGAAGTAGTTACCCAGGACCGAACTGGTGCCCAGGAAGGTGGTTGCTACGGCATCGGGCAGCCCGTTGGGATGACCCAGGTATTTGCCGTCTTTGTTCGGGTTGGCGTACACCGTGATCCGGGTATCGCCCAGCGCGTTCAGCTTATCGGCCAGGGTGCTGCTGATGTTCCAGTCGGTCCGGCCGTCCTGGATCATCACCTGATGCCACTCGTTGTTGCTCGGCAGTACGGTTGAGTTGACCAGAGACGCGTTATCGGCATTACTGGTGAAGATGGGGTATTTTACCGGGTCGCCCAGGATTTCGGCCATGATGGCTTTAGACTCCGCCGGTTTCTTCACCGCCTGCCGGTTGGCGAGCCGCAGCCGCAGCGAGTTGGCAAACCGCTTCCACCGCAGGATATTGCCGTTGTACAAAATGTCGCCGGCAATGGCGGGGCCGGTCGTGCTCAGTTTTTCGTTGGCGACCTTCAGGTCGTTCAGCAGCCCGGCATACACTTTATCCATCGAATCGTAGGCCGGTACATAGTTAGGGGTATCGGTAGTTCCCTTCAGGGATTCGGTGTACGGTATGGGGCCGTACACATCCGTCAGCAGCGAAAACACCCAGGAGCGCATGACCAGTGCCACGCCCTCGTAGTTTGCGTTCTCGAACTTGCCACCTGGTCCGGCCAGGTTGATGATCCGCTGGTAGTTGACCTGGCTGTCGTTGAAAAAGGCCCGCCAGTTGTTGTTGTAAAAACCCACCGACACTTCGTAGTTATCGCCCTCATTGGAATAGATGTTGCGGGTCAGGTACTGCATCCAGCACATGGCGCCGTCGAGGTTGAGCCGCTCAAAGCGGGTCCGGACGCCCCAGTACCGGTCGATAGACGTTTCGAGGGCGTACGGCAACAGGTATTGCGGACTGATGGACGTCGGACTGTTGGGGTCGACGTTCATCTTGTCGAAATCTTTAGTACAGGCTCCGGCCAGGGTCAGCAGAACCACCAGGAGCGCAGATATATTTATCTTCTTCATAGACGGATTCGTTTCGTTAGCGGTGACGGAGGGTTAGAACGACAGGCTTAGATTAGCCCCCAGGCTGCGCGAACTCGGCAGTTCACCATAGGCAAACCCCTGTTGGTTGGCGCCAAAGCGGTCTACTTCCGGGTCGATGTGCGGATTATTGTTGAACAGCATCAGTACGTTCCGGCCCACCAGCGATATCTTCGCCGATTTGACCTTCATCCGGCTCAGGAACCCAGCCGGGAGGTTATAGCCCAGCGTTACTTCGCGGAGTTTGACGTAGCTACCGTCGAAGATGGCGGCTTCGTGATAGCTGCGCGGGTTGTTATAGGCGTACAGCGTCCGGGCGGGTACGATCACCGTATTAGGCACGTACTGCGGATTCTCCCGTGACCCTACGTTTACGACCCCCTTACCGATGATACCCTCTTCCCGGCCCACGGCGGTTTCGGCGTACTGACCGGTCCAGCGGGCGGTACCGGTTCCTTCGTCGTAGAAGTCGCCACCCCATTTCACATCGATCAGAGCCGAGGCCGAAATACCCCGGAAACTAACGGCATTTAACCAGCCACCAGTCCACTTCGGCTGGATATTACCCAGCACGCGGGGAGTAGCCGACACTACCGGCAGCCCGTTGGCGTTGTAGAGGATCTGTCCGTCGGGCGCATGCTCGAAGCCCGTGCCGAAGAAGGTACCGTACGGCTGTCCTACCCGCGCTTCGGTGTTGAGGCCCTGCCGGGCACCCAGCACGATGTTATTCAGGCCCTCAGCCAGTTCGATCACTTTGTTGCGGTTGCGGGCGTAGTTGAGCGTGGTTTCCCAGGTAAAGCCGTTCGGCAATTTCACGGGGGTGCCGGTCAGTACTACCTCCAGGCCTTTGTTGGTAATGGCACCGGCGTTCAGGATGCGGGTATTGTACCCGGTAGCCTTGGAGATTTCGACCCCCAGGATCTGGTTCCGCGAAACCTGGCTGTAGTAGGTCACATCCAGACCGATACGGCCCTTCAGGAAACGAACGTCCAGCCCCAGTTCGGTACCGGTGGTGATCTCCGGCTTGAGTGAGGAGTTGGCAATCTGGGTATTTTCGTAGAACACCGGCGTCGAACCGGCCCAGGATGTTCCGGCCAGGAATGTCTGCATCAACTGATAAGGCTGGGCATCATTTCCCACCTGCGCCCAACTGGCCCGGATCTTGCCGAACGACAGCACCCCACTCTGGATGTTCAGCAGATCCGTCAGTACGGCGCTGGACGAAATAGAGGGGTAGAAGTAAGACCGATTGTCGGACGGCAACGTGCTCGACCAGTCGTTGCGGGCGGTAGCGTTCAGGAAGAGCGCGTTCTTGTAACTGATTTCGGCCGCGCCAAACGCACTGTTCACCTGCGACTTCTCGATCCGGCTCTCGGCCCGGTTCATGCTTGGGTTCGCATTACCGACATTGTACAGCCCATCAACTACCAGAGCGCCCACATTCAGGAAGTTCCGCTTATAATAGTTGGTCCGCTGGATACCGCCAACCTGGATGTTGGTGGCGAAGTCGCTGTTAATGGCCTTATTAAAGGTTAAAATAACATCGTGGTTGGTCTCCTGCCGGCGTAGCACCTCCTCCGAGAAAGCGCCGGGGGTCCGGTTGCCGTTCCGTACCCGCTCAAAGTTGCCAATGCTGATGCGGGTATCGGTCCAGACGTCGGTGCCGGTACGGGCCATCAGCGTCAGGTACGGCAGAATCTTGTAGTTGAGCGCGATATTACCGACCAGCCGGTCTTTTTCATTATCAGACGGCAGCAGCTCCGATAAGTAGTACGGGTTGGTAAAGAACGTATGCTGCCAGTTGGGCGGATCGGTATCGGCGGGCCGGCCGGCTACGGCCCGCTGGATATGCACGGCCGTATAATCGCGCCAGTTGCGCAGTTTGGTATAATCGGTCTGCCGGTGCGCCCAGATAAACTCCTGACCGCTGCTGTAGCTCCGGTTGCCGCCGGTTTTGATGTACTCGGCCGAAATGGTGGCGCTGAACTGGGAAGTGAAGTTATAGCCGGAGTTGAATTTGAAATTGTTCCGGAAGTAATCGTTGTAATACACAATACCTTTCTGATCCAGCCGGCCGACCGACAGGCGGAAGTTGCCTTTGTCGTTCCCCCCCGACAGGGCCACGTTATTCGTGATGCTTTGACCGGTCTGCCAGAAATCTTCCCAGTTGTTGGGGTTCGGCGTCAGCGGGGCTACCTCTTTGCCCGACCACCAGTGACGCACCAGTCGGCCGTCCATCGGAGCGCCCCAGCTTTCGTCGGTGCCGTCGGTACCCGAAAGCGGAGCATTCGGTCCATAGGCAGCCCGGTACTGCTGGATTTCGAGCGGATCGGTGATGGCACCGCTCCAGCCATCGCTGTACCAGGTGCGGTAACCATTGCCCCCACCATAGGTATTCTGGAACTGGGGCTTGATCCACGGCCGCTCAAACGTTACGTTCGAATTTATTTCTACGCCGATGCCCTTGGTACCCGAACCGTTTTTAGTGGTGATCAGGATAACCCCGTTGGCCGCCCGCGACCCATACAGAGCGGCCGCGTTGGGCCCTTTCAGGACGCTGATGTCTTTGATATTATCGGGATTTACCTCGGAGATGCCGGAGCCATACCGTTTATCGAACGACTGCTGAATGGGTACGCCATCGACAACCACCAGCGGCTGATTATTACCCCCGATCGAGGCCTGACCGCGAATCTGAATGGTAGAGCCGCTGCCGGGACCGCCGTTGGAGCTGACCCGCAGACCGGCAATTTTACCGGACAGCCCGTTGACCACGTTAGCCGCGCGGGCTTCGGTCAGTTGCTGACCCTTGATCTCCTGAACCCCGTAACCCAGCGATTTTACTTCTTTCTGCACCCCGAAAGCGGTTACCACCACCTCCGCCAGCGCACGCACATCCGCTTTGAGCGTCAGGTCAAGTTTCGACCGGTTGCCCACGGTAATTTCTTCGGTGATAAAGCCAATTGAGCTGATAATCAGAACTGCATTCTCGGCAGGAACACTCAGACTGAATTTACCGTCCGAGTCCGTTGAGGAACCAAGCTGGGTTCCCTTTACAATAATATTAACCCCTGGTAACGGGCCTTCCTCCGCAGACCGGATGGTTCCGGATAGGATGCGCGACTGGGCCTGGGCCGCCAGCGCCGGGAGCAGACTCACCAGCATCCACAGCAGTAATTGTTTCCTCATAGTTTATTCAGGTTATGTTGGGAATCGATAAACTGCCTTTGTCATGTACCCCCGGTGCTTTTCGGGACGGGACACTGGCCGCTTCGCCCGGCCTTTGAGCAGCCGGGGGCATGACAAAAGAAGGGTGCCCGGATTGACTCCGGACAAGACGTTGTCGGCTAAGCCTAAGCGAGTTGCCGTTGGAACAGGCAATAGCTCAGCAGTCGGCATATAGCCGTGATCAGGACACAGAAATAAAATGGAAGAAAATACCCCCAGGTAGACCAGGGACCGGCAAGCGGGCCTACCTGCTTACAAGTGCAGGCTAAGGGCGTCCGGTAAAGACTGTTCGGTAGTGCGGCCAGCGAACAATCTGTTAAGTAAGGCTGCGATTGCGTTTTGTTGTTGAATCAAAAATAGGCAATTACTAATAAACTCAAAATATAATTCGCTAAATACTTTTAAATAGCATATATAATTCCCATTTAAATACAATACACAAAATTAGCTATACATAAATTTCAAAAATACCTCATTAAAGTACAACATGGGGGATTTCTGATTGGGGATTTCCCAGCGGGTACATTTTAGCCTGGGCCATTGCCGGCGAATCTGAGCAATAAAGAGGATGGTATTACCGCTAAGCACGTAGTTCGGGTAAAACTGTTCGGCCCATTAACTCGTATATTGTGTTATACCGTGTATATTGATACCCTGAATGAGCGGAACGACTTATAAAAGAGCCTGTCTCCTATTGCTGTTACTGCCAGATACCGGATTTTCGCAACTGGCCGATAGTCTTACCCGGCGGTTCAGTGTATTACCGCTCCCGGTTGTTTATTACACGCCCGAAACCCGGCTGGCTTATGGGGCGGCCGCCACCGCTACCTTTCGCTTCCGACGCGACTCGCTCACAGCCCGGCCGTCGCAACTTACCCTTGGCGCAGCTTACACGCAGAATAAGCAGTTTCTGGTGTATCTGCCCTTTCAGCTTTTTTACCGCAACAACCGCTATTACGCCAACGGTGAGGCCGGCTACTACCGCTACAATTATTTTTTCTTCGGCTTTGGTCAGCGTACTGTTCCTGCCGAGTTGTACGGGGTCAACTTCCCCCGCATCCGGCTGAATGTGTTCCGGCGGGTAGCCAATCGGCTGTATGCCGGTGTACGCTACCAGTATGAAGATTATCAGGTTACCGATGTAGTGCCGAATGGCCTGCTGGTCAGTGGCGATGTGCCGGGGGGCCGCGGCAGCCGGTTGTCCGGCGCCGGACTGGGGCTGTTTTACGATACCCGCGACAACGTATTCTTCCCCACAAAAGGAGTTGTGGTTGACTTGGCTTACCTGACCCACGGATACGGTTTGGGCAGTACCGTTCGCTTTGACCGCTGGCAGGCCGATATATCTTCTTACCATACGGTAAGCCGGTGGGCCATACTAGCCGTTAATTATTTTAGTAGCTTCACGACTGGCCAGGCGCCGTTCAATGCCATGGCGCTGCTCGGTGGTGGCAAACGAGGACGGGGGTATTATGAAGGGCAATTCCGGGATCAGCATCTGGCCTTACTCCAAACGGAGCTACGGCTCAACATTTGGCGACGGCTAGGTGGTGTGGTGTTTAGCTCGGTTGGGGTGCTGGGTAACGAACAGCGGCTGTTTCGGCTGAACGACTCTAAAGGCGCTTACGGAGCCGGCCTCCGGTTTACGGTGAACCGGCGCGAGCACCTGAACCTCCGACTCGATTACGCCAGGGGACATCAATCCAGTGGGTTTTACTTTACTGTAGGAGAAGCATTCTAAGTATGTGTATGACAATCAGCGTTATTATCCCTACGTTCAATGAAGCAGCCCATATTGCCCAGGTGGTAGCGGATGTACGAACCTTTGGGCAAGGACGAATTGCCGATATACTTGTAGCCGATGCTGCCAGTACAGACAATACTTGTGGTGTTGCCCGGCAAGCCGGAGCCAACGTCCTGACCTGCCCCAAACCAGGCCGGGCCGCTCAGATGAACTATGCCGCCCGGCAGGCAACCGGCAGTGTCCTGTATTTTGTTCATGCCGATGTAAAAATCAATCCGGATTTTGTTGCCGATATTGAACAGGCCCTCCGGAATCACTACGAAGCCGGCTGTTACCGATTCCGGTTCGACTCCCCACATCCGATGCTCCGCCTGAACAGCTTCGGCACCCGGTTTCCTGGCTTAATGAGCCGTGGGGGTGACCAGACCTTATTCATCACCCGCTCGCTGTTCGACCGCCTGGGTGGCTTCAGCGAACGGTATGTTATCATGGAAGACTTCGACATGATCGTACGCATCCGCCGGCAGGCCCGCTTCTGCATTATCCCCAAAGATGTGATTGTTTCGGCCCGTAAGTATGAGACCAATAGCTGGTTTCGGGTGCAGATTGCCAACCTTACCGCTTTTCTGATGTTTTACCTGAACATTGCTCCTTCCCGCATCGCCCATACCTATAAACAACTGTTAAACTACCGCTGATGCCGACTGTTCTGCTGACGGGTGCCAATGGCTTTCTGGGCAGTCACCTGGCGCGCGAGTTACTGACACGTGGTTATGCAGTACGGGCATTTGTACGCCCCGGCAGCAACCGGAGCACCCTCAACAGACTGCCCCTAACATTTGCGCAGGGCGATATTCGGCAACCGGCTGAGGTAGAAGCAGCCGCCCGGCAATGTGACTATATCATCCACGCAGCCGCGCTGGCCCAGGTAAACCCGGCACGGTCGCAACTAAGTTGGGACGTCAACCTGAGCGGCACCGAAAATGTGCTGTATGCCGCTCATAAAGCGCGGGCACAACGGCTTGTTTATGTGGGTACCGCCAATGTATTTGGATTTGGCAGCCAGGCGCAGCCAGGAAATGAGGAGACACCCTACAAGGGGTACCCGTACGGACTCGACTATATAGACAGCAAGTACGCGGCCAGCCAGTTGGTGACTAAAACCAGCCGGCAATGGGGACTGCCGGTCGTATCGGTTCACCCGACCTTTATGCTGGGGCCGCTGGACGCCAGGCCGACCTCCAACGCCATGCTGCTGGAACTGTACCGGGGGCGGGTACCGGGCTATACCGGAGGAGGTAAAAACTATGTGCACGTTCGCGATGTGGCGGTCGCTACGGTGAATGCGCTGAGCCAGGGCCGAACCGGTGAGCACTATATTCTCGGCAACGAAAACCTGAGTTACCAGGAAGCCTTCCGGCTGATGGCGGAGGTGATGCAGGTAAAACCGCCCCGTTTTCAGATTCCCGACTGGCCGGCACTGACTTATGGTCATTTATGTGACCTTATTGCCCGGATCACCGGCAAACCGGCGCTTATAAACAGCGCGATGATGAAGGTAGCCATTGATGGGCATTACTTTTCCGTAGATAAAGCCAGACAAGAGTTAGACTTACCAGCTACTCCGATACGACTAGCCATTCAGGAAGCAATTGACTGGTTCATTAAGCAAGGTTATGTTAATTAAAGCACCAGAAAGCCCCAACGACAGACGTCAAAAACTACCAGTGAGTGACCGGGCAACAGCCGTTGCTGCGCCGGCCGGCTTTTTCGCCGGAAAAGTGGCCATCGTCACCGGCTCCGAATCGGGCATCGGCCGGGCAACGGCCCTGGAACTGGGCAGACAGGGAGCCAGAGTAGTGCTGAACGGCCGGACGCCGGAGAAGCTGACGCAAACCTATAACGAGTGTGTTGAATTAGGGTTTACCGTAGTGAGTTGCCTGGCCGACGTAACCTGCTACGAAAGCTGTAACCGACTAATCGATGCCGCCTTGCTGGCCTTCGGCAGCATCGATATCCTGATTACCAATGCCAGTATCTCCATGCGGGCGTATTTTGCGGAGACGCAGCCCGACGTATTCCGGCAAGTGCTGGACAGCAATGTGTATGGCTCCGTTTATCCGCTAAAGGCCGCCCTTCCCCACCTGATCCGGTCCAAAGGTAGTGTAACATTTATTTCGTCTATATCGGCCATCAACGGTATGCCCAGTTCGTCAGCCTACTGCGCCGGCAAGGCTGCGCTGGCCAACCTGGCGCACACCCTACGGCTGGAGCTGGCCCATACCGGTATGCATATCGGCGTTGTTTACCTGGGTTTTACCCGCAATGACCCGGAGAAGCGGGTGCTCAACGCGCAGGGAGTCCCGGTGCCTATTGCTTATCGCCCGCTCCGGTGGCAGAAATCGCAGACCGAAGTAGCTCTGGCTATTCTGAAGCATATTAAAAATCGCAAAAAACAAACTATTTTGTCGGCTTTAGGACACCTGAACGCGTGGATGAATCGTTTCTTACCGAACCTGGCCGATTATATACTCCGGCAGACGTATAACCGGTTACGCCGGATGTACGAATAGCCGCCAGATTCACCGGCCACCAACCAATCGCAATCACAAACATTTTCGTATATAATTTACTTGTTAGTTAAAAACCCTGTATGGAAACCTATTACAATCCGGAAGACCTCAAGAAGTTTGGTACTATTGGTGAGTTTCAGAAAGAACTGGCCGACAAATATTTCTCCTACTACGGTGCCGTTTTTGCCGATGGTGCCCTGACCGCCCGCGAAAAATCCCTGATCGCCCTGGCTGTAGCCCATACCGTCCAGTGCGCCTACTGCATTGATGCCTACACGGTAGACACGATGGAAAAAGGCTGCTCGGAACAGGAGATGATGGAAGCCGTACACGTAGCAGCCGCCATCCGGAGCGGTTCCTCGCTGGTACATAGTGTTCAGATGATGAATAAGGTAAAGGAATTGTCGATGTAATCGTACAACGGAATACAATTCCGTTGTACAGACGCTGAATGAAAAGTCTCAAAGCCTCCGGCCACCAACTGGCCGATACTGCCGTTCAACTGGAACTGCTGCACGAAGAAGTAGCCGGCAACTTGCGGCTCCCTCTCTTTCAGGAAAAAATGAATGCCGCCGGGCTCTTTCCACTCCGCCCGACGGGTATCGACATCTTCCAGGTCAACGTCGGGAAGATGTGCAACCAGACCTGTAAGCATTGCCATGTCGATGCCGGCCCGGACCGGAAGGAAATCATGACCCGCGAGATCATGCAGCAGTGCCTGGATGTGTTGGATCAGACCGATATTGCTACGGTTGACCTGACCGGCGGGGCACCGGAGATGAACCCCCATTTCCGCTGGTTTGTGGAGGAGATTCACCAGCGGGGCCGCAAGGTAATGGTGCGCTGTAACCTGACCATTGTGGTGGCTAATCCCAAATACTACGACCTGCCGGCTTTCTACCGCGACCATCAGGTTGAGGTAGTCAGTTCATTGCCGTTCTACAATGCCGACAAAACCGACCGGCAGCGCGGGAAGGGCGTCTTCGAGGATTCCATCAAAGCTATGAAGATGCTCAACGCTGTGGGCTACGGTCAGGAAGGTTCCGGCCTGCACCTAAACCTGGTGTATAACCCGAGCGGAGCCTTTCTGCCCGGCTCGCAGGAGGGCTTAAAGCGGCAGTTTAAGCGGGTACTGCACGATGAGTTTGAGGTGGTTTTCAACGACCTGTATGCCATCACCAACATGCCCGTCAGCCGTTACCTGGACTTCCTGATCGCATCGGGCAACTACCACGGATATATGGAAAAGCTCATCAACGCCTTCAATCCGGCTGCGGCCACCGGGGTTATGTGCCGGAATACCATATCAGTGGGCTATGACGGTCAGTTGTACGACTGCGACTTCAACCAGATGCTCGACCTGACGGTAGAGGGCCCGATCCGCCACATCAGAGATTTCAATGCCGACCTGCTGAACCGCCGTAACATTGTCCTGAACGAACACTGTTACGGCTGCACCGCCGGAGCCGGTTCGAGCTGTGGGGGCACTACGGCGTAAACCTCATGAGAACGCTTGTTTATTAGTCCTCCTTATGATTACTTTGCTGGTATGACACCGGAAAAGAGACTTGACCAGTTAGAGCCATTAGTAGCGGAGGTATCCGCCCAGTTAGACCGTATAACGGCTCAGAATCGGCAGTTAATTTTAGTCGTTGGCCAGGTTATCGAAACGGTCTCAAAACAAAGCGATACCATCCAATTTCTTTTACGGGAAGTTGCCGATATAAAAACCGGTCAGACTCAGCTTCAGCAGGATGTAGCCGGGCTCAAAACCGGTCAGACTCAGCTTCAGCAGGATGTAGCCGGGCTCAAAACCGGCCAGACTGATATGGGCCAGAAAATTGATCTGATCCTCCAAATGCTACAAGCAGGCAATGGCCGGTCCTGAATAAAAACCGTTTTGTTTATAAATTCGGATTATATCTGACTCCCGAAACAAAGTGCAGCCATAACACCCGTGAAATCCGAAAGTTAATTGGCGTCAGCAGCACCAGCAGCGGAGCAATTACAATTACGTACACCCAGCCCTCAGGATCACCGAAGCCATAGAACAGGACAAACCCCATGACCAGCGCAATGCCGGCCGATAAGGCGTAGCTCACAAACATGGCTCCCCAGAAATAGCCGGGCTCAATCTCATACCGGAAATTGCAATGCGGGCAATGTTCGTACATGTCTGCAAAGCGGGATGGGTTGAAGGCTGAATAGCGGAAGATTTTACCCTGACGGCAGCGGGGGCACAGGCCTTTAAAAACAGCTTCAGATTTTGAGATGTCTGGCATGCGATAATATGTATAGCACAATACAACCGGTAAACTTACAACCAGTCCGCATAATTTCCACAGTTACCTTCTCCTATAACGCTTACTTTTGACGTTCATGGGCTGAATTTTGTCCGGCTCCACCATCCGGGAAACTGTATGTAAAGCCGTATTCTGTCCGCCCCCCCGGTAATATTTAGCCTTACTACCAACAGCATACTCGAATGTTGTGCTGGTATACAACCGACCTTCTATACCCGTTATGGTTCGGATTGCATGTAGCAGATAATTAATGGTAAACTCCCGAACGTCCAGCAGGTTTTTCAGATTATCAAAAAAAAGCACCAATTCATCAGCCGGTAAGTCATGCGGTAATTCATCAATGGAAATATGATGCTGAAGTTCGGCAAGAAAATCTTCCGGGTAAGATGAGTTTTCCAGGTAACATTCGCGGTGGCTGTTCAGAAATGCCCGGAACCAGTCCAGCCGGTTCTGAATAAAAATAATCCGGTTGACATGCCATTGAATCTTTTCTTTATCCAGTTCAAGCAGTTGCGATAACGCCAGTTCTCTCAGTGCTTCAATCTTTCTGCGATAAGATGCTGCATCAAGTGTTACGCCTGCCGATTGAACAGATGCCGCTCTTATAAACTCTTTGGGTATGATCTGTAAGCTACTCAATGACTGTACTTCTAAATAAAATTTGTTCAGATTACCCATAAAATAATTGCCCGATTATGTTTAACTTAATGCAGGAAATACCTATATCCTCTACCACTTTAGAAAGACAAGCATAAATTACTATTGACCATACAGGTTTGACAACACCAATCGACAAATAGTAAAAATTTGACATAGAATCAAAAATAAGAGGGTATATTATGTTAAACCTACCGGTCAAGTGCCCGCTTGAGTACCCCGCCCACAAAACTTCCCGCAAATGTCAGCATAATGGTTCCGTATAAGTTAAACCACTCTAGTTCCTGCTCATTGTTAGTGTCCGGAGGAGCCGTAAAAAAAGTATACCCCCCCCAAAGAGTAATTACCTGCAGCAGCGCCAGCACCCAGCCTTTACGGGGTTCGATAAAGCCGATACCGGCCGCCGACGAGGCTGCCAGCAGGTATGGCCAGTGAATAACCGGACTTCGTTTTATGACAAACAGCAGGATCAGACTGTTCAGGATAGTCATACCTGCGTTTATGAGCAAACGGCGATTAAAGAAAGCCGGATCGGACATATCGGCTTCCGGGGCATTGGCGTCATGGGCCTGGCCGGCAATAGCCTCGGCCTTGTCCATATCATGCCGGGCGGTTTCGGCCTGACCAAGCTGCTGCCGGGCCAGCCCCCGCCACCGAAAAGCGTCGGCTCTGGTCCCAAATGAATGAAAAACGGCTTTGTCGAAGGCCGCGAAGGCTGCATCATAGTTTTGCTCGTCGAAATAGATCTGCCCGCGTTCGAGGTGGATACCGGGCACGGTTTCGTTGTAGCTCCCGGCCGTTTTCAGGTCTTCTTTGGCAGCCGCTACATTACCCAGTGCCCGGTAGCAGCGGGCCCGGTACAGGTAGGCTATACTTGACTTAGGGTTGGCGGCAATTTTCCGGTTGAAATAGGCCAGGGCGTCATCTGTCTGCCTGCTTCTGAACAGCGCAATGCCTTCCTGATACTCGTCAACTTCTTTCTCCCAACCGGCTTCTTTATCGGCCTGGATGCGCAAATAGATGATAAACCCGATAATCAGGGCCGACAGCAGCATTTCCATAGGCACTCAACATTGGTAGCGAACAACGGGTCTATAAAAAACAGAAGCCACGGCCTTTTGTTGCCGTGGCTTACTGCACACCTGTATACCTCTGTTGAGGATTAGGCATTTTCTTCCTGAATCAAACCCTTGATCTGTTCCGCCATCTCGGGCGTTACCGTTACGTGGTGAACCGAGGAGGCATGGGCTGCTGCCTGCTCCAGAACTTCGTTGTCGGTCTCGGCACGCACGACCGCTTCACAGTCGAAACCCGCGTCTTTGCAGTGTAGTACTTTCATAATCTTGCTGGTTATGAGTTTATGAGAAAGTTACACACTTATTTGAATAGTTAAAAGGCTTTTATCGTACGGTCTGCCAGGTACAGGACCCGTTTTGGCAGCAACAACGTTTCCTCCGAATAGACATTACTCGCCCCTCCCGGCCTGGACCTGCCTGACGGGTATTGTCCCTTTAAACAGATTCAGAAGACGTTGCCTCCCCATACGAAATTCGCAAAGTCACTGCCAGGCTGATAACGCCCGATCAACACTCGCTTTTCCAGTTGTATAGCCTTCGCCCGGTTTTGCAGTACCTGAAGGTCATGGGGCGCAGGCGTTTCCTTTACCTCAATAGCCTGGTCACTATTCAACACAAAATCAATCTCCTGCCCGGTTGCTTTCTGGTAATAATGCAGCTCACCGAGCCGCTTCAACTGGATAGCAATCGCATTCTCGAATACTTGTCCGCTACTCACCTGTCCTAATGTCTGTAACAGGCCGGTATCGGCCAGATACACTTTTTCCTGCCTCGATAGCTCCCGATCTACGTTACGGGTAAATGCAGGAACCATATGAATGAAGTATGTGTACTCCAGCAGGTTCAGATAGTCCTTAATCTTCTGGCGATGAATACCCAGCGTACTTCCCAGTAACGAACTGGAACCGGTAACGATAAATTTCACCTGATAGGTATCATACAGGTATTTAATTACGCTGGTACTGTTGGGTACCAGTTGAATTTCGTCCAATGCCACTACTGCCGGCTGACTCAGATCAATACCTTCAATGGCCAGACCAATCTCTACATCTTTATAATTTGGCTGGTTCAGCAGGTACCTGCTTTCTCCAGATCCAGATACACTTTATTGTTGTGCGGCACCAGGTTTAGCAGATGCTGAACGGCGGTCGATTTGCCTACCCGTCTCATCCCCGTCAGCACAGTGACGCTCTTCTGTTGCAGGTGCTCTTCCAGCGCTGAATAGATCTTCCTCGGTAGCATACTTGATTTTTTGTCAAAATTAATGGCAAAAACATAAGTTTTTGCCAAGCTTTCCGGCAACTCTCTACAGCCCTGATCCAAATCAGCCCTCCGCCTGACATTCCTCATAGGGCCTGCCTGCCGCAAACCGGAACTTTGATGTGCTAAAAGGTAACGACGATGCAAATCATATTCGTAATGATCGGTATAAGCATGACGCTGGCCCTGGGGTTTCTGGGAGCCTTTTTCTGGTCGATGCGCCAGGGTCAGCATGACGACCTCTACACGCCCTCGATCCGCGTCCTGCTGGATGACGATGAACGTACCCCTACCGCAAATCACTAAACTGTATGAACGTTTCTCTCAAACAAACGCCACTCGATGCGCCCGGCGTGGACTCGCCCGACCGCAGGAAACCCATTACGGGCAAGCCCGTGGCGGAGCGCTTTGAGTACGACAACCTGATTGTCCGCAACTTCGGTGTCGCTACCATCATCTGGGGTGTTGTCGGTATGCTGGTTGGTGTCCTCATTGCCTCACAGCTCTTCTCGCCGGCTATGAACCTGGGCACTCAGTACACCACCTTCGGCCGGATTCGCCCGCTGCATACCAATGCGGTGATCTTCGCCTTTGTGGGTAATGCCATTTTCATGGGCGTCTACTACTCGCTACAGCGGCTCTGCAAGGCCCGGATGTTCAGCGACCTGCTCAGTAAGATTCACTTCTGGGGCTGGCAGTTGATCATTGTCGCGGCCGCGCTGACGCTGCCGCTGGGAATGACTACCTCCAAGGAGTACGCCGAACTGGAATGGCCGATCGACATTGCCATCACCCTGATCTGGGTGGTATTCGGGATCAATATGTTCGGGACCATCATCAAGCGCCGGGAGCGTCACCTTTACGTAGCCATCTGGTTCTACATCGCTACCTTTATTACGGTAGCCGTGCTGCACCTGGTGAACTCGATGGAAGTGCCCGTTAGCTTCCTGAAAAGCTACTCTATGTACGCCGGTGTGCAGGATGCCCTGGTGCAGTGGTGGTACGGGCATAATGCGGTAGCGTTCTTTCTGACTACACCGTTCCTGGGCCTGATGTACTACTTCCTGCCCAAAATGGCCAACCGTCCGGTTTATTCGTATAAACTCTCGATCCTGCACTTCTGGGCCTTGATATTTATCTATATCTGGGCGGGTCCGCACCACCTGCTGTACAGTTCGCTGCCCGACTGGGCACAGTCGCTGGGTGTCGTATTTTCGATCATGCTGATTGCTCCCTCATGGGGTGGTATGCTGAACGGGCTGCTGACCTTGCGCGGTGCCTGGGATAAAGTGCGGGAAGACACCATTCTGAAGTTTATGGTGGTGGGAGTAACCGCCTACGGTATGGCCACCTTTGAAGGCCCGATGCTGTCGCTGAAAAACGTAAACGCCATCGCGCACTTTACCGACTGGGTCGTATCACACGTACACGTGGGTGCCCTGGGCTGGAACGGCTTCCTGACCTTCGCCATTCTGTACTGGCTAATCCCTAGAATGTACCACACCCCGCTGTACTCGAAGAAACTGCTGAACATCCACTTCTGGGTCGGTACACTGGGGATCATCTTTTATGCCGTGCCGATGTATATATCCGGCTTTGCGCAGGGTATGATGTGGAAAGAATTTACCCCGGAAGGGGTGCTGAAATACCCGAACTTCCTGGAAACCACCATGCAGCTTATCCCGATGCACATGATGCGGGCCTTTGGGGGTACGCTTTACCTGGCCGGTGCAATCCTGATGGCGTATAACCTGTTCAAGACTATGGCCGCCGGTACGCTGGTCGCCAACGAACCCGCCGAAGCGCCGGTGCTGGCGAAGGAATATGTGGCTACCGGGCACGATACCTACTGGCACCGGTGGTTTGAGCGCAAGCCCATCCCGCTGCTGATTGGTTCGCTGGTGATGATCCTGATCGGTTCGCTGATCGAGCTGATCCCAACGTTCATGGTAGCATCCAACGTGCCGACCATCACTACCGTGCAACCCTACACCGCCCTGGAAGTACAAGGGCGTGACCTCTACATCCGCGAAGGCTGCGTCAACTGCCACAGCCAACTGGTGCGGCCATTCCGCAGCGAGACTGAGCGGTACGGGGAATACTCGAAAGCGGGTGAATTCGTATATGACCACCCGTTCCTCTGGGGTTCCAAGCGAACCGGACCGGATCTGCACCGCGAAGGCGGCAAATATCCCGACTCCTGGCATTACCACCACATGCGCGACCCGAACGCTATGTCGCCCAACTCAATTATGCCGGCTTACCCCTGGCTGATTGATCAGAAGCTGGATGCATCAAGCACCCAGGCCAAACTGAAAGCCCTGAAATCAGTGGGTGTACCGTACAGCGACATGGAAATTGCCTACGCCGAGGCCGACATGGACAAGCAGGCGCAGGCAATCACCGACCGGCTGAGCAAAGACGGCATCAAAGTCGACAAAGACCGCGAAATCGTCGCCCTCATCGCCTACCTGCAACGCATCGGAACCGACATCAAAAAGCTGGAGACAGCACAGAAATAACGATAAATGATTAACGATGAATGATGAATAGCTGACGCAATTCTATTCACCATTCGGTTTCGTCGCCCTCCCGTTCATCGTTCATCACTATAAAGACATGTTCAGGCAATTCATCACCAAGATACCCGGAGCAGATGTGTATATGGTCACGTCTTTCCTCACCTTTCTGGTCTTTTTTGTGCTGGTAGGCCTCTACCTGGCGCTGGTAGACCGGAACCATATCAAACACATCAGCCGGCTACCGCTGGATGATTCTAACGATTAATCTTTTGCAGCTTATAGCCATGAATCTGCCCATGTTACAAACTATTCTGCTGCGTGCACCCGGCTCCGACGGCCTGTTTAGCGGCATCAAAACCCTGGAGGATGTGTTTCTGGTCTCGGTGATCGGCATCATCATCCTGGTCTGTTCGCTGGTGCTGGTCCAGGCCGTTTACCTGTACCTGACCGTTCGGGCGCTGAACCCGCCGGCCGAAGCGGCACAGGCTGTAGAGATTAAGCCGAAGAAAACCTTCTGGCAGCAATACGTTACCGGCCTGCTGCCCATGAGCCAGGAGAACGACCTGATGATGGAGCATAACTACGACGGTATCCACGAACTCGACAACCCGACACCGCCCTGGTTTATGTACCTGTTTTACGGCACCATTGCCTTTGGGGTTGTGTACCTGATTGCCTACCACGTGATAAGCACCGGCGATCTCCAAATCGACGAGTACACCAAAGAAGTAGCCATTGCCGAACAGCAGCGGGAGGCTTACCTCAAAAAAGTGGCCGGCAATATCAACGAGAATACCGTAACCGTACTGGCCGACGCGAAGGGACTGGAATCCGGCAAGGCGCTGTACACCCAGTATTGTACCGCCTGCCATGGCGAACAGGGCGAAGGAAAAGTTGGCCCGAACCTGACCGACGAGTACTGGCTGCACGGGGGTCAGATCAACGAAATATTCCATACTATCATGGAGGGGATACCCGAAAAAGGGATGATCGCCTGGAAAAATCAGCTTAACCCGCTGCAAATCCAGCAGATCTCCAGCTATATACTGTCGCTGAAAGGCACCCACCCCGCCAACCCCAAAGAACCACAGGGCGTCAGGATAGGCGAGGTAGTAGCCTCCCGCTAAACACCAGCCAGCTAATCAACTAATTAACCATGCACCCAGCCCAGGATACCTTCCGCAACCATTTGTCGAACGCCGGCGAGCACGGCGGGCGGAAGTGGCTGCACCCACGGGTCATCAAAGGCTCGCTGTATCGCTGGCGGACCGTAGTGGCCTGGGTACTGCTGGCTGCTCTGTTTGCCGGGCCTTTCCTGAGCTACAACGGTCACCCGCTGTTTATGTTCAATGTGCTGGAGCGGCAGTTTATTTTCTTTGGAGTGACATTCTGGCCGCAGGATTTTCACCTGATGGCTATCGGGCTGATTACCTTTATCGTCTTCATCACCCTGTTTACGGTGGTGTACGGCCGGGTGTGGTGCGGCTGGGCCTGCCCCCAGACCATCTTCATGGAAATGGTGTTCCGGAAGATCGAGATCTGGATTGAAGGCGACCATAACCGCACCGGCGGACCCGCCCGCAAGCGGCTCGAGGCTGCTCCGTGGACAGCCGATAAGGTTATGAAGAAAACGGCCAAGCACGCCATCTTCTTCCTGATCTCGTTTGCCATCAGCAACACGTTTCTGGCGTATATCATCGGCAAAGACGCCCTGCTGGAAATCGTTACGGATAACCCCGCCAACCACCTCGGTGGCCTGGCGTCTATCCTGATTTTCACGGGAGCCTTCTATGTAGTGTTCGCCAAACTGCGGGAGATCGTCTGCATCACCATCTGCCCCTACGGACGTTTGCAGGGGGTGCTGCTGGACAAAAACTCCATTGTGGTTGCCTACGATGATGTTCGGGGCGAACCCAGAGGAAAGATCCGGAAAAATGAGGCACCGATTCAACTGAAAGGTGACTGCATCGACTGCGCGCTATGCGTGCATGTGTGCCCGACGGGTATAGACATCCGCAATGGCACGCAACTGGAGTGTATCCACTGCACCGCCTGCATTGATGCCTGCGACAGTGTGATGGACAAAGTTGGGCGGCCCCGCGGCCTGATCCGGTACGACTCGCCGGCGGGTATTCAGGAGAAAAAGCCCCTTCGGTTTACCGGCCGCATTATGGCCTATAGTGGCGTACTGGTTGCGTTGATTGCAGTATTGGTGTTCCTGCTGGTCAGCCGCACCGATATAGAAACCACCCTGCTGCGGGCACCGGGGCAACTGTACCAGCACGAAGCCAACGGCATGATTGCCAACCTGTATACCATAGAGTTAGTGAATAAAACCTACCGGTCTGTGCCGGTGCAGTTCCGGCTTAGCCGGCCCGATGCCGTTCTCCGGATGGTGCAACCCCTAACGGAAGTACCGGCCAACGATATAGCCAAGGGCGTGTTCTTTATTCTGCTGCCGGAGAAGAGTATCCATGAAAGCAGCACAAAGCTGGAACTGGAGGTAATTTCCGGCAACAAAATTATTAAACGGTCAACAACTTCATTTCTGGGACCCGTAAATTAGCCTCCCCCTTCTCGTGAATGCGGAAAGCATATGAAAAACCTGCCATATAGCGCAGGGTGAGGCACTACTACAAACTATTCATGAACTGGGGAAAAACCATCATACTTACGTTCATTCTGTTTGCCGGTTTCATCGGCGGAATGGTCACCTTAATGAGTCGCCAGCGGATAGACCTGGTCCGTGACGACTATTATCAGGACGAAATTCAGTACCAGCGTCAGATAGAAAGGGTCAGCAACACGGCCCGCCTTAAAACACCAGTCACTATGGTTTATCAACCGGAGCAACAGCAGGTCGCTTTTGTTCTCCCGGACACCATGCGTAAGGGAGAAATCACCTTCTACCGGCCCTCCGACCGTCGGCAGGACTTCCGTGTACCCATCCGCCCGACCCGAACCTCCCGGCAAGTTGTATCTACCGCCTTTCTCCAAAAAGGACGCTGGCGGGTACAGCTCAACTGGACCGACGGCCGGAGCGAGTACTATGCCGAACAGGAGGTCTACATTCAGTAATACCCAATCACTCTTTCAGGCTACGTACCCCGCTCTTTCATTCTTTCGCCCATGACCATCTGGTGGACAACTGCCGTAATAGCCGGCTTAGCCGGAAGCCTGCACTGCGTGGGTATGTGCGGCCCTCTGGCTATGGTCTTACCGGTGGGGCGGTTGCCTCGCTACCAGCGGGCAGGCGGAGTACTGCTGTACCATGCCGGCCGGCTGTCGGCTTATGCCGGGCTGGGTCTGGTCACGGGCCTGCTGGGTCAGGGCCTGCTGCTGGCGGGTATTCAGGGACCAGTGTCCATAGTATCCGGTGTGCTGCTGCTGGTGTATACGCTCACCAACCGAACGCATCTGTACAGGCTGCGGTCGAGCCGGGCGGGGCGGTGGGTAACGGGCCCCATAACGAGCCTGCTGCAACACCCTGGCCTGCTCAGTTTTACCGGCCTGGGTTTTCTGAACGGCCTGCTGCCCTGCGGGTTTGTGTACGTAGCGCTGGCGGGAGCCCTCAATAACCCAACTCCCCTCGAAGGCGCCCTATACATGGTTTTGTTCGGGCTGGGTACGCTACCGGCCCTGCTGGGTATTCGGTTTGTGCCGGGTTTGCTCCCGGCCTCGCTGCGGCAACGTCTGAGCCCGGTCCTGCCCGTAGCCACGGCCCTGCTGGCAGTATTTCTCATCGTGCGGGGTCTTAGTCCCTACGCTCACACGCATCCAACCCAAACGCCGGCCGCTAACTCAACTTCCATTCCCAACTGCCACGGCCCCTGGGAAATTGAGTAACTTGCCGGCAAATAACCCACTATGATTGTTACCGCCTTTAGCATCAGTGATTACGAGCAGCCCGCTCTCGACAATTTCAATCAGGGCCGTCATCAGATCCGGTACGTCGCCGAGTCACTCTCGATCAACTCCGTCGACCGCGCCAACGGCTGCGATGCCGTGCTGGTCTTCACCAACGACGATGCCTCCGCTCCCATTCTACAGCGACTGCACGAAAAAGGGGTCCGGTACCTGGTCACCCGCTCTACGGGCATGGACCATATCGACCAGAAAGCGGCTAAAGAACTGGGCATTCAGGTCGGCAATGTGCCCAGCTACTCGCCCCACGCCATTGCCGAACATGCAGTAGCGCTGATGCTGGCCCTGAGCCGCCAACTGCTGCGGGCCGATTACAACGTCAAGCGTTTCGATTTCCGGCTGACGGAAAAACTGCTGGGCTTTGAGCTGAAAGGCAAAACGGCCGGTATTGTGGGCTGCGGAAATACCGGGGCGGCCGTCATCGATATTCTGCGGGGATTTGGCTGCCGGGTGATTGCCCACGACGTAAAGCCCGAACTGGCCGCTCCTACCCGCGACCCAATCGAGTTTGTTGATCTGCCCACGCTGCTGATGCAGTCGGATATTATCTCTATTCACGTGCCGCTGAATGAGTCGACAAAGGGCATGTTTGATCAAACAACCATTGCGCAGATGAAGCGGGGAGCCATGCTGATTAACACCGGACGGGGAGCGGTGCTGAACACGGAGGATGCCATAGAAGCCCTGAAAGACGGGCAATTGGGGTATCTGGGTATTGATGTGTACGAAAAGGAAAAAGGTCTGTTCTTTCAGGACCGCTCCCGCGAACCCCGTGACCCCCTGCTGGAAAAACTGATGCAGCAAAACAACGTTATCATCACCGGCCATCAGGCCTTTCTTACCCGCGAAGCCGTCGATTCCATCAGCCGGCAAACCATTGAGCTATTAAACCGCTGGGCCACCGAAAACAGCCAGCTACCTGGCTGAAAAGATTACCTGAGCCATTTGCCGACCTAGTCATGTATCTTCTTCCAGTATGAATACAACCACCAACCACCTGTTTGAAAGCCGGTATGCCTCCTCACCCGATGAGGTGAAACACATGGATACCGATACGCTCCGGCGCAGTTTTCTGATCGACAAGCTGTTTACCGCCGACCAGACCCGCTGGGTACTCACTTTTTTTGACCGGTACCTCACCGGCGGGGTCATGCCCGTTGCCGGTCCGGTATCGCTGGAAACCCCCGAAAGCCTGAAGGCCAGTTACTTTCTGGAGCGTCGGGAACTCGGTATTATCAACGTTGGTGGAGCCGGACAAGTCATTGCCGACGGTAAAACGGTTGAACTAGCCTACAAAGAAGCCCTGTATATCGGCAAAGGTACACAGTCCGTTCAGTTTGTATCGGCAGACGCCAACGCCCCGGCAAAGTTCTACCTCAACTCAACGCCGGCCCATGCCACCTACCCTACCCGCAAAGTATCCCGCGAGCAAGCCGAAATTGTTGACTTAGGCAGCACGGAAACCGCCAACCACCGTACCATCAATAAACTGCTGGTGAATAGCGTACTGCCCACCTGCCAGCTTCAGATGGGCATGACGGAGTTAAAACCGGGCAGCGTCTGGAACACCATGCCGGCGCACACCCACGACCGCCGGATGGAGGTGTACTTTTATTTTGAAATACCGCCAGGGCAGGCCGTTTGCCACTTTATGGGTCAGCCGCAGGAGACACGCCATATCTGGATGCAGAATGAACAGGCTGTCATTTCGCCCAACTGGTCTATACATGCCGGAGCCGGTACATCAAACTACACCTTTATCTGGGGTATGGCCGGCGAAAACCTCGACTACGGCGATATGGACTTTTGCCCCATTCCGGAATTAAGGTAACTTATATATGTTTCAGGTTCCAAGTTTCAGGTTTCAGCGGGGCAACCTGGCGGTTAACGATGCCATCAACTTGGAACCTGGAACTTGAAACCTGAAACAATCAAACAGTTCTGTTTTCCGAACATTTCCGGCGTAGCGTAGTAGTAAACACAGAGAGGTTACTCAACTAGACTTACGTTATGAATGGCTCTTCAATCAAGAAATTTTTTGCGGATGCCTGGGTGCTGCTGAAAGCATCCGGAACAGGCTTTATGGAGGATAAGGCACTCAAGCTGAGTGCCGCTCTGGCCTACTATACGGTATTTTCACTGGCCCCGCTGCTGGTACTGCTGATGTCACTGGCGAGCCTGTTCTTCGGCGAAGAAGCGATACAGGGACGAATTTTTGGGGAAATCAACGACCTGGTCGGAAACAATGCCGCTAAGCAAATCCAGGAGATGATCCGAAACGTCAGATTATCGGGTAATACCATTACCGCGCTGGTTACCGGTTTGGTTACGCTGCTGATTGGTGCAACCACGGTATTTATCGAAATCCAGGATTCGATCAACATGATCTGGAAGGTAAAGGCCAAACCCAAGCGCGGCTGGCTAAAAATGATCAAAGACCGGCTGCTATCTTCCTCTCTGGTAATCAGCCTGGGTTTTCTGCTGGTGGTTTCACTGGTGATCAATAGCCTGGTGCTGGCGCTCAGCGATATATTGACTCGCTACCTGCCCGATATTACCCTCTGGCTAGTTAATGGCATTAACCTCGCGATCAGCTTTGCCGTTATTGCTACACTCTTCGGCATTATCTTCAAGTTTTTGCCCGACGTAAAGATCAGTTGGACCGATGTAAAATGGGGAGCATTTTTCACCGCTATACTCTTCCTGGTCGGTCGCTACCTGATTGGGCTTTATATCCAGACAACCGGTACCGAGTCGACTTACGGAGCTGCCGGGTCGCTAATGGTGGTGCTGATCTGGATCTATTATACGGCCGCCATTCTTTATTTCGGGGCAGAGTTCACGCAGGCCTACGCCAGTCATTTCGGCGTCCGGATCGAGCCGGCCGACTATGCCGTTTATGTTGAACAGCAGGAGCGGGAAACGGAGGTGAGTAGCCTGCCTCCCCAGAATACCGGTTCCAGTAAGCAGAAAAAAACAGTGGCTGGTTGATTGATTAACTAGTTAACCAATCAACCAGCTAACCAATCAACCTAACCTTTGCACGCTGGCAGACTCCGCCGACGGGTGGATTGAACTTGGATACGCTCACCTCCACCGACTCGACGTTCGGGTAACGCGCCCGTACTTCCTCGATAATAGTATGGGCAATGTGTTCCAGCAACCGCGCCGGGCGCTGCATGGCAGTGGCGGCAATACGGTATAACTCCTCGTAATTGACCGTCGCGCTCAGGCGGTCTCGGCGGGCCGCTTCCGAGAAGTCGGTGGTGACGGTGATGTCTACCGAATACTTATTGCCAATTTTCTGCTCCTCGTCGTAAAAGCCGTGATAGGCGAAAAATTCGAGGCCTTCGAGCGTGATGGTTCCCACTAAAACTGATCGAAAAACGAGCCACCAGGCTTTTTCGGCTGCCCGGACAGAGCCGCTGCGGGTACAGGCTCGGGTTGACCAGCCACGCCCACAGGACCAGCCCCGGCCGTTACGGGCTCTTCCACCTCTCCGGCACTTGCCGATGCAGACGGCTCTGTGGTACCCGCCGGCCGGTCGTCGGAGGCAGTTTCGTCGGAGGCTGCGTCCGCAACGGCTTCTTCGGTAGATGCCAACTCTGCGGAGAGCTGCTGCTCAACGGCTTCGGTAACGCCTTCTGTCACCGCCGGAGAGGCTTCGGCTTCAACCGGGGCGGTTTCTGCCTGCTCCGTCAGCGGACCGGTCTGGTCAACGGCCGGCATGGCCTGGGTTTCACCGGAGCCGGCTTTTTCTGATGTTTCGGCGTTGGCCGGGGCATCTTCCAGTTGCGAGGCCACCTCGTCGATCTTGTTCTTCACCGATTGTTTGGCGTATTTCTTTTCAAACCGGTCTACGCTGTCCAGGGCATTGTTGGCTAAGGCCTGGATCTGAACAATCAGGTTCTCCTTGTAGCGTTCCATTGCCTTAAAGTCGCTCTCAATCGACTTCAGGTCATTCAGGATATTCTCTTTAATATACCGGGCCTGGTTTTCGGCATCCTGCACCAGAATAGCCGACTTTTTGCGGGCTTCGGCCAGAACTTCATCGGCCTTCTGCCGCGATTCGCCCAGGTACTGCTCGGCGGCCCGGTTGGCCTGCTCGGTAATCTGGCTGCTGGTATCTTCGGCCGTTTTGAGGGTTTTAAACAGAATCAGTTCGACCTCCTTCAGCTTGTTCAGCTCTTTCTCAGCCAGTTCAAGCTGCATTTTAAGCATTTTGTTTTCGCTGATGATTCGCTCCCACTCCTGCGATAAAGAGTTTAAAAAAGCGTCAACTTCTTCTGATTTATATCCCCGTAAGCCCTTCTCGAATGTATGCTGACGAATCTCGATGGGTGTTATCTTCATACAAATGGTTCGTTTTGGTGCCCTATTGGCTTCTGAAATGTGGAAAAGTAACAGCCTTTAATTGGAAAAAGCAACAAAATGGCCGAAAATTCCACTTTTAGACCCATTCATTTAGCGAAAACCGGTTTCCGTAATCTCCCAAACGGAGATTGTCCGGTCGTCGCTACCCGATAAGAGCTGGTTCTGGTAGGCGGTCCACAGCAGTTTGTTCACCGATGTGCCATGACCTGCGTGCCGGGCGCGGTCTACCACTTTCAGGAGCCGGAAGGTGGCAGCATCCCAGATCTTAACGGCTTTGTCCATGCTGGCCGTGGCCAGCCAGCGACCGTCCGGGCTATACGTAACGTGGTTGATGGCAAACAGATGGGCAACCACATCATGGCTTTCGGTGTAGCCGGCTTCTACATCCCAGACTTTCAGGTGAGCGTCGCGGCCGGCCGTGAGCAGGCACCGGAAATCGGGTGAGTAGCGTACCGCAAAGACTGAGTTGGTATGCGCGGCCAGGGTGTGTTTGAGGGCGTTGGTTTCCAGGTCGAATATCCGGACCGTATGGTCGCTGTAGCCGACGGCCAGTTCCCGCTCCACCGGGTTGATACTGATGCTGCGGGCACTCTTGTCGGAGGCTTTCAGGTGCCGCCTGACGGTAAAGTCATGCATGTTCAGTAGCACCACTACCCCATCCGATAAAGCTACGTAAGCCGTTTGCCGGTACAGCTGAATGTCGAATATGGCGGCCGAAGTGATCTTCAGCGAACAGACCTCTTTTTTCTGGTTCGGGTCAATTACATGGACGCCTTCGTAGTTCTGCCCCACCCACAACAGGCCGTCGGCCGGGTCGAACGCCAGGGCGTAGACCGAAGCCGGGACGCGGGCAATCAGATCCCCCAGGTCGGGGCGGTCGAGTTGCCAGCGGACAACCAGGCCATCGGCACCGGCCGAAAAAAAGGTTTCGGGCGTGGCCCCGCTTTCCAGCGCGTATACACAGTCGCGGTGCCCGCCGAAGGTGTCTGCTTTTTTAACCGTTATCGTCATCCGAAAGAGCAAATTGGAACATAACGGCTGCAAACTTATTGCTTTGTGTAATACCGTTCAAAGCTTCGGACATAACAAAGCCCCATTTCTCCGGAGATGGGGCTTTGTCTTCTGGTGTTCAGCAAGATTATAAGGCAGAGACGGCGTACGGGTTTTTGCTGATCTCCGTCCGGATCAGGTTAACGGACTGAACAATTTTTCCGTCTGTAGCTTTGCCCTTTTCAATAAGCCGTTGGGTAATGGCTGGCATTTGTCCGGATACCTGCTGAACCAGTGCACCAAAAGCCATAGCAACCTCAAGTTGCGTAAAGGTACAGTGTCCAAACCGGTTGATGGGAATACCGGTGAACAGGGCGCTGGTTCCCTGCACAAGGGTTTTCTGCTGATAGAGCGGCAAATGCCAGACGGGGATGAGGGGATCTCCCGCCGTATGCATGGTGACCAGCGGTACGCTGATGAGTCCGCTGGTCTGGTAGTCTTTTTCAATCGTTTTCATCGCTTTTTTGTCCCCGGCAATTCGCTGCACCTGCTGATTCAGCATTGCATTCGCTGCTGGATTGCCTGCAAAGAACGGATTGATGTATACCCGGCCTATGTTGTCGTAGGGTTGTCCTTTTAGCACCTCCACCGCATTGCGGGTGGCAAACACATTGTACCACAGCAAGCTGAGAACCGTTTCCCCAATATTCTCAGGGCTTTGCAGAAAGCCGGCAAGCTCTTCATTTCCAAAGGCGGTCGCCAGAAATTGCCAGGTTTTCCCCCCAGGCTCACTATTATTAATAAGCGTAGCGCCAACTGCTCCCGAGTAACCAGGCCAGTTCTGAATAAGCTGATCCGGGATGTTTATGGCCGTGCCGGGAAGTATGCCGGGAAAGAAATAATCGAACAGAACCCGTACGTCGCCGTAGCGGTTGATCTGTCGCTGGAAATCACCGCAGGGGCCGCATAAGGATAAACCGCCACTGAACAGCTTCGGATACCGCTCAATAGCCAGGGTCGTAACAATCCCGCCCTCAGACCCTCCGGTTAAGTAGATGTTTTTAGGGGTGCCGTACTGTTTGATAAAGAATTTCCGCAATTCCAACATATCGTCGATGCCAGTCTGAATGGCCAGGCCATTGGCGCTATAGCTGGTGGTAGCAAAGGCATACCCCTGGCTGAGGAATAGGGGAACATAGGCATCGGCTTCCGTCGGTATGGCCAGGGGCAAATACGACGAAACATACCCGTGGGCGTACAGAATCAAATCGCCGTTCCAGTTGGCTGGTTTACAAATCTGGTAGATTTCTCCCGTTTTCAGGGTAAGCGTTGAGCAGCCAAACGCTGAAAGGGTCCCGTCGACGGTGGTAACGGTACTGGATTGCCTCTTCTCCGCAACAACGTCCTGCCTGACGTCAGAGAGTGATGATACAACTTCCAAATCTTTGGTGCATCCTGCCAGTAAGAAGAGGACAGCCAGCAGGAACCACAGGTGAGTTCTCATGATAATAGTTTGAGGTTTTAATACGTGGCTAAATATAAGAGAAAGACCATGTTACCGTCGTGGAAGCGGTTTGTTTTTATTAAACGGCAGTTCTGGCGAACAGATGTCGGCGTAAGGTGCTGTAGAGCTGCTTTAGGGTGGTATATTTGCTTTATATTTGCTCATGATCCAATGCCTCAGTTTACGTCTTTTGCTTTCAATCCGGAATGCACCGCCCTATTGTGGAAAATTGAGGAAGATGAAGCGAATCTGCGAACCAGCCTACCCCTGACGGAGCCGGAGCTGGCTGATCTGGCCGGTATTACGCATCCGGCCCAGCGGGTAGAGTGGATGGCCTGCCGGACGGCTATGCGGCAGTTGGCAGAGAGCCAGGGGCTGGCTTATACAGGTCTGTTCAAAGATGAATTTGGCAAGCCTCACCTGATTGCCTCTCCAGCTGAGCAAGCCGGGCATATCTCACTAACGCATACGTCGGGCTGGGCGGCTGTGGTCTGGCACGCCAGCCGACCCGTTGGTATCGATATTGAACCGTTGCGGGAGCAGTTTGTGCGGGTGGTGCCCCGCGTTCTGTCGGAGACCGAAACCGCCCATGCCGGTCAGGACCTGATGCGGCTGGCGGTATACTGGTGTGCCAAAGAAGCCTTGTATAAACTGTACGGCAAACGCCAGCTTACCTTCCGCGAACACCTGCTGATTGAGCCGTTCGCCGATGGGGCCACCCAACTCACCGGCCACGTTCGCCTGCCCGACCACGCCGAAGAACTCACCATCTGCTGCCGGGCCGCCGGACCCGGGTTGCTGGCCGTAGCCTTTTAATGATAAACGATGAGCGATGAATGAAAGGCTTGCGCCAGCCTCATTCATCGCTCATCGTTTATCATTCATCATTAACTCAGCTTTTCTGCGAATAATCCGACAGTGGCAGTGAGTCTTCGTCGTCTTTAATGAAGTCCAGCATCCGCTCCACTTCTTTGACGCGCTCGGCATCGCCGTTTTTCTCGAAGGAGAGGGTCAGGTTACGCAGCATCCGGCGAATAATATCCAGATTAGAGCAGGGCTGGTAAAATATATCCGACTGCTTCAGGTTCAACTGGGCAATGTAGTGGTCGATGTCGTTTTTGGAGAACACCAGCCCCCGGTTAAATACGTTGATGTAAAACTGCACTCCGGCCGGTGCCTTGTAGGTCAGCACAAACAGGTTGGGCAGGTTAACGCCGTAAATGGGCAGACCGATCTTGTTGGCGATCAGCATATAAATCACACAGAGCGAGATTGGATTTCCCCGGCGCGATTCGAGCACCTGATTGATCATCGAGTTGGCCGGCGAATGAAAATGCTTCGTGTTGGCCGCAAACTTCAGCTTATTGAAAAAAACATTGTTGAGCGCCCGCACCTGATCCACCGGGTGCATATCGGCCTTTACTTCCACCCATACCTCGTAGTATAGTTGCTCCAGGTCCTGCCGCAACTTCTCGAGCGACAGATCCGGGTACTGGTAGGTAGCCACCACCCAGAGTCCTTCCAGCAGGTCCATAGCCCCACCATTCTTCCAGGCCTGCATCCGCTCCAGCACCGACTGGTATTGCAGATCATGAATAAGCTCCTCGATCCGTTTTTGCAGGCTGGCGTTAAAACTGCCTTCCCATTCGGTTTCGAGGTAAGGAATCAGTTGGCCGCCGATCTGGCGAATTCGCGTCTCTACATGTTGTACCACTTCCTGGTCTTCGTCGTCGAGCAGAGATATAAGTGCTTTGATTTCGTTATCGTTCATCGTATTCCGTTCAGGAGGGAATCGGTGGTCCTATAATAAATAGTGTTTTCAGAAAGGTACCGAATTTTATACTTTTGTCCGCCTTTCCAAAACGCTTTTTCTGGGAGGCCCCTCTGCAAGTAACAACAAAATTTTTAACAAAACGATTTGGTATCTACACATAGTTCGTCCCAAAAAATTCTGGTTACCGGCGGAGCTGGTTTTATCGGCTCCCATACCGTAGTGGCCCTGGTCGAAGCCGGCTTTGAGCCGGTTATCGTCGATAATTTCTCCAATTCGGAGCCTGCTGTGCTGGATGGCCTGCGGGCTATTCTGGGGCGCGACATTATCTGCTACCACGCCGACTGTAACGATGCCGCAGCCATGACGGAGATTTTCCGAACGGAACAACTCTCCGGCGTTATTCACTTTGCGGCCTACAAAGCCGTGGGTGAGTCGGTCCAGCAACCGCTGAAGTATTACCGCAATAACCTGGACTCGACCATGCTGCTGCTGGAACTTATGCCGCAGTTCAACGTCCGTAACCTGGTTTTTTCGTCGTCCTGCACGGTCTACGGACAGCCTGAGATATTGCCGGTAACGGAAGATACGCCCCGGCTGCCGGCCCAGTCGCCGTATGGCAACACCAAGGCTATCTGCGAAGACATTATCCGCGATACGGTTCATGCCGGTACGCCGATCAAAGCCTTTTCCCTGCGTTATTTCAATCCCATCGGGGCTCACCCCTCCGCCCAGATTGGCGAGTTGCCACGGGGTGTTCCCGGCAACCTGGTACCCTATATCACCCAGACAGCCGCCGGCCTGCGGGAGAAGCTGACGGTATTTGGAGACGACTATAACACCCCCGACGGTAGCTGTATACGCGACTTTATCCACGTAATGGACCTGGCCGATGCCCACGTCAGTGCCTTGCGGCTGCTCGACCAGAGCCGTACGAACTCGCTGTACGATGTATACAATATCGGTACCGGACACGGCGCTTCTGTACTCGAACTGATTCGGACATTTGAAGACGTAAACGGCATCCAGGTAAACTACACCACTGGTCCGCGCCGGCCGGGCGATGTCGAACAGATTTATGCGGTCGTGGACAAAGCCAACCGGGATATGGATTGGCAGGCCCAACGGTCTCTGGGCGATGCCCTGCGCGACGCCTGGGCCTGGCAGAAGAAATTGAGTAAGATAGTTTGAGCCGGGCGGCCGGTGCCGTTTGAAGTTTAACGTTGGGCTGACGCATCATTAACTACCTACTTCAAACCTCAAACCTCAAACCCCAAAACGCTACATGAAAAAAATCTTAATCACCGGCGGAGCCGGCTTTATCGGTTCTCACGTTGTCCGGTTGTTTGTTACGAAGTATCCGGAATACCAGATCTATAATCTGGATAAGCTGACCTATGCCGGTAATCTGGCCAACCTCCGCGATATTGAAAAAGCACCGAACTACACCTTTGTGCGGGGCGATATCACTGATGCGTCGTTTCTGGAGCCGATGTTTGCCGAGATGCTGTTCGACGGCGTTATCCACCTGGCGGCCGAGTCGCACGTGGACCGATCCATCACCGACCCTATGTCGTTTGTGATGACCAATGTGGTCGGAACGGTCAACCTGCTCAATGCCGCCAAAACCAGCTGGAGCCAGTCGGGCGGTTTTGACGGGAAGCGGTTCTATCATATCTCGACCGATGAGGTGTACGGCTCCCTGCACAACCCCGACGAATTTTTCACGGAAGAAACGCCCTACGATCCGCAGTCGCCGTACTCGGCGTCCAAAGCGGCTTCCGATCACTTTGTCCGGGCATACGGCAATACGTATGGCCTGCCGGTGGTGCTGTCCAACTGCTCCAACAACTACGGTCCCAACCATTTTCCGGAAAAGCTGATTCCGCTGATGATCCATAACATCCGGAACAACAAACCCCTGCCCGTATACGGCAAAGGCGAGAACGTGCGCGACTGGCTGTACGTGATCGACCACGCCCGCGCCATTGATGTGATCTACCACAACGGCCGGCTGGGCGAAACCTACAACATCGGCGGTTTCAACGAGTGGCGCAACATAGACCTGGTGAAGCTGCTCTGCGGTATTATGGATCGCAAACTGGACCGTCCGGAAGGCACCTCCGAACAACGTATCACCTACGTAACCGACCGCGCCGGCCACGACCTGCGCTACGCCATCGACGCCCATAAGATCATGAATGAGCTGGGCTGGCAACCATCGGTTCAGTTTGAAGAAGGCCTGGAAAAAACCGTCGACTGGTTCCTGGCTAACCAGGAGTGGCTCGACAACGTCACCTCCGGCACGTATCAGAAGTATTACGAAGACATGTACGCAAATCGGTGAATAAGTCGATGGTCGTTAGCCGATGGTCATTAGTAAAAAGTAGTGTCCACTCTTGACCGCCGGGCGGCCCCGTACATACTAACGGCTAACGACTATTGACTAACTACTAAACTATGAAAGGTATCATCCTCGCCGGGGGTTCCGGCACGCGACTGCATCCGCTGACGCTGGCCGTCAGCAAACAACTCATGCCGGTGTACGATAAGCCGATGATCTACTATCCGCTGTCGACGCTGATGCTGGCCGGCATCCGGGACATATTGATCATCTCGACTCCACACGATCTGCCGAATTTTGAGAAACTGCTGGGCGACGGCTCCCGGCTGGGCTGCTCTTTTTCGTATGCGGTGCAACCGGAGCCCAACGGGCTGGCACAGGCGTTTGTGATTGGCCGCGAGTTTATCGGCGCCGATAAGGTAGCCCTGATTCTGGGCGACAATATTTTTTACGGCTCAGGCATGTCCGAGCTACTGCAGAGCAATGCCGACCCACTGGGTGGGGTGGTGTTTGCGTACCACGTGCAGGACCCGGAGCGCTACGGCGTTGTGGAGTTCGACCAGCAGATGAACGCCATTTCTATCGAAGAGAAGCCCCCGCAGCCAAAGTCCAACTATGCGGTGCCGGGCCTATATTTTTACGATAATCAGGTTGTTGATATTGCCCGGCACCTGGCACCCAGTCCGCGGGGCGAATACGAGATTACCGATGTCAATAAAGAATACCTGTCGCGGAAGCAGTTGAAGGTGTGTATTCTGGACCGGGGTACCGCCTGGCTGGATACCGGAACGTTTACCTCGCTGATGCAGGCCGGCCAGTTTGTGCAGGTGATTGAAGAGCGGCAGGGCCTGAAAATCGGTTGTATTGAAGAGGTTGCCTACCGCATGAACTTTATCGACAGCAACGCGCTTGCCGGCATTGCGCAGCCGCTAGTCAAAAGCGGGTATGGGCAGTATCTGCTGAATCTGCTCAAATAACGTACCCACAGACTTCAGCCCGCTGTCAAAACTAAAACAGCGGCAGCACTACCTCCCTTGTAAGCAGGTTGCTGCCGCTGCAACTGAGTAGAAAAGGTTTACTCGTTAAGACCGATACCATAACTCAGTAACCCATTCAACTGTTTTTATACCTGCCGCTGACGTCCCGTCCAGACAGGTGGCCGAGCGGTTCCGGCGCACCCGGCCAGAGAAAGTACAGCCGCTGCCGGATACGCTCACGGCCCTATTGGTGCTGCGGCAGACCGGCGAGGGGACTCATGCCGGGTTAGAGAGATTGGCGGCTGGTCGGCAAGGCCAGGATTAGCTTCCCGGAATCACTCACATCGAGCCAGTCATGGCCGAATTACCCCTGCTGTTAAAACCGCCCGGACGAACCAGTTTTTCATCAACTGGAGGAGTCAGACAGCGCATGGGCGCTGATGAACGAATTAACACCCATCAGGTAGCATGCCGCTTTATGCCAGAAAAGTTTAGTAACATTATGGATTTAGTAGTTTATATTATAAAGACTATTAATATAAACGCCGACAGCTATGAGACGTTTCACCAGATACCTTGTTTTCGTTAGTTTACTGGCTTTCGGGTGTAAAAAGGAAAATATACTGGAAGGAACACCCGCCTGTATTGTCGATAAAATCAATCAGATTAAGCAGGAGGCCGTTTGGAATCCACCGGCAAAGGTTTTCCGCTACGAATACAAAGGGCAAACCGTTTATTACATTCCCCCAAGATGTTGTGATGTGCCGAGCACCTTACTAGATGCGCAGTGTAATTACCTCTGCGCGCCCGATGGCGGAATCGACGGTAAAGGCGATGGGAAGTGTAGTGACTTTTTTAACGCCCGAAGCGGAGAGACTTTAGTATGGGCCGATAGCAGACGAAACTAAGGGAGCAGATTGGCAGGGCCTGAAGCGTGGGGCTATGATGTTTTCCTATCATCCAGACCGGCTACAGATTATGCACGACAAAAACCGGAACAGGCCGTAATTGACCAGCTCAAAAAGAGCGGCTTCAATTGGTCTCGTTCTGGCGGCTGCTGGCAGCGGAAAATCACGGCTGATGCCAAATGGAACGCCACGCAGATTACCGGCGTAGCATTCAATTAATCCCTGACTCTCAAAACAATGACGATGATTGCAGCACAGGTAGCCACTATTCAAGACGTGGTAGCCTTTGTTCAAGCCAATTACAGCCGCATGTATCAGGACACCTACACCAGTCCATTAGGGCAACCCGGCGTAGTGACGACATGGGAGTTTGAGCAACAGACGTTGCCGCTCGCTCTGGCGGAAGCTGCGCGGGACTTCTTTCCCAAAAAAGACCTGAGCTATGTTGTCCATCAGTCAAAGGACGAGCAAAGCCATACAACGGTCGGCATTCGGGCCAGCAACGGCAGTTTGCCGGGGTGGGCTAACACAACCTATGTGGTTAAGCGCTTTGTCACCCAACGTAGCAGGGAAACATAGTAATTACCCGCACCGGTCTGTTATGGATCGGGCATCCCTTATATTTATTACTACCCCGTCGAATTCTTTACAAGCATTAGCGTTTGGACAACGGTTTTGGGCTTGGCGTTCGTGCGGGATTTCAGGGCACAAAACTGTCAACCCAGTACTAAAGTTGATTTGAAAAACTGCACTTGAATTTAAGCACGTCACCCCGCATGACGCCAAACCCATGTTACCGGTTCGTGCTTCTTTTCTGTCGTGTTGTTGTTTGTCCATTTTGCAGTGTCTTTGTGCGTTGGCCTGGTGGCTCTTTTGCAAAATTTGTCTTGTGCGTTGGGCTTGTGCGGTTTTGCAAATGTGCCACCAATTGCGTGGGCTATTAATCAAATTTTATTTCTATTAAGTTTTGATGTGAGTTAAGTGTAATTCTTTTTGTCTCCTTGCCGTTTGAAACTAAAATCAATTTTCCCTCATAGGTTTGTTTGTCAAGTTCTAAAGGTGTCGAACCAAGTTTTTGAAATGTGGATGTCAATACTGATGCAGTGCCATTGGTTGTAATAATTTTATACTTACTGGCAGATACTGTTCTATCAATACTTTGACTGTTTGGAACATATTTCTGATGTTCCGAGGGGATAGATTTTGTAATATTGGAAGAATTTCCATATAACGCTGGCGGTGGAATAACCGAATATTCACTGTTACATAACCATTTGAGTGTTTCTAAATAGAAATTAAGCGATGTTGAGTTTAGATTATAAAGTCTATTAAATAAAGCAGATTGATTAGGATTTAGAAAGTCCTGAATTGTAAAAAGGAAATTATCAAGTGTGTTGAAGCCACCTTGCATTACTTCACGCCAAAGAGTTTTGTCATGTTTGAGTGCTTCTAGAGCTGTTATCATAACCCAAAATGAAAATCTGTCCATTTCGGGGCTAAAATTATTTAGTGTCCTTTTAGGATGCTGAAATTCACTTCTGCCTTTTTCGATAGATTTCTTATAAGCTAAATCTGGAACATACATTCCATCGTAGTCAATTAGTTTAACCTGAAAATCGTCAGATGTCCCTGAAATAATGATATTACCACATTGAATATCGCCATGACCTATTTTGTTTCTTTCCAAGTCTTCGGATACTGAAACCAGTTTGGCTTGTAATTCTGCCAATACTTTGTTTTCACTTAAATGATTTGAAACAAATTGGTTAATGAGTAGTCCGTTCATCCATTCCATTTTCAGAATTGGATATGCATTGCCATTTAGAGATATTTCATTTTCTATAAATTCACAATCAGTTTTCCATGATGAATGGATGTTTTTTAGATAACTACATATTGCTTTGTAGCGATTTATTGTTTCGTCTTCAGCTGACAAAAAACATCTAATAGCATATGTTCTACCATTCAGCGAACCTTTAAAGACTGCTGCAAATGCACCTGAACCAAATAAGTAAACCTTAATTGGTGATGTTTTTGATGGAATTAGATTTATACCATTCAAAGACTTAAAAGCACTACCGCCTTTTTTTTGCATAAGTTGGTTGTATTCACCAATGGTTGGATAATTCTTAGCCATTACTACTTCTTATCTTTTTTCTTTAGTTGATATTCATTCCAAGTTTTTTCAGATTGTGCTCCCCATATGCCATCTGCGGTTACTTTATAGCCAGCTTTAATTAACTCTTCCTGTCTCTTCTTCGCTTCTTCCTTGGATATGGTTTGGCTTGTTTTGGTCGGCTCAGTCTTTTCTTCTTTTGGCTCTTCCTTTGGTTGAGTTAAATCGGTGATTTTACTTTTAAGTGTTTGAATTTCTGATTTCAAATCACCAATAGTATTTTCATGTTTTTTAATAATTGCATTTTCTGATTTCGCTTTCGCATTTGAAATATCATCTTTAGAATTCGTTGGTCGCAAAAAATACATGAGTAGTATGTTTACCATCAAAAGGCTAATTGCTACCATCAGTAGCATTTCGTGTAGTTTTAGTTTTTTTTTGACTTGATGAAAGTCTTGAGCGACCCCATTAAATTGGTTTCTGATTTCGTTCATTTCCATGTCAGTATAATTTGTTTGTTTTTTTTGTTGTAAGGATGATGGGATAAATTCTTCTTCTTTTTCTTTGGGAAAAGAAAAATCTTTTGGCGGATGAATTAGCTTTAAATCTGCCATATTATTAAATGGAATAATGATAGCTGAAATGTCATCTTCCTGGAGTTCTTTATTTTCCCAATATTTTAAACAGAATTCATGTAATTGATCAAAATTCTTAATTCCTAAAAGTTCTGTTATTGTAGAAGGCTTTTTCAAAATAAGCCTACTAAGAGCATCAGTTGCTATAATCAGAATACCCGAAGGCGAATATTCAAGTGTTCTTTGCTTAAAAAATGTTTCATCAATTTTATTTTGCAATAGCTGCTCGGTATTAATGAAATAATTGTTAGCGTCTAAACTATCCACATCAGCAAAAGGAAATGGAATGATTTTATTTTCAGAATTCAGCAAAAATAAATTCGTATCACCGCATGATATTACGTCAAGTTTGTTTTGCTCATTGAATTGCAAACCGATAAAGGTGGCTGTACCACCTTTATTTTGTTTTGCTTTTTCTAACGATGCTTTAGCTGGATTGGTGCTAAATTCAAATTTGGCACTTTTGTATAATTCTACCTGCTTTGTAAATGAAGTAATAAGTTCATTTGCATTAAAGATTGGATTTTCTACAAATCCTTTTGTAATTATCTCTGCCCAAATTTCGGAATTGAAACTCTGTGTTGTTCCATCTGCTAATGCAAAAGTTTTCCTTTCGGAATTTACTGCATACTTATCCTGTATGTATTTAAATTCATAGGATGCTCTTTTATGAAGTTGTAAAACTGTTATGCCCATTACTGTGGTGTTCCAATGTTTAAGAAGTTAATTAAGTCCGTGGCATTGCCATTGAAAACATAACCTTTTGCATTATGTCGAATGTCATACCCTTTCTGTTGGGCTATTCTTATCATGTTTTCATCAAGTGGGGTGGACATCTCGAATAGAAGCCTTTCAAATTTGTCACCTGTATTTACTTCACTTGGGAATAATAATTTGTCACCTGCTCTTGTTGAAATATGAATGTTTAAAATGCTAACCGAACCGTAGTTGGTTCTCAAGCTTTTTATTTGCTCTACCTGACTTTTTAAAGCATTAAAATTGCTTCCCGCATCTGTGGCTTCACCGTCAGTTATGTTAATGATTATGGGGGCATGGCAATCCCTGTGATTTCCCCAGTTGATCCAGTCGTTACAAAGGCGTTTAGCATTTTCAAAAGCCTTTGTCATTGGGGTATTACTCACTGAGTAAGGTTTAATCCAAATTGGTTTATCATTTTCTTGTCCAAGCGGGAATTCAAAAATATTTTTAATTGAAACTACCCATTTCCCTGATAGTTGACCTTCCCATCCTGATTGAACAACATTTTCTTGTTTGCCATAACCTATAATCGCAATTTCAAATCGGTTTTTGAGTTCGCCACCGCTTCCAATGCAACGTAAACCAACTTCATACAAAATGTCGTTTATGGCGTTGGTAACTTCGACCGCTTTTGTATGTGAAGCATTTCCGAATTTTTCATTCATTGAACCGCTTTGGTCAATTAAGTAAACAAGTAAGCAGGGGTTCGTGCTGCTGATTGTGAGATTTCTAATATCGTGCATATTGATTGATTTTATTTGTATAAATCACCGTCCTTGTAACCGCCAGAGTTAGATGGGTTTTCAGTTGATGAATAATTTGTTGTAGGGTTATTGTGTCCACCGCTGTATCCTCCTTGATAACCGCCTGATGTTCCTGTATTTTGACCGCCTTGATATGTTTGTCCCCCTTGGTAGGTTTGTCCTCCAATAACTTGAATTCCCTTTGGGTTTTCACCGTATTGGTTTGGTCCGGGTTGTCCGTCTTGGAAAAGCATCCATAATGCATAGAAAGGGATTAGTTGCCACCAACCGCTATTCCCAAGATCATGACATCTTTTAGCCCCTTGAGCCCAAATAAACCATAAGTAAGGAATGTAGAAAAGAAATAGAATTGCAAATATTCCGTCATCTCCTGATGAGCCAGAGATTGCACCTACCAAAAATGCTATTACATAAAAGATAAAAGTGCCAATAAGGTGACTTAGACCGTATTCTAATCTTCTGATACGACCTTCAAATGAAAATGGATTTTTGAACATGTTGTTTGAATTTAATTGTTAGTAATTATTGATTTTGATTTATTTACAAAGTTCGTTGTAGGCTTTTATCACATTCTTATTTCCTAACTCGATAGCCTTTTTCAAGTCAGGACAACCATCTTGCCCAAGTGACAATTTTGCAATACCTCTATTTCCTAGTGCCATACTGGTAAATTCAGTATTGTAATTATCATATTTAATGGTTTGAGTGAAATCTAAAATGGCACCCGCATAGTCTTCGATTTGAAGTTTGGCAAAACCTCTGTTATTGTAGGCCTTATAATAATCGGGTCGGAGTTTTATCGCTTCTGTATAATCGGCAATTGCTCCTTGATAATTATTGAGATAACGTTTGTTTAAGCCTCTGTTGTAATATGCTTCGGACTTCATGTAACTATCTTCCACAGGATAGTTTTCAATGGCTTTTGTATAAAAACTTATGGCTGCTTCACGATTACCTGCTTCGGATTGCATTTTTCCATCATTGTAATATTTTACAGCAAGGTCATGTTTTGAAACATAGTTACCCATTGTGTTTACCATTCCTTTATCTTTTATGGAATAGATGATGTCTAGAAATTCTTTTTGGTCATACTTAAATTCGTCCTTGTATGAGTAGCAATAGGTTATTAAGCTGGCATTTTTGCCAAAGTAGAAGGCAAACATTCCAACCAAATTCCCCTTAATACTTATTCCCATATCATAGGTGAAAATTAATATTTTATTCTTCGCATCATAATAGTTTTTTCCGACTTTAAGCTCTACTCCAAATTTTCCATTAACTAGGTTTTCAATTACTTTTTCAAATTGAGGTTTGTTGGTGAAGTATTCCTGAACTTTTTTGATTTCATCTTCATTTGATGTGGTCGCATAAACATTCTTAAAAAGTATGTATGGGTAATCCATATCAGCATTTCCGATTTTCTGATAACAAGCATCAAATTGAATATCCTTTCTATATTCTAAAAAGTCTTTTACATCTTTCATTCGCTGTTGCAATACCTCTTTAGGTAATCGTTTCCAAGTTTTGTCAAAACTTAGTGTGAAACCCAATGGGCTTTCATAAGAGGTTTGGGCAAGCGTTAGCTTGATCAAACAAAATGTCAATATGATGATTAAACCTATTCTCATTTTTCTGTTTCTACAAATATGGTTTTGATGTAAATCCAATTACTATCAAAAATTCTCCAATCTCCACGATGATTGATAACTAGATATAAGATGAGTTCGTCTTTCATGTCGTAAATATTAAATGTCCGTTCATCTTTAACAGTCAAATAGCATGAATAACCTCCATATTCATCCTCAATATATGTCCTGTTTTTGTATTGTATTGGCAGATTGGTTTTTGCTGTGGTTGTTGTCGTATAGCCACTTTGGGCTTTATTGGTAGGGTAGGTGTAAGTGCTGTAATAAAATGTATTGTATTTGCTGTCAGGCTCTATCCACCCAGGTTTACCAGTATAAGGGTTTGTATTCCCTTTTGTCGAAAAGTTGTCTCGGTTTGTTGAGTTAGGGGCAGTCCTGAAATACGGTTGAACATAAGTTCCGTCTTTACGATAATAACCGCTCACCTTTACATGTCTTGGGTTTGTCTGGGCAAAAGTTGATAAAGTCGTTGAGAGAAATAGAAAAACAAAAAGGATTAATCTAGTAAAAGTCATTGTCCGCTGCTGCCAAGTGCGTTGGGGCAAAAGCAAATGTGCTGCAACTGTGTCGGCTTGTACGATGGGTTGCAGCTCTTTTGATTTTGCTGAAGCGTTGGCTTGTCTGTTCATTTATTCTATCGTTTTATTGTTGCACTGTCGTCTTTTAGCATGACCGGTAACTCGTAAATATGCGAAAGTTTTGTCGTACTTTTTGTATTTATTTGAACAATATCAAGTCAGATTTGCACTTTTTATGTCGTACTTATTTCAGTGAAATCAAGCATATTCTTGTCACCTGCTAAGCCATAGTGGTAAGTTGACCTATAAAATCACCATAGTGAATGCCGAGCTAAGTTGCCTCTGTGGGAGGCTTCTCACTCCGGACATTGTGCAGAATGACTTCGTGAGGGAGTTTGCACTTACACCCTTACTATGAGGGAAGATTAATAAAATTCGATGAGATATGCAATACCTGTCAAAGCAACAGCCCTGCCAGCAGCATAGAGGCCATCATCAGCAGAACGGCGACCAGGGCTTCACTGGCGGCAAACTCCCGATCTGAATGGATGGGGTTGGTAAAGAGAATCGTTAGTACGGAGGTCAGGAACTTGTACATGAACGAAGTAGCTATTGTTCATTTTGACGCAACCGAAGCAATCCGTCACCGCTCCCTTGAAAATTACGCATTTATTTAGCAGTTATCCACATCTATTGCTTTCTCCAGTCTGGTCAAGTCACTATCTTGCTACCTTAGACACCCGGCTATACCATTTTCGACCGTGACCTTTTCCGAATTTGAAGCCCGCTGGAAACCTGCTGGCGGAGCAGAGCGGGCCAACTACGGCCTGTTTTTACAAGACCTTTGCGATTTATTAGGCGTACCCCGCCCTGACCCCACCACCGATAATCCCGCTCAGGATGCCTACGTGTTGGAGCGGGCCGTCGAATTTAATGATGGCGTGAAAAAAAGCACCGGCCGTATTGACCTATATAAGCGGGGGTGTTTTGTACTGGAAGCCAAGCAAGGCACAGATACTCCTGACCAGCAGAAGGCGGTGGAACGTGCCGAATTAGGGTTAGCTCCAGAAAAGCGCCGGAAAGGACATGCTGCTCGTAATACCCCTAAATGGGGGCAGATGATGGAAACGGCTCGTAACCAGGCAATAAACTATGTAAGGGCGCTTCCGGCTGATGAACCCCGACCGCTGTTCGTGCTGGTAGTCGATATTGGCTACTGCATCGACATTTACAGCAACTTTGCTGGAGTAGGCGATTCTTTTATTCCTTTTCCCAGTCAGACCCGCTTTCGACTATCCCTGGCGGATTTGGAGCAGGAGAGTATTCGTGCTATGCTCCGCCAGATTTTTCTTGAACCGAGTGAATTAGACCCAAGTAAGCGGTCAGCCTTGGTAACCCGCGAACTCGCTAGCTATTTAGCAAAAGTGTCCACTCAGCTTGAACGGGCAGGTCATGCGCCGGATGTGGTAGCGCAATTCCTGATGCGCTGCCTGTTTACCATGTTCTCGGAAGACGTAGGGTTGATTCCAAAGGATTCATTTACTGGTATGCTCCGACAATATGCGGCTCCTGACCTACAGAAATACTTGCCTGACGTATTGCAAAACTTATGGCAGAAGATGGATACAGGCGGGTTCTCATCAGAACTGAGAGCCCCCTTACGCCGATTCAATGGTAAACTTTTCCACAATGCCACAGCCCTATCCTTGTCTGCCGACCAGATTGAGCTATTGTTGAAAGCCGCCGAAGCAGACTGGACAGCCGTAGAACCGGCTATTTTCGGTACTCTACTGGAATGGGCTCTTGATCCCCGCGAACGGCACAGCCTGGGCGCACACTACACTCCACGCCGGTACGTAGAACGGTTGGTATTGCCCACGGTACTGGAGCCTCTGCGACAGGAGTGGACGGCGGCACAGGCGGCTGCCGCCCGACTACTGGATGAGAACAAGTCAAAGGAAGCCCGTGCTGAACTGTTACGTTTCCTGAATCGTCTTACGTCAATCAAGATATTAGACCCGGCTTGTGGTTCTGGCAACTTCCTTTATGTAACGCTGGAACACCTAAAGCGTCTGGAGGGCGAAGTATTAGCCGCTATTAACAGCTACGGTCAGGCGGGTCTGCTCAATTTAGGTGGAGGTACTACTGTGAGTCCGCGTCAACTACTGGGGCTAGAGCTAAATCCACGCGCTGCCGCTATTGCCGATGTCGTTTTGAAGATTGGCTACCTGCAATGGCACCTGCGTACCCACGGAGACAGCGAACTACGCGAGCCGCTGCTGGACGAATACGAGAACATCCATCAGCAGGATGCTGTGCTGCAACACGGCACCCCCGTACCTCGGCTGGATGCCAACGGACAGCCGATTACACGTTGGGATGGTGTAACTACTAAAATACACCCCGTTACCGGCCAGCCAGTACCAGACGAAGGCGCCCGTGTAACCGTGTACGGCTACCCTCAGGCTAAACCTGCTGAGTGGCCGGAAGTTGACTTTATTGTGGGTAACCCTCCTTTTGTAGGAAATAAGCGTATGCGCGAATTGCTAGGTGATGGCTATGCTGATGCTTTACGTAAAGCCTATGCGAATCATGTACCGGACTCAGCGGATTTAGTCATGTATTGGTGGGACAAAGCTGCCGATGCCATTAAACAAGGTAAAACAGAGCGTTTTGGTTTTATAACTACTAATTCTCTGACTCAAATATTTAACCGTCGTGTGTTGCAACGGCACATGGAAGCAGAAGATAATCCTATATCATTAGTCTTTGCTATACCAAATCACCCATGGATTGATGCTGCTGAAGGCGCTGATGTTCGCGTTGCTATGACTGTGGCTCAGCGAGGCAAAGTTGAGGGTTTATTAGCCATCGTTGTTAAAGAAGAAATTGTAAATGGGGAAGAAGCCCATCAAGTGCAGTTACGTGAATCAGTAGGTAGTGTGAATCCCGATCTGTCAATTGGAGCAGACTTAACAAGTGCTAAATTTCTTAAAGCGAATGCAGGTATAAGCAGTAGAGGGGTAATACCTGTTGGGCAAGGTTTTGTCATAGACAAAGAAGAGGCACAAAAACTAGGGTTAGGGTTAGTGCCAGAGTTAGAGCAATATATAAAGCCATTTAGGAATGGTAAAGACATTACTGGTAACTGTCGCCAGTTAATGATTATCGATTTATTTGGCCTTACCGAACAACAAGTAATACACAAATTTCCGGCTGTATACCAGCATATTTATAATACAGTAAAGCCTCAACGTGATGAAGTAAGACGAGAGACTACGAAGAATCGCTGGTGGATATTTGCTGAAGCACGTTCAACATTTAGGCCAGCTTTGCAGGGTCAGTTGAGGTATATTGTTACTGCTCAAGTAGCTAAGCATCGTGTATTCGTCTTCTTGGAGAACAATGTTTTGCCTGATGATAAGCTAATAGCAATAGCTCTAGCTGATGCTTATTATTTAGGAGTACTTTCTTCACAGATTCACGTGGTTTGGGCATTAGCGGCAGGCGGTAGAATGGGAGTAGGTAACGATCCAGTATATGATAAAACTCGATGTTTTGACACTTTCCCTTTTCCTGATGCTACAACAGAACAGCAGGCACGCATCCGTGAACTGGCCGAAGAGTTAGACGCACATCGTAAACGTCAGCAGGTGCAATACCCTACGCTGACGCTTACCGATTTGTACAACGTGATAGAGAAGCTGAGAGCAGGGGAGCCGCTGAACGCCAAAGAGCAAACCATTAATCAGCAGGGGCTAGCGTCGGTGGTACTGAGTCTGCATCAGCAACTAGATGCCGCTGTCGCAGAAGCTTACCGATGGCCCGCAGATATACCTGAAGCCGAAATTCTCAACCGTCTAGTTCGCTTGAACCACGAACGTGCCCACGAAGAACAGGCGGGTCATATCCGGTATTTACGTCCAGCCTATCAAACACCCGGTCAGCAGCAACTCGGCATTAACCTGCCCACAGCAGCTACTACAGAAACAGCAACCATTGAAGATACCGGCCCGATGGAATGGCCAAAGGAGTTGGCCCAGCAGATGCAGGCTATACGTGATGTTGTACATCAGGCCGGTCAGCCGATTACGCCTAAGCAGGTTGCCGAACGGTTCCGGCGTACGAAGGCCGACAAAGTACAGCCGTTGCTCGATACATTAACGGCCTTAGCTCTATTGCGGAAGACACCGGAGGGGAGCTATGCGGCTTAAAAATAAAGTTAATAATCTATAGAGGTAAATTATCTAGAATAAACAATGCTCCAGATCCAGCAGATGAGTTCCAATAAATCTAAATCAAATTTAATCCTAGAATTTGATGAATTCTTACGCGCCATAAAAGTAGGGAATAATGATACTTATACAACCTTGCTTGGAGCAGGTGCATCAATTTCATCCGGAGTTCAATCTGCTACTGATTGTATTTGGGAGTGGAAAAAAGAAATCTATGTAACAAAAAGTAATGATACAAGAGATTGGGTTGAGAATTTTAAGATTGATGCAGTAAAAAACTTAATTCAGGGTTGGTTAGATAATCAAGGGACTTTTTTACCATTAGGAGATAATCGTGAGTATTCATATTACGCTGAAAAATGCTACCCACTTGAAAAGAACAGAAAAGATTATTTTGCTAAAATTTGCAAAAATAAAGAACCGTCAGTTGGGTATAAGCTCTTGTGTTTGTTGAATAAAAAGGGGATTATTTCTTCTGTATGGACAACTAACTTCGATGCCTTAGTAAGTAAAGCTGCTCATCAAACTAATGTAACTCCTATTGAAATTTCTCTTGACTCCGTAAAAAGAATATTTACTCCACAAAACAGGTCAGAGTTGCCAATTATAGAACTTCATGGAGATTATAGATATACCCCTTTAAAGAATACAGATAGCGAATTACAGGAGCAGGATACAACCTTTCGAGAAAACCTCACCAGCTACCTTTTAGATAAACACCTAATTGTTTCAGGTTATAGTGGGAGAGATAAATCTTTAATGGATACTTTATTTGAGAGCTATTCTAAAAGAGGTGGAGGGATACTGTTTTGGTGTGGTTATGGTAGAGATATAAGCCCAGAAGTAGAGGAATTAATCACTCACGCACGCAAGAATGGTAGGACAGCGTATTACGTTCCTACAGATGGATTTGATAAGCTGATGATTAACCTCTCAAAAAATATATTCAGGAACGATCCTGAAGTTTCTAGCTTATTAACATCAGACAAAGAGGATTTATTAACTGATTTTGAACTCGATATAAATCATTATAATACTGTAATCAAAAGTAATCTTTATCTTTTAGAGCTTCCTTATGGAGTTTATCAGTTTCAGATAAACTATCAGCGTGGAGAGAAAGCTTTTAAAACAGTAAAAGAGTTAACAAAAAATTACAAAGTAGTAGCTGTACCATTTAAGGAATTTGTATGGGCTTATGGTTCAATTAATGATATTCAAATGTGTTTTAAAGGTAGGCTTAAAAGTAAAATAACAATAAACCCAAATTCTGATTTAGACATTTGGAGGGATAGTAGTATGTACTATCTAATGCTATCTACATTAACACGTTCTATTGCTGAAAAAATAAAGGGAAAATCTAATGGAAAAAATATTGTATGGCTTGAAGGTCAGAGCATTATCCTATTTAATCGTAAAGTTTACAAAGCGGTTGAACTGTCAATCCGTACAGATGGTAAGAGGTACTTTCTAACAATACTTCCATACGCATATTTGGATGAAAATGTAGAAAAAGAAGTAAGGCAAGCGATTGGAAAAGCAATCTTTGAAAAAATGCGAAATAAAGAATTCAATGAATACATTAGCGCTTGGTCAAATATAATCTTTTCCAGAAATGATATTGAAGTTGATTACCCTCTAGGTGTTGGCTCTGGCTTTAATTTTAAAGTTAGTAAGATACCAAGTTATGCTGCTATTATGAAGGCCGGTACTAGAGCAGGGTTGGATTTGATTGATGAAAATTTTATTAGTTATAAAGGAATTCAATATGATGAACCCAAATTAATATTTAGCCATAAGAATGCTTCTATGCAGTCTATCCCTTCTCACTTTCACCCAATGAAGGGTTTAGTTGATAATCGGCCTTATGATTATGACCCATTGAATAGAGTACATAAAAATGCTATTGATTTGGCAGTAGTGTGTCCTAGTCAACATTCAGAAAAGCTTTTTAGATTTTTAAGCAGGCAGAATACAGAAGTTAAAGTAATAGGTAGTACATCTTACGTAATTGATTATCCTGGTTTCTATAATGCTTTTGGAGTAAGTTTGAATGTGCCTCATCCAAAATCTGATAGGTGGATTGCTCCATATGAGCCGTTTACCGGCAGTAACGAGATTGAAATGGCCACGACACTTGCAAAAACGCTTTCTGTGTGTATAGATAATGTTACAAGAGATAGTACAAATAAGATTGTGATAATTTATATCCCAAGTTCTTGGAACGCTTTATTAAAATATAATAATAACATTAGGGAATTTGACCTTCATGACTATATAAAAGCCTACTGCGCAGAAAGAGGAATTGCAACTCAATTTATTAGAGAAGAAACTATCGGATATGGTTTAGACTGTCAGAAGAATTGGTGGTTAGCATTATCTTATTATGTAAAATCTTTACGCACTCCCTGGATTATACAGGGTATAGATAAAACAACTGCTTTTGCTGGGATTGGATATAGCTTAAGACAAAACACGCCCGGAAACCATATTATACTTGGCTGTAGTCACATTTATAATTGGCAGGGACAGGGGTTAAAATATAAGTTGTCAAAAGTTGAGGATGATATATTTTGGGATAAACAAGAGAACCCTCATTTAAGTTACAACGATGCATTTAGGTTTGGCATCACTATAAGGGATCTGTTTTACAACGCAATGACTGAACTCCCCAACAGAGTAGTTGTACATAAAAGAACGTATTTTACAAAGGATGAGATCAGGGGAATAAAGGATAGCCTATACAATAGCGGTATAGAGCAGATAGATTTAATTGAGATAAATTTTGAAGAGGATATACGCTTCATCGCTAGTAAGTTAAGTAGTATTAAAAAGCTTGAGCCTGATGGATATGCTGTAAGCAGAGGCACTTGTCTACTTTTTAATCCGAAAACGTTGCTTTTATGGACTCACGGAATTGTACCAGCTATAGATAATCCTAATTACAGGTTCTATTTAGGAGGTAGGTATATACCTACGCCCTTGAAAGTAATTAAACATTTTGGAGAAGCGTCAATGGGGCAGATTGCTACTGAAATCTTAGGGCTAACAAAAATGAATTGGAACTCCTTTGATTTATATACGCAACTTCCAGCCACAGTCCATTCTTCTAATGAGATAGCTAGGATTGGGAAATTGCTGAGAAAAAAAGAGGGTAAGTATTATGATTACAGGTATTTTATCTAGTTGTGACTTACTTGTTAAACCAAGAATAATGCAAGTGATCGGTTCTACAGTTCGGAAAAGCAGCAGACTTAGAAATGGTGCAACATCGTAAAATGTTGCACCATTGTTGCACCACGAGAATCAGTCAGTTATGATACTGAGTGGGTTAGGGCTGTATTTAGAATATTGTTCAAGTGTACTGAAATCTGCTTGGTGTGCGCCGTCGAGCGGAAAAAAACTTATACAACATGTTCATATGATGAAATTTACTCCCCAGCCAAAGAAGTTGGTACTTGAAGAAGACCATATTTATAATAAGCAGAAGTCAGACGAGGTTGTAAGTTATATTCGTAAATTGTTGCCCCATTGTTGCCCCATGACAAACAAAATAGCCTGTCAATCAATCTGTTGACAGGCTATTCGTAACCTAACCTATGAGATGAGAAATTCGTTTACGTCGGGGAGCGTAGTTGACTATGGTGTGTTGGCCCAATCGTTAAACGTATGTCAAAGGTATAACGCGAATTGCCCGTACGTAAGCGCAAAAACACGGTTTTTAGCGAATTTCCTAAATCAGGGGTAACCCCGTGGTTCAGTAAGTAGAACTACGCAATTTGGAGCTAAAAACCATTCCTGCTTAGGTTTTTACCAATTCCCTTGTTAATTAGAGCGTTAATCCACCACCCAGTCCCTAATCTCCATTAGTACTTATGGAAGCCAACAACAAAGCCGGTAAGCCCATTGACCTCAAACAGGCCATTAAACTCACCAAAGAATTTCGAGATAAAAACCCCAAAGCAACAAAAGCGGAGTTTTACAGCCTGGATGAGTTAAATTCCTTACTGAACGGAGCGGCCGGCCTGCGTATTTATTACGGAGCCGATAACGGTCAGTCCAAACTGGTACTGGTCGGTGTCGATAAAGACGGGCGTGACCTGTTGCCTGCAGCCGAAGGAACCACCGGGCAGGCCGTGCCGGCAGTAGGTAGTAAACTGCTTTCCGACGGACAACCCTGTCCCACGGTCTGCGATCCTAACAGTCCCCTATCAAATTAATGGTTTTTTGATTGATGGATTTTTTAACGGACTACGTTAAGCTACTCGCCCGTATTGCCGACGCCAGTATTCTCCTGCCGGTGGGTGTTCTGCTTCTCCGTCGGAAGTATATCCGGGGAGTTGCCATGCGCCTGCTGGCTTTATTTGTGCTGCTGACGGCGGCCCGGAATCTGATAACCGAAATCCTGTCGGCATCCCGAACGCCCAACATCATTTATTACAACTGGTTTGCCATCCTGTCGTATCTGAATGTGGCCTGGCTGTACTATGTGTTACTGAAGGGCAAAGTGCGCCAATTCATGATTCCGGTTTCCTGCATATTGCTGGTCGGGCTGTCGCTGCTGGATTCGTCCACCCTGTTCGATAGCCGCACTACGGTATTCAACGCCTATGCGCATCCGTTAAACGGCTTCTTTATTATTGTACTGGTGCTGGTGTTTTTTGTGCAGTTGCTGGAGAGCCTGCAGGTACCCAACATAAAGCAGTATACTTTTTTCTGGTTCAGTGCCGGCGCTTTACTGTATTATACCGGCACGCTGCTGCTTTACCTGTTCAGCCGGTATACCCTGAGCATTACGGGAACAACCGGATGGCAAAACTACTTCTGGTCCATAGACTGCCTGCTGAGTCTGCTGTTCAATAGTTTTATGGCCGTAAGTATCTGGTATGCCGGTCAGAATCACCATTTCAGCGAACCCATACTACCAGTCCGGGCGGGCAGTCTGCCGTAAGCCGGTAGTTGATGGGCCAACCGGCAGCCAGGTGAGCGGAAATAACTCATTCTCTTGCGATTAAATACAAAACTGAATTGTTTTCAATACATTTGTTATCTTCGATTGATCCCTTAAGATCTGTGTAGGCTGTGGATGCAACCACCTTTCGGTTATACTTAGTCCTGGGGACGACGGTGTTGCTGCTGATGGCAATCGTCATCGTTGTGTTTGTAGCCTATTACCAGCAGAAACAGGTAAAACAGCAACTGGCGCTGAAAGAGTTGCAGGAGCGATACCGCCGGGAACTGATGGCGGCTACCTTCCAGGGGCAGGAGCAGGAGCGCCGGCGGCTGGCCCGCGACCTCCACGACGAAATCGGCACCATGCTGTCGGTCACCAAAATGAGTCTCAATCAACTGGACCGGAAACTGACCGACAATGTAGCCGCCAGTCTGCTGCTGCAGCGCACACGGTCGCTGCTGGACGAAACCATGAGCAATGTCCGGCGCATCAGCCGCAACCTGGTACCGACCACGCTGGACCGGTTCGGGCTGGTGGCGGCTCTGGAGGAGCTGATCGAAAAAACCACCGACGGCGACATACACATCCAGTTGGAATGCCCGGTCACGCTGGATACCTTATCATCGCCGATGGAAGTAATGCTGTACCGAATTGCGCAGGAACTGGTCAACAACGCCATCCGGCACGCCAGGGCTACGCACATTACCATCCAGCTATTCTGCCAGGCCAATGAGATCCGCTTGTCGGTATCAGACAACGGCCAGGGCTTTGATTTCGATGACGTGATGAAAGATAAGAACCGGGGGCTGGGTCTCCGCAACATCGAAAGCCGGCTGAGTGTGGTTGAAGGGCACGTCACCTTCGATGTGGCACCCGGCCGGGGTTCCAACATCCATATTCAGGTACGGCTGCCGAATCACGAACCCGAACCGGAACCAGCCTGAATCTCCCTTGTATAGCGTAACCAATAACCTGATTGAGACATGAGAAAGATTAAACTGGCCCTGGTGGATGACCATAACCTCTTCCGGCGGGGTCTGGCCACAATCCTGAGCCAGGTACCCGACTTTGAACTGGTGCTGGAAGCCGGCAACGGCCAGGAATTCATCGACAAAATCCCCCGCCGGGTCCCCGACGTGGTGCTGCTCGACCTGCAAATGCCCGTCCTGGATGGCACGGCCACGGCCGAATACCTCCGCGAGCACTACCCACTCATTAAGATTGTGGTGCTGACCATGCACGACGAAGACCGCATGGTGCTGCACCTGCTGGAGAAAGGCGTAAGCGGTTACCTGCTGAAAGACTCCGACCCCGATGAGGTAGAGCTGGCCGTGCGCAAGGTCATGGACGAAGGCGTATACCTGAACGAGTTTGTGTCGAAAGCGATGCTACGCAAAATGACCAACACCACCACCGTGGTAAAGCCCCAACACACCTTCTACAACAGCAAGGTAATACTGTCGGATCGGGAGAAAGAGGTCCTTAAGTTCATTTGCGAAGGCCTGACAACCCAGGAGATCAGCGAAAAGATCTTTCTGAGCCCCCGCACCGTAGAAGGCCACCGCCTGCGCATCCTCGAAAAAACCGGCACCAAAAACACCGCCGGCATGGTGGCGTACGCGTATAAGAACAACTTGTTTTAATGATGAATGATGAATGATAAACGATGAATGTAAAAATGCGTCAGCCCATTCATCGTTCATCATTCATCATTATCTCACACCCTCATCTGCCGCAGGCGCTCCGGGTTTTTGACGCGGATGTTGCCGTCGGCAATTTCGATGAGGCCGTCCTGCTTGAATTCGCTGAGGGTCCGGATGAGGGATTCGGTGGCGGTGCCGACAATAGACGCCAGATCGTCGCGGGAGAGCTGAATACCGGCTGCGTTGCCGGCGGAGGTTTGTGCCCGGTTGTGAAGGCTCAGCAGGGTATCGGCCACGCGCCGGCGCAGGGAGTTGTAGGCCATGCCCAGCAACTGCTGCTCGCGCTCAGAAACGCGGTTGGCCAGCAACTGCACAAAGCGCTTGGCCACCTCCGGGTCGCGGATCATCAGGTCCATAAACGTTTCCTTGGGAATATAAATCAACTCCGAGTCTTCCAGCGTCACCGCTGTATCGGTATGGTCGGTCTGCTCCAGCAGGCTCACGTAGCCGAAGAAGTCGCCGGCCTGGTACAACCCCGTAATGAGTTCTTTACCGTCGGCATTGGTTTTGTAGGTCTTGACCCGGCCCTTTTTCAGAAAAAACAACCGTGCCGGTTCATCGCCCTCCGAGTACACAAACTGCTTCTTTTTGATCTGGTGCGGTTTCCGGTCTACCGTGAGTGAGTCCAGGCCGGTCACGGCGCGGGCATCGACCAGAAACTGATCCAGTCCTTCGGGGGAGTGCTCATAGGCGGCTCGCAACGCATCGGCATACCGCTGCTCAAAGCGCTTCAGCCGGCCCTCAATGGCGTTGAGCAGTTCGATCTCGCTGAAAGGTTTGGTCAGGTAATCATCGGCGCCCATTTCCATGCCCTTACGCTGGTCGGCGCGTTCGGTTTTGGCGGTCAGGAAGATAAACGGAATGCCGCTCAGGTCCGGGTTGCGGTTGAAGATGTGCAGCACCCCATAGCCATCCAGCACCGGCATCATAATATCGCAGATAACCAGGTCGGGCCGGGTCTCCAGCGCTTTCTCTACGCCAATCTTTCCATTTTCAGCCGTAATGACGGTATAGTTGGCCAGTTCGAGAATTTCGGCCGTATTTTCCCGAATATCCGGGTTATCCTCAATGAGCAGAATGGTTGTCATGGTGGAAAGTAAGGGTTACAGTTGTTCCTTCGTGTAGTTGACTGGTCAGCCCGATGGTGCCGTTGAGCAGCTCCACATATTTAGCTACGATGTGCAGACCCAGGCCGGTTCCCTGCAAATTGGTGGCATTTTTGGCCCGGTAGAAGCGCTCAAACAGGTGCTTCTGATCCTCTTCGGAAATACCGATGCCCTGGTCGCGGATAGTTAGTTGCGTAGCGTGGCCCCGGCAGCTACCACTTACCTCAATACGCGTATGCTCGCCGGAATATTTGATAGCGTTTGACAGCAGGTTTATCAAAATCTTCCGCAGCAGCGATTTGTCGAGCCGGGCCGGCAGGGGGCAGTCGAGTCTGGTCTCAATAGTTTGGCCGGCTTTAAGCATACCCTGCATATCGGTCACCACATCGCTCACCAGCGTATTCACGTCGAAAGTTGTCCAGTTAGCCTCGACCCGGCCTTCTTCCAGCTTACCCACCGACAGAAACTCTTCCAGGATATCGTTGAGGTGGTTGACCGACGATTTGATGCGCTGGATGTGTTTTTGCCGTTTGTCCTGCTGCTCGGTGGTGATGTACTTTTCAATGAGCGAGGCCGAGGTGAGCACGGCGCTCAGGGGCGTCCGGAACTCGTGCGAGGCCATCGATACAAAGCGGGATTTCAGCTCGCCCAGTTCGCGCTCGGCCGCCAGGGCCTTGGTCAGTTCGTCTTTCGACTCCTCCAACTGGTGCAGCGTAGCCATGAGGGCGTGCGTCCGGTCGGCCACTTTCTGCTCCAGTTCAATATTGAGCTGGGCCACTTTATTTCGTTGTTCGATCAGGGCCTGCTCGGCCTCTTTCTTGAAGGTAATATCCAGGATATACGATACCACATACAGCTCGTTGTGCTGGTAAAAGTAGCTGAGGCTTACCTCGGCCGGAAACACCGAGCCGTCGCTCCGGCGGGCATACAGATCGCGGCCGTGACCCATAGCCCGTACCTGCGGGTCGGCATTGAACGACTCCCGGAGGGCCTCGTGCCGGCCGCGAATGGTATCCGGCACCAGCACATCGATCGACTGCCCCTCCAGCGGCTGGTCGACGTAGCCGAACTGGTTGCGGGCAAACTGATTGGCCGATACGATCAGGCCCCGTTTATCGCACACAATGATGCCGATAGTAGCGTTGGTAAACACGGCTTCAAACTGCCGGGAGCTTTGCTCCAACTGCTGCTCTACCGACCGGGCGTGGTTAATATCGGTAATCTGAACGAGCAGATAGGTTTTACTATCAACGGCAAAGAGGTCGACCTCCAGTTTTCCCCAGAACGAAGCTCCCTGCTTGCGCTGAAACTCAACTTCTTCGGCATAGCGGCCGGTCTGCTCCACTACCGTTTTTATGTGGTCCAGCTTACCGGGGGCGAAGGGGTTGCAGGCCGCATTATGGCCGGATTGTTCCAGAAACTCGGCCATGTCGCGGCAGCCGAACAGGTCGGAGCCGGCCGGATTGACCCGAAGGAACCGGTCTGTTTCGCAATCGAGAAGGCCAATAAAATGCCTGGACCGCTCGAATAACGGATTAATCAGCGCTACCGGCAGTAAATCGTTGATCATACAACTCTACCCAATGGGCGGCAATATACAGTTCAGCGTAATATAGCTGCAATATATATGGTCCGGGCCAGGGTGCAGGTGATTTTAATCAAACGGTTGACTGACGTAAGTCATACAATAAAAAGCGGGAAAAAGAGAATTTTACTTTCGTTTAAGTGGCCAAAGTCTATGCCTGCGTATCGTCCTTTATTTATTTCACCGAAAACAGCCGTGTTGTTGGTGTTCATGCCCGGACTGGATGGTCCCCAACTGGATGGTCCCCGACTGGATGGTCCCGGACTGGATGGTCCGCGGGTTTCGTCCTTATCCCTGGACGTAGAGCTGTCGCTGGAGCGTGTGGGAGCCATACTGGGTGATGCCGTGAAGATTACCCGTGTCGACGAATCTACCCATCCCGAAGTGGTCAACAGCTTTGGGGTCCGGCTCTTGCCTTCCTTTGTGCTCATCAAGCAGGGAACCGAAATCTGGCGTCATGCCGGTGCTATCGAAAGCCAGGAGTTGCTGCGGCTGCTGACCGAGCAACTGGAAAAGCTCCAGCCGAAACGAGACAGCGTACCAGCCCCTGGCATTGGTTTGTAGCTGGAGCCGCCCGGCCGCGGAGGTTTAGCGCTACATGGCATCCACTCAAAAACTCATGGGTGGTAAAAATAATTGTTGGTTCCTCTATATTAGCGGATTAGTTACCCTTAACCCAACAACGCTATGCAAAGAACATGCTGGTTCTTTTTTCTCCTGGCCCTGATAACCGCTAATAGTCAGGCTCAGGACTTTCGCGGGACCGATAAAAGCCCGATGGATATGGCCTATTACCCCGACAACTTCGCCCATGACCGCAAGGGCAATGACAAAGCACTGGTGCGGGTTATTTACAGCCGGCCGGCCAAAAATAACCGCGACGTTTTCGGAAAGCTGATTCCGTACGGCAAAGTGTGGCGAACCGGAGCCAATGAAGCGACAGAGATTAAGTTTTACCAGGACGCTACGATTGGTGGCAAAAAAGTAAAAGCAGGCACCTACTCGTTATTCACCATTCCCGGCGAAAACGAATGGACCATCATCCTGAATGGTGATTTGGACTACTGGGGCGCTTACTCCTACAAGCAGGAAAACGACGTACTCCGCGTGACGGCACCCGCCAAAAAATCCGGCACAGCGCTCGAAAACTTCACCATCCAATTTGCCAAAGCCAACAGCAACGACGCCGTTATGCGTCTCGGCTGGGACACCACCGTTGTGGAAGTACCCCTTACTTTTCAGTGAAATCAGGTCTCCTGTTATGCCGGAGACCTGACCTTATATACCTGTGCTGTGCCCTGCTCATCTCGTCCGCGATTGTATCGCGGACGAGATGAGCAGGCGTTGGCGGAGACCTTCTGCAATATCCTGACTATTCGCTATGCTTATCGCACCTTTGAGAACCTGGCTGCAAACAGGAAAATCACGGCGTAACAGATAATGGGCAGGTAGTAGGCGGCCGCTACGTCTTTATCGGCCACCAGGCCCATGATGGGCGGGAAGAGCGCTCCGCCCACAACACCCATTACGATAAACGACGATGCCTGCTGTGTGTGCTTACCCAGCCCTTTCAGACCCAGACTGAAGATGGTCGGGAACATGATGCTGAAGAAGAAGTTCAGCATAATCAGCGCGATAAACGACGGCCAGCCAAAGCTCTGGGCAATGAGCAGACACATGGTCATACTGCCCAGCGCAAAAGCCGCCAGCAGTCGGTTGGGGGCAATGAACCGCATCAGGAACGTCCCCACAAACCGGCCCACCATCATCATCACCATGCTGAAGGCAAAGTAATAAGCGGCATTTTCCTCCACCAGCCCCATCTTCTCTACCCCATAGTTGATAAAGAACGCCCACGTGCCGCCCTGGGCGGCTACGTTGAACAACTGCGCAATAGCAGCCCAGACAAAATGCCGGTGCTGGAAAAGCGTCTTCGGGTGTTTCAGATCTGCCGGATCAGTCGGTACGGCGTAGGCATCCTGCTCGGCTTCAATGGAATGGGCATCCTGCACCGGTGGTACTTTTACAAACGTAAAGGCCAGCGCAATACTGAGAATTACGCTGCCGATACCGATGTACAGCATCTTCACCGACTCCAGGTCGTTGGAGTGCTCCTGGCCGCCCCGCAAAATAAAATACCCGCCCAGCATGGGCCCAATCACCGCGCCGAGGCCATTGAACGACTGGGCGAAGTTGATGCGCTGGTCGCTGGTCTGCTGGTCGCCCAGACCCGCCACAAAGGGGTGTGCTACCGTTTCGAGCGTAGCCAGTCCGCAGGCCAGAATAAACAGGGCAATGCGGAAGAAGCCGAACGATTCGGCGTTGGCGGCCGGAATAAACAAAAAGGCACCGGCAGCGTACAGCAACAGCCCCAGCAAGACCCCGTTCTTATAACCGAAGCGCTTCATGAACAGCCCCGCCGGTATGCCCATCACGGCATACGCGCCAAAGATGGAGAACTGCACCAGCGCCGACTCGGCTTTGGACACGTGCAGCACATTCTGGAAATGCCGGTTGAGTACGTCACCCATGGTAATGGCAATGCCCCACAGCAGGAAAAGCGACGTAACGAAAATTAAGGTGACAATGTATTTCTTTTCGGTAAAGGCGGCTGGTTGGGTGGTAGCCGCGACAGGCGTTGATTGCATGGGGGCGGGGCTAGTTGACTGGTTAATTGGTAAACTGGTGAATTGGGTTTGAAAGATAGTGAAATGTCAACTACGGAGAAAGAGGCTTTTTCAGCTAAACCATACTCTTTAGGTGGAGAAAAGTTTCAGGTTACCGGTTTAACACTACCTTAGCCATTCCGCCCGGCTGCAGCCTTATTCTGATGAATCCTTCATCTCCTTTCGTCACGTTAGCCTGTTGTGACGAAACAACTGTGTAGTTTTTTCCGGGCAACTTCATCTGCGTAGTGCCACCTTTTTCGGAGGTGATGGTTACTTGGTCGGGTACACCGGGCGTCCGGCGGGCGCTGATCAGAAAAGCGCCTTCTGCTCGGAGGTTGTCAAAGCGGACGCGGGTCCAGGTAGCCGGAATGGCCGGGAATACCTCAACAAAACCAGCGTAACTTTGTAGCAGCATTTCCTGCAAACCTGCGGCATAGGCAAAGTTGCCTTCCAGCGTAAACGGCCGGTAGGTGAAGGTAGAATACCCGGACTTGGTTTGGTCGCCGTTGAGGTGAAAGCTGTTGGGCGAGCAGAAGGCACGGGCAAAGATCTTCAGCGCGTCGGCGGCTCCGGCTCCGTCTTTGGCTCTGGCTTTGAGATTACCCAGCCAGGACCAGGAGTAGCCGCACCAGAGACCGGGACCGATTTTCTCCAGCAGGGCAATGGAGTTCCTGATGATGTTCTGCGCCTGCGGGCCATCTTCCCACTTGATAAGACCCAGGGGATGAATAGCCATCAGATGCGAAAAATGCCGGTGCGACTCTTTGTACGGTAACGAGGGAGCAAACTTTAGTTCGGCGTTTTCGCTGAGCGCATAGGCCGGAAACTCGGCCAGTATGGTTCGCCACCGGGCTGCGTCAGCTTTATTACCTAGTTCACCGGCCAGTTCGGCTGCGTATTGAAACACATAGCGACACAGGGCCAGATCGTAATTGGTCATCTGGTGAAACCAGGCCGTAATTTTGTTGTTGTTGATTTCCGGACTGGCGCTGATGGGCAGTTTCCTGCTGCCATGCCCGTCTTTGACGGTGACGTTTTCCAGCATGGTAGCGACATCCCGAAACCAGGGGTAGGCTTTGTTTTTGAGAAACTGCCGGTCCATGGTGTACCGCCACTGCCAGTAGTAATGCTGCGCCAGCCAGGCGGCCGTAGTGGGTGAGCAGGAGTACTGAATCCATCCGCCCATAGCCGTACCGTCGAGGGTGGTTACGCCCGGTACAGCCAGCCCATTCACCTGAAAGTAGTGGCGGGTAAACCGCTCAAACTCGGGTCGGCAACGTTCCAGAAAGTCGATGTATCCTTCTGCTTCGTCCATGTGGTTGCCGCTGTAGGCAGGCCAGTAGCTTAGCTGAGTATTCAGGTCGTGGTGGTAATCCCCTTTCCAGGGTGGAATGCGACCATCGTCGGCGGTCCAGACAGCCTGGAGTGAGATGGCGGGAGCACCTTTCCGGGCGGCTGCGCCAAACTTGTATTGCTCCAGGTACCACTGCCGCGTCAGGGTATCATCGGGTACCTGCAGCGAGGATTTCGCCCAGAAGGCATTCCACCAGCGCTGATGCGTTTGCCGGTCGGCAGCGATACCTCGTTTCCACGCGGCTTGGGCGTATTGACGGGCGGTTATCGGCTGCTGGTTGGTGCTGATGCTCCAGACCCCGGTCAGTGTGTCGCCCCGGCGCTGCCATTGTACCTCTACGTCATACGCAAATGCTTCCCAACCCGGCTGGTGATACGCCATGCGGTTTGCCTCGCGGATTACCGTTCCCTGCGGATAACCCAGCCGAATCAGATTATCACCATCCAGCGAGTTTGGGTTCTCCTCGGGTTTGCCGGTCTGGTAGGCCGGTGGGATAATAGTGGGCAACACTTCTTTGGGAGCTCCAATCAGTTGAAACCAGCCTACCGGGTGCGTGGCATGCACGAAACTGCGCAACTGCATCCCGTTCGGCCAGGTCACCTGCGCCTGAGCGGTGCGGATGTCGAGTTGGACCTGTGAAGCATCCTGCTGAATAGCAAACGCCAGCGCGGCACCGGGAATTTTGGTGGGTGCAGGCTCCCGGTCATAAGGCGCGTCGAAGTAGTCCTGAACAATTTTGTATTCGTTCTTCTGCACCTGCCGATACACCCACTGGTAGGTAAACTCCGGCCGGAACAGGCCTTTCATAGGCCGCTGGTCCCACAGGTCGACCCGGTCCAGCGAAAACCGGAGCGAATCACCTTTTTTCCAGATCAGGCTGCCGACCATTCCATTTCCCAACGGCAGGCCCTCATCCCAGCGGGTGGGCAGGTGTGAACCGGCGAGATTATACGCCGGTACCGGCTGAGCTACCCCAACGAGCGTAGACACACAAAACAGACTCGAAATAACTGCTTTTTTAAACTGCATCGGCCGTATGAGTATCCTTCTTCCTGCTACTGCTTATCAGGCTAATAACGCCATCACCGGTTTTCCTTTGCCGTCGGGCGTGGTGTAAAAGGGCCGTCCTTCGATTTCGTAATGGTGGTCGGCGGAAATGCCGAGTGCGTGGTAGATGGTCTGGTGAATTCCATCGATCTTCACCGGATTCTCAATGGTCTTGCAGGGACGCTCGTCGGCGGTTTTGCCGTACGCAAAGCCTTTTTTGATCCCCCCGCCGAACATCAGAATGGAACAGCCGTCGGTGAAGTGCCGGTGCATGCCGTAAAATTTCATGTCCGACAGAATATCGGGCTGCTTTACCTGCTCCTGCACCTTCTGATCGGGCCGGCCCTCGACCATCATATCCCGGCTGAACTCACTAGCCAGAATAATCATGGTGCGGTCCAGATGCCCGGTTTTGTCCAGATCTTTGATTAACTGAGCCACCGGACCGTCAATCATTTTTTTCATCTCTTCCAGCCGCGTATGGCCGTTCTCGTGCGTATCCCAGCCTTTAAACGGCTCGTATTCGGTGGTAACGCTGATAAAACGCGCCCCTTTTTCGGTAAGCCGACGGGCCAGCAGACAGCCCAGCCCGAAGCGGCCGGTGTTGTAAATATCGTAGCTTTCCTTTGGCTCGGTACTCAGGTCAAACGCCCTGGCTTCGGGGGAGTTCAGCAGCATATACGCCTGTTCCATCGAGCGCCGGAGCGACTCTTTCTGGTAATCGCTGCCGAACTCGCCGAACGGGCTGTTGCTGATGAGTTCATTGTACAACTGGTTCCGGCGCTCAAACCGGGTCGAGTCCATCCCCACCGGCGGCCGCACACTCTCCAGGCCCTGACTGGGGTCCGGAATAAAGAAAGGCCCAAACTCATTCCCCAGAAAGCCGGCAGTATGGAAGGCTTTTAGCTCTTCGGCCTCGCCCACCGTAAACCGCTGCCCAATGTCGATGAACGCCGGAATAACCGGATTTTTGGGTCCTAACTGCCTGGCAATCCAGGAGCCGATATGCGGAGCGGCTACGGTTTGCGGTGGTTCGTAGCAGGTATGCCAGTGGTACTGATGGCGCGAGTGCAGGATATGCCCCAGGTCGGCGGCCACGTAGGAGCGAATGATTGTGCCCTTATCCATGACCTTACCGATGGATTCGAGCCCTTCCGAGAAATGGATGCCGTCGAGAACCGTTGGTACGGATTTAAACGTACTCAGCACCCGGTTGCCTTCCATATCTTTTTCAAAGGGCGTGTAGCGCTTCGGATCAAAGGTTTCGGTATGGGCCATGCCGCCGGCCATCCAGAGCAGGATGACGGTATCGGCCGTGCCGTCTGTCTGCCCAAACGGCTTGCTTTTACAACTGGTTAAGAGACTTGACACGGGAGCGCCGGCCGCCAGAGCCGCCAGGGTGGCCGCGCTGGTTTTTTGCAGAAATTCCCGTCTGTTCCATCTTGTGTTCATGTCGGCTGGATTTGTAGCGTTAGAAAATCAACTGAAATTCCGGATGCAGCGCAACGGCCCATACCAGATCCTGAATACCTTCTACACTGGGTTTGGGTCCGATTATCTTCTGCGCCACCGCCATTTCCTTCGGCACCGGCTCGCGGCCTAAAGCCCGCCTATACAGCTCCCGTACTATACTATCCGACGACGGATACTTTTCTTTCCACTGCTCGGCACCGTACTTCAGGGATTCATTAAACCTGGTGCCGTTGGTCAGTTCCAGCGCCTGCAGCAGGTTCGCCTGCGAGGTGCGACTGGTGCTGACGGTCTCCCGATTCGGCCGACCAAGCGCCGTCAGCAACGGATCATTGCTGACCAGCGACGCCCGTGGGAAAGGCGCTTCCTTTTTGATGGTGGCGGGTAACAGCTTTTCGGCAAACGAGGTATCCACATAGATCGGATTAAAGGCCAGACTCACCGCATCGACAAATTGCTCGGCCGTCATCCGCCGGCGAACCATTCCCTGAAAGACAAAGTCGGACGCCATCAACTGCTCGGGGTCTTTTACGCCGACCGACGGCAACTGGTAGGTCCGGGCGGTGAGAATGGTATACAGCAACCGCCTGATGTCGTACCCATTTTCGACAAAATCGTAGGCCAGGTAGTCGAGCAGGTCCTGACTCCAGGGCACATTATCCATCGCATCCACGGGCTCAACAATACCCCGGCCCATCACCTGCGCCCAGACCCGGTTGACCAGCGTCCGGTAGAGCCGCCCGTTTTTAGGCTGTATCATGAAGTCAGCCAATTCTTTCAGGCGCTGTTCGGTGGGTGCCTCGCCGTTGATTTCCCCCAGCTCTTTGAACAGGATACGGCGGCCGGCCATCTTACCCGTCGGTTTGTCGCAGCGGTTAACTTCCAGGGTCGTATCCGAAAATACATTGGCAAACGCATAGGCATCGTCCAGTTTCCAGTCGCTGATAAAGCTGTCGTGGCAGGAGGCACACTTGAGGTTCAGGCCCAGAAACACCTGAGCTACATTCTGAGCCGCCTGCATTTCGGTGCGCTGGCTGGCGTTGATGGTACCGCGCCACTTAATGCCCTTAATAAAACCCGACGACTCTTTGGTCGGGCTGATGAGTTCTTTGACAAAGTGGTTATACGGCTTATTGGTCTTCAGGGCGGCATACAGCCATTTGGTAATATCGAAGCGGCCGCCGGTGATGTACCCGGTTCCGGTGTAGTCGTTGCGCAGGGCATCGTTCCAGAAGGTGAGCCAGTGCTGGGCGTAGTCTTCATTGCGGCTGAGCAACTCCTTTACCAGTGCCTCCCGCTTATCGGGCCGGGCATCGGCGGTGAAGGTTTGAATCTGTTCGGGCGTGGGCAGCAGGCCGATGACATCGAGGTAGACCCGGCGGATGTAGGTACGGTCATCCACGGGTTTCTTCCAGCCAAGTTTGTTTTCCTTGAAATAGACGTTGACGAACCGGTCGACGGGATTGGTCAGGGCAGCCGGGCCAACGGGTATTTCCGGTAGCCGGGGTTCCAGGGCGGCTACGCGGTAAATGCTTTTTTCAGGACCATCGGGCCAGGGAGCGCCCTGTTTGATCCAGAATTCGAGTAGAGCAATTTCTTTTTCGGTCAGGCGCTTGCCTTTGGTCGGCATGGCCTTTTTGTGCCCGGTGGGTAGTTTGATGCGCCGGATGAGTTCGCTGTCTTCCGGATCGCCGGGTTCGATGACGGGGCCGTGTTCGCCCCCTTTCAGGATAAACTCTTTCTTGTCGAGCCGCAGTTCGCCCTTCATTTTGCTGGCGCTGTGGCAATTGTAACAGTTGTGTGCCAGGATGGTGCGAACCTCCAGGTTCAGTTGAGTAACCTGTTCCGCCGTCAGCTTCTGGCTGTTGCTGCTGACAAACGCAAATCGTTTATCGCTGGATTCAGGCCTATCAACGCCTTTATCGAACGGTAAGACGCTGGTCAGGTAATCTTCGCCGTGGGTGAGCAGGGAACCATAATGTCCGGCGAGGGTAACGCCCAGCACGGTAACCAGCAACGCACCCCGGTACAACCGCATCCGGCGGGCACGAAGGGCAAATACGGTAACAATGGATAAGGCCATGGTAGCCAGCCCCGACCACTGGTGAACGGCCAGTATATTGCCGCCGTAGTCTTCCTGATTCGCCAGCAGCAGGCCCAGGGCAGCCGCAATGACCGAGCCGATGGCCCCAATCCAGACAATGGCGGTGATGCCCGCCCGCAAATCGGTCGATTTGCGACGCCAGCCGATGAGTTCCAGCAGTAGGGCCACACACAGCAGACTGACCGGAAAATGGACGATCAGCGGGTGCAGCCGGCCCAGAAACTGCCAAAGCCAAAACGATTCCGTTACAAGTATCACTAGTTGGTAAAGGGTTAGGTTGCAGGTATGTCAACGAACGGCCGACAACCTTATGGTATAGAATGACTCTCTGTGAGAGAGCCGCTCTATACCATAAGGCACATCCGGCGTATTATCTAATGTACGGGGGCAACATTTCTGCCTAGTAGCCCGGATTCTGCGCCAATTTGTTGTTAATCAGAATCTGCGGAGCCGGAATCGGGAAATAGTACTCGTGATTTTCAAACACATAATCCAGCGCGTTGAAGGCTATACCACCCCGGTCGACCGTTGGTTTGGCTTTCTCTTTAGCACCGTGCGCATTCATGAAAGCAGCCAGCTGAGCCGGTGTCATGGTGCGCTTCAGATCGAACCAGCGGTGATTTTCAAACGCCAGTTCCACGCGCCGTTCCTTCAGCACCGCCGTACGGAATTTCTCTTTATCCAGATCCGAACCCAACGGTGCCAGCCCTGCACGGGTACGCACCTTATTCAGGTAGTCCAGAGCCTCTGCGGTGGGACCTGTCTGCTCATTGATGGCCTCCGCCAGCATCAGCAGCACATCGGCGTAGCGGAGTACCGGCCAGTTATTGTCGGTACGGCCGGCAATGGTATGTGGATGCTGGTACTTGCTGACAAACGGAACCGGCACTAATTTACCGTTCAGGGTATAGCCCGTCTTCAGCGAAGCATCTTTCCGCAGATCACCTTCTTCGTAGGCAGCGATAATATCGTTGGTCGGAATGTTGCGACCCAGCGGAACGGCCGTGGAGAAGCCGGTCACGGCAGCGCCCGAAAGACGCGGTGCAAATACGTACATGAAATTGCTATGCTCTCCCAGGTCATTCCCGCCCTGGTACTGCACCTCAAAGATAGATTCCGGACCGTTCTTCTTTGTCGGGTCAAAGTTGTCGGCGTATTTCGGCAGCAGCGAGTAGCCTAAAGTGGTCACCTGCTTCAGCGTCGTAACGGCCTCGGCATACTGCTTGCGGGTAAGGTACATTTTACCCAGTAAGCTCAGTGCAGCGCCTTTGGTCACCCGACCCGCCTGATTGGCCGGGTACGTTTGGGGCAGCAGATCAGCCGCTTCTTTCAGGTCCTTCTCAATCTGCTTGTACACCTCAGCCTCCGGTGAGCGCACCAGGTCAAACGCTCTCTCAGGTTTGTCCAGCGTAGACGTTACCAGCACCACATCGCCGAAATACTGCACCAGGTGAAAGTAAAAGTATGCCCGCAGGAACTTCAACTGCCCTTCGACCTGCTTCTTAACGGTGGCATCAATCGTACTGGGGCCGAGCTTCTCCAGCGCGTAGTTGATGTTGTACATCGCCGAATAGTACTGATTCCACATGTTCGAGATTTCGCCGTTGCCGGGGTTTACGGTCGAATACTCAAAGGCCTCCCAGCCGGCGGCTCCCCCGCGGTCGAGCGGGTTGAAGTCGATGGTGGTGTTGTCCGACGTAAACTCCTGAAAGATGTAGGCCGAGTTCGTAATGGTCTGCAACTGCCCGTAAACGCCGTTCAGGGCCTGCAGAAACTGCGTTTCGTTTTTGTAAAACAGGTCGGCTCCGATGCGGGTGGGGTCGGTGGTCACCAGAAAATCCTCCTTGCACGAAAACTGGGAAAGGCAAAGAAGTGCGGTTCCGATAAGGGTTATTTTTTTCATTTTCCTGACGGTTAGAAGTTAAATTTTGCACCAACAGCCAGCGTCCGGGGCACCGGGTACGACTCGTCATCATTGTTCAGCTCGGTTCCTCCGCGTACACCCGCATCCGGGTTATTGCCGGGATATTTGGTGAACAGAAACAGGTTGTTGGCCGTAACAAACACCCGGGCGTCGCTCATAAACGACTTCAGCCGCGGCAGGGTATACCCCAGCGTAATGGTCTTCAGCCAAACGTAGCTACCGTCGTATACATAGCGCTCGCTGCTCTCCCGCGACCACTTGAAATAGCTGGTACCACCCTGTGAGTTTTTCGCGCTGGGGTTAGAGCCGGGGTTCTCGGGCGACCGCCAGCGATCCTTCGCCTTGTCGAGTACGTTGAACACGCCGTCCATATTCATCGTCGACGCTTCAATGTTCCGGTAGATGTCGAAATCGTGGGCGCCCAGGAACATCAGGTTCAGATCAAACTTCCGGTAATCAGCCGCAAAGGTCCAGGCCCAGGTAAAGGCCGGATTCGGGTTGCCGATTTCCACCATATCCTGCGTATCGTAGGTCACTACGCCGTCGCCGTTGGTATCGGCAAACTTCATCGCACCCGGAATAGCGCCGTCCTGCTTCGGCCAGGCATCAATTTCGGCCTGCGTATTAAAAATACCCATCTTCCTGTACCCATAGATCATACCTATGGGCCGGCCCACCTTCATCACATTATAACCGCCATAGAAACTGCCGTACCAGAGCATGTCATTGGCTCCTTTGATGGCCAGAATCTTGCTGCGATTGAAGCTGATATTGGCATTGGTCCGGAAGTTAACCGGCCCGATGGGTATCCGGTATTCTCCGCCAATTTCCAGCCCTTTGTTCTCCACCTTTCCAATGTTCGATAAACTGGTGGTAAAGCCGGATACCGACGGTATCGAAATCGGCAGCAGCATATCGTTGGTAATCTTCTTGTAGAGTTCGACGGTAAAAACCAGCTTATTGTTGAACAGGGCCAGGTCCATACCCAAATCCAACTGCTGAGACTTCTCCCATTTCAGCTCCTGGTTGGCAAATGAGTTTACTACCTTACCCTGCGCAATAGCGTTGCCCAATATGTAGTTATTGGTGTTCATAAACGCCAGACTGGAATAATTACCAATGGCATTGTTACCGGTTTCTCCCCAGCTGGCGCGGAGTTTCATATCCGATAGCCACGAGAATTTAGGCATAAACGATTCTTCACTAACACGCCAGCCAATAGAAGCAGCCGGAAAATCACCATACTTGTTTTTGGCCCCAAAGCGCGAACTACCCTCCCGCCGGAAAGACGCCGACAGCAGATACTTATCTTTGTAGGAGTAGTTGGCCCTGGCCAGGTACGCCAGCAGCGTCCAGCCGTTTTCGTAGGAGTTTGACGAGCGGATTACCCCCGCTCCCAGAAACGGTACCAGGTCATCGGGAAAGGTATTGGCAGAACCATCAACTCCCCGTATCTGCTCTTTCTGTGCCGTATAACCTACAAGCAGGTCCAGGTTTTGATCGGCACCTATTTTAGGATTGTACGTCAGCAACTGGTCAAACGAATAGTTGGTGAGTTGCTCGGTTAATTCGCGGGCGGTCGCAATGCGCGGAGGAGCTCCTGCCGTTCCGGATGCAACCGGCAAACCAATCGTGGACGGAATGTATTCTTTATAGTTGTTAAAGTTCACCTTGGCGTTTACGGCCGACCGGAACTTCAGGTTCTTCAGAATGGCCAGTTCCACATACCCGTTTGCCAGCACATCGGCGATGCTGCGCCGGCGGGTTACATTATTCAGCACAAATACCGGGTTCGGAAAGCCAAAGACGCCATCGACGCCACCAACGTACGGCCGCAGTGTGCCGTCCGGATTATACACCGGTTCGCGGGGATCCATCAGCAACGCGCCGCCCACCAGGTTGCTGCGTCCGTCGGTAACGGCTACATTCTGCTTGGTGAGGGTTCCGTTGATGTTCAGGCCTACGTTGATGAACTTGTTGACTTCTCCACTCATATTGGAGCGCACCGAAATCCGGTCGTAGTTGGTCTTTATGATGGACCCTTCCTCCTTATAGTAACCTACCGACAGCAGCGACTTAACCGGACCGCGTCCTGAGGATATGGTCAGGTTCGCATCGGTATAGGGTGCGTTGTTGTGCATAATCTCGGCGAACCAGTCGGTCGAGTATTTGGTCTGCTCCGGGTAGCGGTAGTTGAGCGGCACTTCTTCAAGCGCCGGCTCCCGTTTCTGTAGAATGCGGATGGCGTCCATAAAGACGTCCTTTTTGAACTGGGCGAATTCAGGGCCGTTCAGCATCTTCACCCGGCGGGACATCGGCACGTTTTGGATCCCATAATCCAGCGACAGGCTCACCCCCACCTTGCCTTCTTTGGCGTTTTTGGTGGTAATCAGCACGACCCCGTTGGAACCGCGTGCGCCGTAGATAGCCGTAGAAGCGGCATCTTTCAGGATAGAGACGCTTTCAATGTCGTTCGGGTTCAGGTTCTGCCCTACGGAGGTACCCACCGGAAAGCCGTCGATTACGTACAGCGGATCACTACCCGCCCCCAGTGAGCTAATGCCCCGTACCCGTACCTCGAAGATACCGCCGGGTTGTCCGCTCTTTTGCTTGACCACCACGCCCGGTGCCCGTCCCTGCAGAATCTGGTTGGGGTTGTTGGCCGGCTGCTCACCGATGTCTTTCATGTTGATCACCGACACCGCCGAGGTAATATCCTGCCTGCGCTGCGAGCCGTAACCCACTACCACCACTTCGTCGAGGGCCCGCGTATCGGCCGCCAACTGGATTGACAGGTTAGTCTGGTTACCGATGTTTACTTCCTGAGAGATGTAACCGACATACGAGAAAACAAGGGCGGCCCCCCGCTGAGGAATATCAATTCTGAAATTACCGCCGGCGTCGGTCGATGTACCTCGGTTGGTTCCTTTCAATACCACGCTGACACCGGGAAGACTCTGGCCGGCATCATCCCGGACGGTACCCGTAATAACCCGGTCCTGAACGGTAGTCTCCGTGATGGCCTGGTCCTGGAGCGAAGCCTGGCCTTCCGCTTCGGCGGCCGGCGAATCCGTGGTAATAACAATTTGGCCGCCGACTACCTTGTAGCTGATGCGGGTAGGTTTGAATACCTCATCCAGCACTTCAGACAGGGGCTTATCGATCAGGGTTAAAGAAATTTTCTTTTTGGTAGGCAACGCCCGCGAACTGTACACAAACCGGGTGTGAATCATGGTCTCCAGCCGGTTCAGCACCGATTTTACCTCGGCGTCTTTTACTGTCAGGCTGATACTCCGCTGCAGCAGTTCCTGGTTCACCGTAGCCGCGTATACGTTCGCTACGGTGAGTAACGCCAAACACAGTTGGAGCAGGAAGTACCTGTTAGGAATAGGTAAAAAAGATTTAGGTAGTTCTCGTTTTTTCATGGTCCTGGGCTTAAATCATAGAAGAGAGACAAATCGTCCTGAACAAATCGGGGTAATCAATTGTAAAGCGATGTCTACGATTGAATCTGACGAAGCGCAAACCTGACCGGTGTTAAAGACCGGCTAAACCTGTCGGGTGGATAGAAGGGAAAGACTATCTGTTCATAAGTGATGCGTTAGTTGAAACGTTTACGGTTAATGACAGTTGCCGCCCGTCAGGATAATGCGCGTGCCTTTGACCTCATAATGAGCTTTCAGGGCGGTACAGATAATCTCCAGTTTGGTGTAAAGCGGCTGTTGCGACAAATCAGCCGTAATGGGGCAATCGGCAATGGCTTCGTTACCTACCACGATGTCTATACCGTAGGCGGCTTCGATTTCCGTCAGCGCGTCGGCTAACGGCGTATCGTCAAACCGGAACTTCGGGCTGACCGGTGCCTCTTCGGCACCGGTTTCCGGCTTAATAATAGGTATGGGGTTTTCAATCAATCCCGTGATAAAGTGGCCATTTTTGGGAAAAAACGTAACCTTCTGATTCGGTGTCAGCACCACGCCATTATCACCGGCTTTGAAGATAGCCGATGCCTGGCCGGCCGGTTTGCTTGTTGCTTTTTCGACAATTACCTTACCGGTAATCACCGCAACCTCCAGATGGTTGTTGGTTGACCGGATGCTGAAACTGGTACCTACGACTTTGGTCAGCAGAGTTCCGGTGTAGACCATGAACGGACGTTTCGGATTTTTAGTAACCTCAAAAAAGGCATTGCCGGTCAGGTAAACAACGCGCTGGTTATTGGCAAACGGTTTGGGATAGTACACCTGGCTGTTGCGCCCTAACGTAATACGGGAGCCGTCTTCGAGCTGAATGACCCGGCTGGCAGAGGAGGAATTACTTTCCTGATGCAGATCCGATACGGCTACCGGCGCACCTTCCCACTGAATCGGCTCTGCCTGCCGGCGCATTGCTAACAGGTAGATAAGGCCGGCTACCAGAACGACCGATGCGGCTGCGGCCAGTTGCGCATACCGTGATTGCCACCAGCGCCGGACGACCAACGGCTCAACCGGCTCGGCTTCGGGGTGTATACGGTGCTGGATCTTTTCCCAGAGTAAGTCTTCGAGCTGCGCTTTCGGCATGTTGGCCGGCTTTTCGTCGGCATCCCGGCCGAGCAGGCTGTACCAGTAATCCATCACCTGCTTTTCTTCCGGTGAGCAGGTGCCGTCGATGTAGCGTTGGAGGAGTTCCAGAAAAGCCTGATGATTCATGGTATACCGACCAACAGCCAAGATCCCGATGAGTGGCAGCGGGCTTGCCGTTGTACAGGTATAGTCAACTCAGCCGGAAATAGCCGCAAATAGTCCTTAAACTTATTCGATTATTTATAGTACAGGCGATGGAATGGCAAAAACTTCTTTGAAAAGTGATAGAGCTGTTTGGTTATTCACCCGCAAACATTACCAGCAGCAGGATAAAGTCTTTCAGGTGTATCCGCAGAATCCGCAGCGATTGAGTGATGTGATATTCGACGGTGCGCTCGGGAATCGATAGGAGTAACGCAATTTCGCGGACGCTCTGGTTTTCAAGCCGGTTGAGCCGGAATATCTCCTGCGTTTTCTGGGGCAAGCCCGCCAGCGCCTGTTCAATGGCCCGGCTCAGGTCCTGAAACGCCAGTTCGCTTTCGGTGAGGGGTTCGGTATGCGTGGTCAGTGTCTGGCTGAATGTTTTGTAGCGTTCCCGAATGAGTTTGGCTTTGATGGTGTTCAGAATGCGATATTTTACTGCCCCGATCAGGTACTTTTTGAGATCATCGATTTGCAGGCCGGCGCGTCGCTCCCAGATGTCTACGAAGATGTCCTGGACGATTTCTTCGGCATTCTCCTGCGACTGGAGTTTCCGGTAGGCAATGCCAAACAGCAGTTGCCAGTATTTCCGGTAAATCTCCCGAAAAGCGGCCTCGTCACCGGTCTGTAGCAGTCTATAGAGGAGTACGTCGCTCAGCAACGCATACTCGATGCCTGATGGATTATCCATTTGTAAAGAGTGAACGTGTGAAAGAGCGAAAGAGTGATTTACACCCTGCCCCCTGGCAATCCCTGCAACCCCGTGCCCACACCCCTGTTAATTGATAAACACTTCATCGACCAGCAGCAGGCCTCGTTTGCCCTTATTGTTATGCCATTCCGGTAGTTGCTCTACTGGTTTGGCAACGATCTTCAGGTACGAGAGAGTCTGCGGCTTGAAGGTGGCCTCATAGGCGTTCATCTCCGGAGGGTATACCTTTTGGGGCTGCGCCGGTTTATAGGTAGTAATCAGCTTCATCTGCTCCCGGCTGGGGCCGCCCCAGATTTCGATTACCGTTGGGGGGAAGATGCCCGTTTCCGATTCGACCATGGTCCGCAGCGCTACGGATTTGACGGTAACGGGCGTTTTGAACTCCGAGACAAAAGACAGGTCGTTGTTCCGGACGCCCGCCCAGTTGTTGGCCCAGGCCGGGCTGTTGGCGTTGAGTACCCCCAGTTTACCGTCAAAAAAGGTTTTGGCTCCGTCGGCCTGGTGTACGCGGTTCAGGGGCAGCAGCAGATTGACACTATCGGGCTTGTAGGTGGTTTTGTAGAAATGGAACGTAGCCGCATTACTGCCGTACCAGCCTTCCTTGTAGGCTTTGGCATTGATGTCGGCGCTCTCGGTGAGTAGGGTATTGCCGGTGAATAGGGGTGAGTTGATGCTGTCCGGTTCGGTACCGTCGGTGGTGTAACGGATCTGTACACCTTTGACCGGGTGCCCTAGTTGTACGGTTAGTGGCTGATTGAAAATAACGGAACTGTTCTTTACCAGGGGTGGATTCAGTTTAATCGGCGCGGCCTCATCCCCCCGGAACCCGCCGATAAACGTGATGTGGCTGTAGGCTTTCTGTAGTTGCTGAATGTCGGCCGGCTTTACCTGCGTCTCCCATAACGCCACCGTTTTCAGGCTTGGCAGGGACCGAAGCAGTTCCGGGAGGTCGCTATAGGTAATACGGGTGCCGGAGAGGGCCAGCTCGGTCAGGTGCTTCAGGCCGGCCAGCGCCTTCAGGCCGGCACCGGTGATGTTGGTGAAGTTAATGTCCAGTTTCCGCAGGTTCTCAAACTGACCGACAGTTGCCAGGTCGGCATCCCTGACCGGCATTTTGTTCAGACTCAGCGATACCACCTGCTGCCGGATGTCTTTTAGCTCCTTCAGCTTTTCGGGCGCGTACTGGTTCTGATTAAAGAAGTAAACCGCCAGCGCCGGGGAGTCTTTGGCCAGCGGCAAAATGGTGCGGTAATTATTGCTGAGCTGCTGCACGGTTTCTTCGTCGGCCGCGTCAAAGGCATATACCTCCACGTCCTCAGCCGGTTTGAACAGCGCGGCCGCAATTCGCCGGAGCGTATCCGAAGGCGGCAAATCCACCACCTTTTGCTTAAAATCGGCCTTGCCTTTCACCCACAGCGACAGCAGCGCAATCTCGTTATCGGTCAGCTGCGCTTTGCCTTTGGGTGGCATGTGCTTTTTCTCTTCTTCCGGCAGGTGTATTCGCTGTAGCAGCAGGCTTGTTTCTGGTTTACCTGCCACGAACAGCCTGCCGGTTTTTCCGCCTTTCCGGACAGACTCGGCATTTGTCAGCATAAGTCCACCTTTGAGCTTTTCGGCGTTGTGGCAGCTTACGCATTTCTGTTCGAAAATGGGCTGAATCACATGGTCGAACACGACGGCCTGCTCCAGCGGCACCGGTTCGGGTTTGGACAGTTTGGCAATCGGCTCCCAGACAAAATTGTCGCCATGGGTTACCGTAGCGCCCAGATGCCCCGAAACGACCAGCAGACCGGCTCCGAACACCGCACTGGTTTGCGCGACACCCGCCGTATACCAGCTTCGGTTGCGTGACCAGTACAACAGGGCCGACAGAAAGAACACACCCGCCCCCGACCATTTATGCCACTGCAACGCGCTCCCGCTATACCCCTCTTCACGCGACAGGAATAAGCCCATGATAACCGTAATGCCGGCCGACAAGGCTCCCGCCAGCCAAAGGCCGTTCAGGAAACCCTGGTAAAAGTCGTTGGTTCGATTGGCGGGTTTAAAGCGAAAGATTTCCAGACCCAGGGCCAGCAACAGCAGTACCAGCGGGAAATGCAGCAGCAGCGGGTGCATACGCCCAACCGATTGCAGCCAGACCGGCACTACCACCTTATCATTAAAAGCCAGCAGCACCAGACTGAAAACAGCGGTAGCAAACAGCACCTGCTCGGCCAAATGGATGATTTTCCTGCTCGTCATAAACTACCCTGCCCGATTTAACTGATGAGGTCGTGGACTACTTTCCCGGACACATCGGTCAGCCGGTACCGGCGGCCCAGGTGTTTGTAAATCAGTTTCTCGTGATTGAGGCCCATCTGGTGCAGCACCGTGGCCTGAAAATCGTGGACGTGGACGGGGTTTTCGGCAATGTTGTAACCCAGCTCGTCCGTCTCGCCGTACACCAGACCGGGCTTGATACCGCCACCGGCCATCCAGATGGTAAAGCAACGCGGGTGGTGGTCGCGGCCATAATTATCAGCGGTGAGTTTGCCCTGGGTATAACTGGTCCGGCCAAACTCACCGCCCCAGATCACCAGCGTTTCGTCCAGCAGTCCCCGTTGTTTCAGGTCAGTCACCAGCGCGGCCGATGCCTGGTCGACATCTTTGGCCTGCTTGGCAATCTCAAACGGCAGGTTGCCGTGCTGGTCCCAGCCCTGATGGTAGAGCTGCACAAACCGGACGCCGTTCTCCGACAGTTTGCGGGCCAGCAGGCAGTTGGCGGCAAAGGTGCCGGGAACCAGGCAGTCGGGGCCGTAGAGCTTCACAATATCATCTGGCTCCTTCGAGAGGTCCATTACTTCCGGCACGGCGGTTTGCATGCGGTAGGCCATTTCGTACTGCTGCACCTTGGCCATAATCTCCGGGTCGCCAAATTCCTGATACGCCAGTTCATTGAGTTGCGCTACGTTGTCGAGCATGTTCCGGCGGTCGTTGCGGTCCATACCATCGGGGTCGCGCAGGTACAGCACCGGGTCTTCGCCCTTGCTGAACTGAACCCCCTGGTGAATGGAATCCAGGAAGCCGTTGGTCCACAGTTTGGAATACACCCCCTGCCCGTTGCCGATGCCCCGCGAGAGCAGCACCATAAACGCAGGCAGGTTTTTGTTTTCGTTACCGAGGCCGTAGCTCAGCCAGGCACCCATGCTGGGCCGGTTGCCCTGCTGCGAACCCGTCTGCACGAACGTGAGCGCCGGGTCGTGGTTGATGGCCTCCGTATACAGACTTTTTACAATGCAGAGATCATCCACAATGCCGGCCGTGTAGGGCATCAGATCGCTGACCCAGGCTCTGGATTGGCCGTACTGCTTAAAGTCTACGAATGAGCCGACCAACGGAAATGACGATTGCCCGGAAGTCATACCCGTGAGCCGCTGGTTACCGCGCACCGAAGGCGGAATTTCCTGCCCCTGCATTTCCCGCAGCTTCGGTTTGTAGTCGAATAACTCCTGCTGCGACGGTGCTCCGTTCTGGAACAGGTAGATGATCCGTTTGGCTTTGGGCGCAAAATGCGGAATGCCCGGTGTCAGTCCATCTTCGTCAAAGGCGCCCCCCGAAAACAAATCCGGAATCAGCAGAGACCCCAGAGCCGCACTGCCCAGCCCCAGACTCAGGCGGGACAGGAAACGACGCCGGTTGAAGGTCAGGCCGTGTTCTACGATTAACTTTTCCATAGGGTCAGGACTTGGTAATGGTTTCTTCCAGGTTGTAGATCGTGGATACCACCCGCATCAGCGCAGCCAGTTTGATCTTGTCGATCCGCTCCGGAATCGGGTACTCGCCCACGTTGAGGTATTTTTCGGCGCTGGTCCGGGTAAGCTTTTTCAGCTCTTTTTCGTAGTAGTCCGTCAGGATGGCCAACTCTTTTTCCTTCGGGGTCCGGCAGACTATCTGACGAAACGCTTTGGTGATTTTGTCGCTCGTGGCACTGCTCTCCTGCAACAGTTGAGCGGCCAGTACGCGGGAAGCCTCCAGCACCGTTGGGTCGTTCATCATGATCAGCGCCTGCAAGGGGGTATTGGTTTTCAGGCGCTTTACTTCGCACAGATCCCGGTTGCTGGCGTCGAAGATCATCATGGCCGGGGGCGGTACCGTCCGTTTGATGAGCGTGTACATACCCCGGCGGTACAAATCAGGGCCGTGGTCCTGAACGTACATGGACAGCAACCCACGGCCGGAGGTAGCGCCTTCCCACAAACCCGCCGGCTGATACGGCTTTACGCTGGGACCGCCGATGGTTTTGACCAGCAAGCCGCTGCTGGCCAGCACCAGATCCCGAACCAGTTCGGCCTGGATATGGTAGCGGGGTGAGCGGGTCAGCAGGCTATTGTCCGGATCGGCTTTTAGCTTCTCCGGCGTCACCACCGCCGACTGCCGGTAGGTGGCCGACATGACCATTTTCTTCACCAGCCGCTTAATGTCCCAATTGTGCGTCATAAAATCCACCGCCAGCCAGTCGAGCAGTTCGGGATGCGACGGCAGTTCGCCCTGCATCCCGAAATCGCCGGATGTTTTGACGATACCCCGACCAAAAAGCTCCTGCCACAGCATATTCACATACACCCGCGCCGTCAGCGGATTCTTTTTGTCGAACAGCCATTGGGCCAGGCCCAGCCGGTTTTTCGGGTAGTTGTCGCTGAAAGGCAGAATGGCCTTCGGCGTTCCCGGCTGTACCTCATCGCCCGGCGCATCGTACATGCCGCGCTTGAGCACAAAGGTCTTGCGGGTCGTATCCAGGTCCCCCATGACGGAGACAATCAGGCAGTTGGTGTCTTTCTTGTTGACAAAGGACAGGATACTTTGCACCTCCTGGTCAGAAATCTCCATCAGGGGCTTTTTGGCGTAGGTTTCCGGACCGCCGATGACCGATTCCAGCCCGACTTCCTGCACGTTATTGAAAAACGCCAGGAGCTGATAGTATTCTTTCTGCGAGAAGGGGTCGTATTTATGATCGTGGCAGCGGGCGCATTCGAGCGTAACGCTCAGCAGACCTTTCCCAAAGGTATCGTTCCGGTCCATGACGTAGCTCATGCGGTATTCTTCCTGAATAACGCCCCCCTCTTCCGTGATTTTGTGATTCCGGTTGAAGCCGGTCGCCAGCAGTTGCTCCTTGGTAGCATGGGGGAGCAGGTCGCCCGCCAGCTGCCAGGTCACGAACTGGTCGTAATGCATGTTCTGGTTGAAGGCGTGAATCACCCAGTCACGCCAGGGCCACTGCGTGCGATAGCCATCGTCCTGATACCCATGCGAATCGGCGTAGCGGGCCAGGTCGAGCCAGTGGAGCGCCATCTTTTCGCCGTAGGCCGGACTTCTCAGCAACTGGTCGACGGCCCGTTCGTAGGCGTTAACGCCTTCATCGGTCAGAAACTGATCCATCAGCTTCAGACTGGGTGGCAAGCCCGTCAGGTCGAGGCTGACGCGCTTCAGCAGCCGCTCTTTGTCGGCTTCCTCATTAGGTGCCAGTCCTTTCTGCTCTTGTTTGTGCAGAATGAAATAGTCAATCTCGTTTTTAGGCCAGTTCTTTTGCTTTACCTCCGGTAACTGAGGCTGCTTTGGAGCGACAAATGCCCAATGTTTTTCGTAAGCCGCGCCCTGTTTGATCCACTTCTCAATGAGCTTAATTTCGCGGGCGGTGAGCTTGAGGTTCGACGAGGGCGGAGGCATCAACTGCGATGTATCCTGAGCCGTGATGCGCAGGTACACCTGCGACAATTCGGGCTTACCGGGCACCAGAGCATGGGCGTTCGGATGCTCCTGTAAGGCTTTGTAGGCACTTTCGGCCTGATCGAGCCGCAGGCCGGCTTCACGCTTGTTGGCGTCAGGGCCGTGGCAGGCGAGACATTTATCCGACAGAATGGGCCGAATGTCAAAATTATAACTGACTACGTCCGGCAGTTGACCATCCGCAGCCTGATTGGCCGCACTCTTCGTACAGGCCTGGATGGCGACACCCAATCCGACCAACAGCATAAACCCGTAACAGTACCTCTCAAGCATACGGACGTTAGATGTTAGACAAGAGACGTTGGACGTTAGACTCTGGACGTTAGACTCTGGACGTTAGACGTTTTGTTTCATTCCATTTGGACTATTATCTAACGTCCAACGTCTACTATCTAACGGCTTTCATCCAACCTCTTGTCCTACTGATTCATGAAATTAGACAAATTTTCCTTCGTAACCAACTGAAACGGGATCAGCGTTTCTTTCTGGTACGTCTCTCCTTTCGCAGCTTTGACGGCGGTTTCTATGGCCATTGTCCCCTGTTGCTGGGCATTCTGGAAAACGGTAGCGTCGAGGGTGCCCTTTTTCACGGCCTGTAGCGCATCCGGAATGGCGTCGATGCTCACCACAATCACCTTGTCCTTGAGCCCGGCATCGGTCAGCGCCTTAACGGCGCCCATGCCCATTTCGTCATTCTGGGCAAAGACCGCATTGATCTGATTGCCGTACGACTGAATCCAGTTCTCCATCAGCGCCATGCCCTTGGCCCGGTCCCATTCGCCGGTCTGGTGGGCCAGCAGCTTTAGGTTCGGGTATTGCTTTAACACTTCGCGCGCACCCTGTTCGCGCTGGATCTGGGCAGCCTGGCCCATGTAGCCGTGTATCATCACCACATTGCCTTTCCCGCCGAGCTTTTCGGCAATGTATTTCATGGCAATGCGGCCGGATTCTACATCGTCGGAACCCACGAACGCGGTCGGTTTGGCGCTGGTGGCCGAATTCACGTTGATGATGGGAATGTTAGCCGCCAGGGCTTTGGCCACGGCCGGCGAACTGGCCTCTACCTCGCAGGGATTCAGGATAATGGCGTCTACCTTCTGCGCAATAAAGCTCTCGACCTGCTGAATCTGCTTCAGCGGGGAGTGTTCGGCATCCACGACAATCAGCTCCACATTCGACTCGTTGGCCTTCTTCTCCATCTCATCGGCTATGTTGACGATGAATTCATTCTGCATGCTCAGCATCGTAGCGCCAACCACCAGTTTCTTACTATCGCCCGTCTGCCCCTGCTCGCCGGTACCGCCCTGATTACAACTCAGGTGCAGGGTAGTCATACACAGTAGGGCACTTATCAGCGTTACGGATTTCGTCATTGGATACTCGCGTTATGAGTTGTTTTTGTTTTGATTCCAGCTATCCAGCACCACGGCCCCGATGATGATGATGCCCATGACCACCTGCTGGTAATACGAAGTGACGTTGAGCAGATCGAGACCGTTGCTGATAACGCCGATGAGTAAAGCCCCGATGAGCGTACCCGTCATGGTGCCGGTGCCGCCCGAGGTGCTGGTGCCGCCGATGATAGCGGCTGCAATGGCATTCAGTTCAAAGCCCGCGCCGGCATTCGGCTGACCGGTGGTAATGCGGGAGGTCAGCACAATACCGGCCAGACCGGCCAGTCCTCCGCATAGCGTATACACCACCATTTTTACCTTGCTCAGATTAATCCCCGAGGCTCTGGCGGCCTGCTCATTGCCCCCAACAGCATACATGTACCGGCCCAGAACCGTCTTATGCAAAGCTATGGAGCAGAGAATGAACATGACAACCAGGATGATAATCGGCATGGGGATACCCAGCACCTGCCCCCCCCCGATGAAGTTGAACGCATCCGACAGATTCGAGATGGGCCGGCCTTTGCTCAGGATGAGCGCCAGCCCCCGGCCCATGGTCATGGTGCCCAGCGTGATAATAAACGGATGTACCTTGCTGCGGGTAATGACAAAGCCGTTGAACGCCCCGAACAGCAGACCGGCCAGTAAGCCCATCAGCAGCGGCACGCCAACGGGGTAGGTATCCGGGTGCGCAAACATGGCCGCCACCACGCCCGTTACCGCCACCATCGAGCCGATGGACAAATCGATACCACCCGTGATGATCACAAACGTAACGCCGAAGGCCAGCAGGGCATTAATGGACACCTGCGTAACCACAATGGTCAGGTTAGGAATGGTCAGGAACCGGGGCGTTACCAGCGACAACACCACGCAAACGACTAAAAACGCCAGCAGAATGCCGTAGGTGCTGAGGCCGCGAAGGCGGGTTTTATAGGCCTCCCCCACTTGATTGAGATATGTGCTTTGGGGTTTCTGGGTTGGTATCATATTGCACGGGATTAGTCATGCATGGCGTAGGCCATTATTGTTTCCGGTGTTGCTTCTTCCCTACTGAGAGTCGCTGTTTGTCGGCCCTGCGACAGCACCACCACCCGGTCGCTCATGCCGATGATTTCGGGAAGTTCCGAAGAAATCATGATAACAGCGAGTCCGTGGGCGGTTAACTGGTTGATTAATTTATAGATCTCGGATTTGGCACCGATGTCGATGCCCCGCGTTGGCTCGTCGAGGATAATCAGGTCCGGCGATGCCAGCAGCACTTTGCCGATAACGACCTTCTGCTGATTGCCCCCACTCAGGTAGGTAACCTTCTGGTGCATGCCGGCGGTTTTTATCTTCAGGTCGGCAACCATTTTAGCCGCAGCCTCCGTTTCTGCTTTGTCCTGTATCAGTCCGCCCTTTGCATGGCTCGGCAGGCTGGCCAGGGTAATATTTTGTTTAACCGACAGACCGGGAATGAAGCCCAGCGCCTTGCGGTCCTCGCTCACGTAGCCGATGCCGTTGCGGATCGCATCCTGCGGAGATCGGATATCGGCTTTTTGGCCTTTGATGTAGATGTCGCCCCGTTCCGGACGGTCGAGCCCGAAGATGGCGCGGGCAATTTCGGTGCGGCCGGCTCCCATCAGGCCCGCTAAGCCCAGTACCTCACCTTCGTGTACCGTAAAGTTGATGTCGGTAAACTTGCCCGCCCGGCTAAGGTTCCGCACCGACAGCACCTCCTGCCCTTTGCGGGGCACCGATTCCGGAAACAGGCTGTCAATCTCCCGACCGACCATCATGGCAATGAGGCTGTTCCGGTTCAGGCCGGCGGCCGGCTGGGTATCCATGTACTGGCCGTCGCGGAGGACGGTGATGGTGTCGGCTATGGCGAAGATCTCCTCCATTTTGTGGGAGATGTAAATGATCGCCACGCCGTTTTGTTTGAGTTCGCCGATGATGCGGAAGAGCGTAGCAACCTCCTTGTCGGACAGGGCGGAGGTGGGCTCATCCATGATAATGACTTTGGCCTGGTTGGAGATGGCTTTGGCAATTTCGACCATCTGCATTTCGGCCACGCTGAGGTGCTTCATCTTCCGGCCGGGACGGATGTCGACGCCCATCTGCGCCAGCAGTAGTCCGGCTTCTTTTTCCTGCCGCCGGTCGTTCAGCCGGCTAAAGAGCCCGCCGGTGGTTTCGCGGCCCAGAAAGATGTTCTGGGCTACGGTCAGTTCCGGCACCACCTGCAACTCCTGGTGAATCATCGAAATGCCCCGTTTCAGAATCTCGTGAACATCCCCGTAGGGCAGCGGGTGTCCGTCGAAGATGACCTCACCAGCATCGGGCGTATGCAGCCCGATGAGAATTTTCATCAGGGTCGATTTGCCGGCCCCGTTCTCCCCCATCAAGGCATGAACCTCCCCCCTCTGTACAGTCAAGGGCACGTTGTCCAGCGCCTTCACGCCCGCAAAGGTTTTCGACAGGTTCTGGACCTGGAGGATAGGAGTTGGAGATTGAGTCATGTTTTGGGTTAGGAGGTTAGTAGTCATCAACTCCGAAGGGGTGGCAAGATTATAGAACAACCACGGCCCCTTTCCGACAAACCCCGAAGGGGTGACATATCTCATTGTGTCACCCCTTCGGGGTTAAAAGAACGTATAAACACTTCTCTCTATAATCTTGTCATCCCTTCGGGATTGTTACACCCCGGAGTGCTTCAATTGAAGCACTCCGGGGTGTAAAGCAACGCCAATTACCCTACCGATACGGCGGCATTCCACTCGACGTTGGTATCTTTCCAACTCCGGGTTTTAGCCGATTCGATGACGGCTTCGCAGACTTTCTGGGTTTCCAGCGAATCGCGGAAGGTAGGCTGGCAAGGCTCGCCGGTTTCGAGGCTCTTCAGGAAATCGGCTACCTGATGCACAAAAGTGTGCTCGTAGCCAATGGACAGACCCGGTACCCACCACTTACCCATATAGGGTTGATCGCCATCGGTCACGTGAATAGACCGCCAGCCGCGCACTATACCTTCGTCGGCATAGTCAAAATATTCCAGCCGGTTCAGATCATGAAGATCCCAGCGGATAGAGGCATTCTCTCCGTTGATCTCGAAGGTATACAACGCCTTATGACCACGAGCATAGCGGGTAGACTCGAATAGACCCAGCGAGCCGTTTTCGAAGTGGCAATGGAAAATACAGGCATCGTCAATACCCACCGGCTGCATTTTACCGGTAAGCTGGTGCATCCGCTCTTTCACAAACGTTTCCGTTACGGCCGATACATCGGTAATGCCGCCGTTCAGCCACATGGCAGTGTCGATACAGTGGGCGAGCAGGTCGCCGGTCACACCCGAACCGGCCGCTTCGACATCCATCCGCCAGGTTCCGGTGCCGCCTTGTGGTACGTTGGCGTTGATGGTCCAGTCCTGCAGGAAGTTTGCCCGGTAGTGAAAGATCTTGCCAAGCTTACCCGAATCAATAATCTGTTTAGCCAGCGTGACGGCCGGCACCCGGCGGTAGTTATACCAAACGGTATTGGCTACTCCCGCTTTTTCTACCGCATCCACCATGGACTGCGCTTCCGTCAGGTTGCGGGCGAGGGGTTTTTCGCACAGGATCATCTTGCCCGCTTCGGCAGCCGCAATCGCAATTTCGGCGTGGGTGTCGTTGGGCGTACAGATGTCTACCGCATCAATATCATCACGGGCAATAACCGCCCGCCAGTCAGTTTCCACCGATTTATATCCCCACTGATCGGCAAAGGCCCGCACATTAGCTTCGTTGCGGGAGCAAACCGCCTGCAGGACCGGATTGTATTGCAATTGGGGGAAGAAATTGGGAACACGGTTATAACCGTTGGAGTGGGTCCGGCCCATAAAGCCGGTGCCGATTAATCCTATTCGTAACTCTTTCTTGGTTGACATAATTTGGTTTGAGGTTTAAGGTTTGAGGTTTGACGTTTAACGTTAACAATGGCGAAACAACCTTAAACGTTAAACTTTAAACCTCAAACGATCAACTATTTAGACAGCTACGGTTAGATGGTGTATACCACCACCGCGCCCTCCGGCTCGTACCAGCCGTGCATCTGGCGAACTTTGATCATGGTGGCCAGGATATCGTTCCAGGTTTGCTGCTTCAGCATGACCTCGTTAGGGAACATACAACCGTCCCAGCAGATATGCCTGAAGGCCTTGGTCAACTCACCGTTTTCGTTGCGCAGCCAGTGGCCGGCATCCACGGCGATGTCCAGCTTACCGTTCGGGTCCAGCGCCTGGCAATGGCGGCCGGTTTTATCGTGCGAGCCGGAACCGAATACCGTACCGTCATTCTGGGCCACGTGGAAGTCGATGGTCCATGGGCGCAGCGCTTTGGTCATGGTTTTGAGCGCATCGGTCAGCGTAGCGCGGTCATTCCAGTCGAAATTTTCGGGTAGCACACGGTCTTCCGGGTGGTTATAGCCCATCAGGTACAGCAGCGTGTGAGCCATATCCGCCTGAAAGCCCATATTCGGTCGGTTGACGGCTTCCAGCGTCTGGAGCATAACGCGCCAGCTATGCATACCGCCCCAGCAGATTTCGCCTTCGGCAGCCAGACGCTCGCCGAAATCGGCAGCCACGTCGCAGGCCTCCTGAAAGGTCTGGACAATCAGTTTGGAATTTTCTACCGGGTTTTTCTCCCACTCCTGTGGAGAGCTGGCCGAGTCGATGCGGACAATACCATACGGCCGAACGCCGAGGTCGCGCAGCACCTGACCGATGTGGCAGGACTTGCGGACCATATCGACAAACACGGCACGGTCTTCTTTACTGCCCATAGCCGGCCCGCCCCAGATCGGAGCTACCAGACTGCCGATGTTCAGGTTTTTGGCAGCAACTTTGTCGGCTAGTCGCTTGATGTCGTCATCCGACATATTGATATCGAAATGCGGCTCGAAAAGGCCAAGGTCAACGCCGTCAAATTTTACACCGTCTACCTCAGCGGCAGCGGTCATGTCCAGCATGGTATCAAACGAGATAGGCGGTTCTGCATTCTCGCCTTTTCCGACCACACCCGGCCAGGTAGCGTTGTGAAGCTTTGGGAAGTTATTCTCGGGCATACGTTTGGAGATTTTGTAGAGTTTGACGTTTGGTTTTCAGGGTTCAGGCTCCCTGGTGAGTAGAAAAATACTCAATGGTCAGGGAACCTGAAGCCTGAAACTACATTTTTTTTACAAAACTAAATCGGGATTGCCGGGGCCGAAGTGTTTGAGCATGACGATAGGGTCGGTCGATGAAAGGTTCGTAATCTGTACGCCTTCTTTCGCGGCACTTTCGCTCACAAAAAACTCATCGTTAGTCAGTTGCCCGTACCGGATCAGCGCCGGTGTTTCGATATCCCATACGCCCATTTTACCGTGGCCCTGCATCATGATTAAGCCGTAAGCGGCACTGTCTTTGATCGTGACCGTTTCCCCTGGCAGAACGGTAAGCTCTTTGGCGCTGAACGCTTCATTTTTATAACATACCCACTTTTCAACATAGCCCTCGGCTTCCATCTCCTCCACCGGCCGAACGGGTTTAGGCGCCATAAAGCGGTTGGTCATCATATTCGGGTCGGTGTTCAGGTCCCAGTCGAGCACTTCCATCAACTGGTCGAAATCGCCGATGCGATCCTTCGGGGTGCCGTTCCACAGCAGTTCTTCCGGGATAATGGCCTCGTTGACCAGCGACTGATACATGGCGAAAACGTCGGAGGCTTTTTGCGGCTCATACGTACACATACTGCCCGGCGCGTGCAGGAGACCGGGCGGGACATCCCAACCCGTACCCGGCTCCAGACGGTAGGCCTGCGAATAGTTGGTAATCTTATTATCGCCCTTAGTGAAGTTCACCAGGCATTCGCGGACTTGCTCTTTGGTCGTTCCTGGGGTAATACCGAAGAACGTATACGGAAAATCGCCCCCGTGATTATTCAGTTGCGGAGGAAAATAGTACGCTTCCGGCTTGCCCAACTGACCGATTTTGGCGGCCTCCTCATCATTGTGGTGAACGTGGTGCGGCAGCGGCCCCATGTTGTCGAAAAACTTGGAGTACATCGGCCAGCTCTGGTACTGATTCCACAGCCGGTCACCGATAATTGCCCCTTTCAGTTCGTCTATCGCATCGCGCAGCAGGAACTGGACGTCTTTGCCGCCATCATTGAACACAATGGCACTCAGTCCTTCGTTCTCGCCGGTCAGCGGACCGTTTTTAGCGGGCGTAGTCGACGACAGCCAGCGCTCATCGATACCGCCCCGGTTGCCACCGAGTACGTAATAGTCATCGGGGTGGAGTTTAATGCGCCGGCCCGGTACGCAGAAAGAGCGGGGTACCCAGGTAGGAGCCAGGCGCAGAATACCCTTACCCTGCTCCAGTGCTCGTTCGGCTAAACTTACTTTTTCAACTGTTTCCATGGAGGCTGTACTGGTTTATAAATGCTAAGTTGGTTTTACAAAATTCTGAATGGCGGCTTCGGTATGTAGGACCTCTACCCTGAGGTCATACGTGCGGCTTTCGCCGGGCGCCAGAAAAATCAGCGACTGCTGCGCTCTGGCTTTGGCCTGTCCGATGGGCGGGTGTGTGCCGGGCTCTATACCCGTAACGTATTCCCCTTTGCCCCAATGCTGCCAGTTGGTGAGCCAGGGTAACTGGTCTTTCCGGAAACGCAACGCTACAGCAAAGCCGAGCTTCGCGTTGTATAACCCGGCACTGCACTGGCCGCTGTGATCAGCCTCGACGTCGATAAACGCTACGGCTTCGCCCCCACCGGCGTGCTGATCCAGCGGAGCAGGACATGTGCGAAAGTTATTACCTTCCTTAAAAACATCGGCATTGATACCACCGTCCCGCGCCTGCCATTGGCCCTGCCAAATTAGATCGGTGCCCTCGTCGACCAGCGGCCAGCCGAAATTGAAGTGGTAAAGCAGCATATGCGGAGCCGGCGTATTGGCCCGGTTGGTGACCTCGTCCTGGATGTGGATGTAGGGTTGCCCAAGCGTACCGGATATGGTTCTTCTTAGCTCCAGGCTGGGGCCAAACACGCGGGTTTCCCGCATCCGACCGGCAATGCTCATCGCCAGCTTACCCGCTACCGGGTCCGGCTGAACAATAGATTCAATTTCGGCCGGAATATTGCTGATCTGGCCGTGAATACCCCGCTCGCCGAATTCGTCCGACTCCGGCCCACCTACATGTGTGAGGCCGCAGGTCGTCAGCAGGCCCCCGCCGAACGTACGGAGCCAGTCAATCCCTTTATCCGAAAACGGCTGGGGCGACGTAACGCCGACATGGCTCAGCCAGGCCAGACTATGCTGGTTGTAAAAGGCATCGGCAATGTCCATGGCCCGGTCCAGGACAACTTTATAGCGCAGACCCGTCCCGGTGTTGATCCAGGCAATGCGGGTGCCGCGGCCGGGGCCATTATCCAGAACGGCAGTTTCTATGCCGCCAAGCTGGGCGGTGTTACTAATTTTATCGCGCCAGGTTTGATGACTCAAATCGGTGCTTATCATGCTCAATCGAATGGTTCAGGAGTGGTGGTTGGATAAAGGCGGAAAGGGCAGCTTACGCACCGACCCCGTGTTTCTGGCACATCTTTTGAATAAAGGTCAGTCCATTTTCGGCAATGTCCCAGGGGGGCGAATATTCCCGCCAGACCCCGATAGCGTTGGCAAAGTCGGGATCATTCCGCGAAAAGGCCTCAATGGTCAGCCAGCCCCGGTAGTCGATCTGCGCCAGGGCCGAGAACGCATCGTCCCAGAGTACCATGCCGTCGCCAGGCGTACCACGGTCGTTTTCGCTGATGTGTACATGAACCAGCACGGGCGCAATGGTTTGCAGCGCTTTTGCGTAACTCTTCTCTTCTACATTGGCGTGGTGCGTGTCGAACATAGCCCGGACGTTCGGATGATCGGTCGCCCGGATCAGCCGAAGCAACTGCTCCATGGTATTACACAGGTAGGTCTCAAAACGGTTCAGGGCCTCCAGCCCCAGCACCACATCGGCCTGGGCGGCATACTCCCCAGCGGCATGGAGCACCTCGGCCCCCCAGGCGTATTCGTCGTCCAGGGGGGCGCGACTGGCAAATACGGCATGGGCCGAATGAATTGGTCCGCACAAAATTTTTGAACCCAGATCGTGGGTCCGGTCAATTTCCCATTTAAGCCGGTCAAGCGCCTTGGCCCGCACGGCCGCCGAATCACTGATCGGGTTCTCGTCCTTTCCCACTACCGACACACAGGTGACGCCCAGTCCGATGTCTTTGGTATGCTGCCCCACCCGCTTGTAAGCAGGCTCATCCGGCGAGCCGACAAAGTACTCGACACCGTCGTAGCCGATGGTTTTCAGTCGTTCGATAATCGGAAATAAGTCATCAGAAATAACGGCCGACCAGGCCAGGACGTTGAACCCTATCTTGTTCATTGAATCGGTTTAAATGGTGGATACGAAGTTTTGATTTTCAGACAGTAGACGCCAGACGTTGGACGTTAGACATTGGACGTTTTTAGGTCTGGCGTCTAACGTCCAATGTCTAACGTCTACTTTCGCGAAAACCCCTGATCCAGTTCTTTCAGCATCAGATTCCGGTACTGCACCTTCATGGGCGGGCCTACATGAACCTGCACGCCTAGCAGGCCTTTGGCGCTGGCGTTAGCCGGGTCTTCGTCGGTGACATCGCTCATCAGCTTTCCGTTGATGTAGTGCTGGAGCCGGTTTCCTTTTGCAATCAGGTGGAACGTATTCCAAGCGCCGGTTTTGACGTTGGCCCGCAGCGAATCGGCATCGCCCAGCGACTCAACTACCGTCAGACCATTCCATGCGTTCCGGGTGACGTTAGCCCGGATGGCTTCGGGGGTGTTGGCCCCTGTCTGGTTGACAATCTTTGTGCGCTGCCCGATATAAGCCAGTGTGGTGCGTTTTCGCTCCTCATAGTTCTGCCCTGTATAGCGGTTACGGCCGTCAATATCGGCCTGGTAGCCGCGGAGGGCAAACGGGATATCGGTCAGCTGCTCACTGCGGTAATTGATACCGGAGTTGCCGGCTTCGGTAATCATAAACTCTCCTTTCAGCTCAAAGTCACCAGGCTCGCCACCCCGCCAAATAATGAACGAGTTTGTCTTCAGCGGCTTATCGGGTGTGATCTCGCCCACCAGGGCTCCGTTTTCAACGCGCCAGTACGTAGGGTCACCGTCCCAGCCTTTCAGGCTCTTACCGTCGAATATCGACACAAAGCCTTCTTTGTCTTTCTTCGCCTTTTTGCCCTGGGCCAGGGTAGCACTGGTGCCGGCGGTTAATACCGCCAGCACCAGGCCAAACTGAATAATAATACGATTCGACTTTTTCAACATGGTAATGGTGTTTTGCAGGCCGTGGCCTTATTTACCTTTTCCGGCATCGGCCGTGGCTCGGTACACTTCATGCTGTTGGTTGCCTCCCGACTTCAGGTAAGCCATCAGATCCCGCAGTTCGTCGGGGTTCAGGCTGTTGATCAGGCCCGGCAACATGATCGAGACGTTCGAAAGCGAGGTAGAAGCCACATCTTTCTTCGGCAGTTTCTTCAACTGCTCCGGCGCAAACGGATTCTGCGATACCGAGTAGGTCGTTTTGTCTTCGTTCACCAGGCGGCCTACCACCGTCTGACCATTTTTCAGCTTAAACGTAGTAGCCGCATATTGATCGGAAACCGCTTTATTCGGATCGATAATAGCCTCCAGAATGTCTTTGTTGGAGAATCGCGTGCCCAGCTGCGTCAGGTCCGGACCAATATCCGAGCCTTCGCCCCGCATGGCGTGGCAGCGGCTGCACAGGATGGCCGAGTAGATTTTCTTACCCGTCTCGAAATTGCGGTTTCTCATGCCGGTATCAACGGCGGCTACGGCTGCATCCAGCTTCCACTGGCGACCGGGGCCTTTCGGCGCGTAGCTGAGGGCGATGTCGTTCCCGTTGCTGGTCAGCAGTTCGGCACCCGACATTTTATTGTACTTCTCGAACTGATCTTTCGGTACGTGAGCCAGTGCCAGCTTCCGGGCACGATCCACAAAACCGACGTAGCTGCGGCCACCCTGATATTTGAAGGCATTGGCGAACCAGGTGAAGTATTTGTCACGCTGCTCGGGCGTCCAGCCGGTTGCCTTACGGCTCAGCATGGTCGCATACCAGGTCTGCTGGGCCGGCGGCATTTTCTCCAGCATTTTGGCGATGTCCAGACCATACTGCGGGTTGCGCATGATCAGCTCGCTGGAGGCCGTAGCGGTTTCGCCCCCGGCAATTTCGCGGTCGGCCGGCTGATCCATCAGGTTCAGCGTTTTGGCAATCACCTGCGGGTCTTCGATGCCTACCAGAATTTTACACAAAGCCCGGTTCAGGTTATTTGTTTTAGCCGGATAGCTCGGATTCAGGAAAGCGCCCATCTGAGCTGTCAGGTTAGCACCGGGCCGACCCATGCGAACGATTACCAGTTCCATAGCCCGGAGAATATCCAGTTGCTCCTGCTCAGAAAGCTGTTTGAAGGTCGGCACCATCAGATTGGTCAGCATCTGATCCCGCTGGGCCGTTGCGGTCGAGTCGCTATGGTGTACCAGGGCAATCATAGCCTGCGATACGGCGCGGGGGTCTTTTTCGGCCAGGGCCTTATCTTTCCACTCGCTAACCGGCTGATGCTCCACCGCAATACGGGCTGCATACTGCACAAAGCGATCCGGATGCTTCAGGTACGGCCAGGCGTAGGCAACAGCACCAGCTTTGGGGCCACCGCTATGGTAAGCCTCCAGACTGGCTCTGATCTTGTGCGCTTCCGGCAGCACCGGCATGGCCGTAGTTGACACGGTCTTGCCCGGTCCGTTGTAATACACCCGGTACAGGTCAGACTCCAGCCGGCGGCCACCGGTCAGGAAGTACAACGCACCGTCGGGGCCAATGACACCATCGGTCAGGGGCAGCGACAAGCCCGACAGGAATTCTTCGTGCTGACCGGAATACGTGGAACCGGACGGTTTCAGGTGAATGGCGTGTACAATGCCAAAGCTCCAGTCGAACGCCAGCAGCGTGTGCTGGTATTTTTCGGGAAAACGGCCCCGGTTAATGTAAATCAGGTTGGTAGGCGAGCCCTGACCGATGTTTACGATCGGGGGCAGGTTGTCGGGGTAGGTCGGCGACCATTTACCGTTACCGGTCCGCCAGCCGAACTCACTACCGCTGGTAGCGTGGGTGATGCGGGTGGGGCGGTACCAGGGCAGACCAAAGTCCCACTCCATGTCGGCATCGTACACGAACAGATCGCCGGCTTCATTGAACGCCATATCAAAGGCATTGCGGTAGCCGGCGCTGATCAACTCCCACCGCTTGCCTTCCGGGTCCAGGTTGGCGATCCAGCCGCCGGGGGCCATGCGGTTGTTGGCGTGGCCGCGTGGGTCTTTAATGAGGGGGAACAGGTTATCTTCTTTCCAGACCGGCGGTAAGCGGTAGGCATCCATCTTCGGCACATCGGTATGATTACCGGCAATCACGTACAATGATTTTTTGTCGGGCGACAGCAGGATGCTGTGCGGGCCGTGTTCGCCTTCGCCAACCAGTTCTTTCAGCAGCGTAATCTTGTCGTACTTATCATCGCCGTCAGTATCCTGAAGCCGGTACAGACCGCTGGACTTGGGGAACCGGGCGTTGGTTCGGTTATTGACCATGACATACAGGCTATTGAACGCATGCAGCAGGCCGTGCGCATACCCCATGCCGTTGACGAGGCTGGTATCCTTACCGATAGTTAGTTTTTCGACCACCGGCTGCGTAGAGCCGGAGCCGATAGCCGGAATCTGCACCCGGAACAGGGCACCATATTGATCGGAGGCAATCATGCGCCCCTTATCATCGAAGGTCATTGACACCCAGGAGCCATTCTGACTCTCCGACGGGCTATACAAATGCTCGGCTTTAAAGCCGGCCGGCAGTTTCAGTTTATCAACTTTAGATTCCGGAGGAGAAACCGGAGCCATATTCACATCCGGAAGGTTATTCCAGACCCCGAACAGGCCTATCAGGCCCAGAACCGGGAGTACTTTCACATTCAAAAGGCTAGACTTCATTGTATTGTCTGGAGTACTGAATTTAAGGATCTACCATTGTAATACACCCTTTCAAAAGAAAGGTAAAGAGAAGGCAGTTTTAACACAAAATCCCGAAAAAATTATTTTATTCTCATACCAACGGCTGTTCTTGCGGAGTCGTCATAAGCAGGGTATGCCGGGCCTTGTGTAGGACCCGGCATACCGGATTGTTAAAAATGCGGAGTAAGCGCGGCTTCAACCGCCGGCAACGGATAGTAGATCTCCAGGTTAGTGAAGGCGTTCGGCGGGGGTACCGCACCGCTTGGGAAGTAATAATTCTGCGGGTTAGCCTTGATGCGGGCTCCGTGGGCAGCGATAATTTCGTTTACCCGGCCGGTCCGGACCAGATCATACCAGCGCTTGTTTTCAAAGGCCAGTTCTACGCGTCTTTCCTTAAAGATGGCTTCACGCATGTCGGCCTGCGAAGCCGCCGTTGTGGCCCCCAGCCCGGCGCGGGTCCGCACCTGGTTCAGGAATGGCGCAGCCTCGCCCGTTTTGCCCTGCTCGTTCAGCGCTTCGGCCAGGAATAGCAGCACCTCGGCATAGCGGTACACCGGCCAGTTTTGCCCCGTGTTATTGTGCTGCGCGTGCGTGCGGGCGTACTTCTTGATATACGGGTAGGTTTTGTTGGCCCGCAAACTCTGGCTGAGCGTCACACTCCCGATGGAGATGTCTTTCCGCTTGTCGCCCGGCTCATAAGCAGCAATGATGTCGGGCGTCGGCACGTTGTTGTTCTCGCCGGAGATGGCCTGCGCATTCGACGTACCGGTAATGGGTCTTAATTCATCGGCGGTGATCGGCGTTGGAATAAACCGGTAGATCTGGTTGCCGTTCAAGCCGGCGGCCCCTTCAATGTACTGGACCTCAAAGACCGATTCCCGGTTATTCTTATTACCCGTGGTGGTCGAGAACGCATCATTGTAGTCGGCCATCAGCGAATATTCCCCGCTGGTTACGATCTCCCGGAGGAGGGTTTCGGCCTGGCCCCATTTCTTCTGAACCATGTACAGGTTGGCCAGGAGCATCCGGGCGGCTCCGGAGGTGGCCCGGCCGGCTTCCTGATCTTTCTTCAGCGGCAGGAGTTTTATCGCTTCCTGTATATCTTTCTCTACCTGCCCCTGTAACTCGGCCGTTTGGGCCAGGGGCTTGGCTGCGCCTTCGCGGTCGGCTACGGGTGCCAGGTGCAGGGGCGCTTTGCCAAACAACTGGGCCAGTTTGAAGTACGCAAACCCGCGCAGGAAATGAGCCTGCCCTTTCAGGTTGTTCTTCGAAGCCGCAGGGAACTCTACCTTATCGATCACCGACAACACCTGATTGGCCCGCGCAATGATCTGGTAGTTCAGGCGGTACATGTTCAGCACAATGGTATTGGCCGTAAGGCCACCGGCGTTCAGGATCGCAAAGTCGGCAATGTTCTGGGTGTTATCCACCGCACCGAACAAGACGTTCCGGGCGTAATAGGTATTGTCGGAGTGCATCTCCTCCAGCGCCCAGGCCGCTTCGTTGTACATCGGCCGCAGTGGTACGTAAATGGCATTCACCGCCTGCTGGAAATCGGCTTCTTTGGTAAAGAAGGTAGCCGAACTCAACGCCGTCTGGGGCACTACGGTCAGAAACTTATCATTGTTGCAACTCGTCACGGACAGGCCGATCAGACTCGCTAAAAGGATTTTCTTTTTCATTCTTCAGGGATATAAGGATGAAAGACTGATTGCCGGAAATTAGAAATTCAGGTTAACGCCAATGGTGTAGGTACGGGGCACCGGGTAGTTCGACAGGTCGACACCCTGGCTCAGGTTACCGCCATCGCCCTGACCGTCACCCTGGGCGCTGGTCTCCGGGTTTGGACCACCCGTATACTTCGTGAACACGTATACCTGCTGGGCCGAAGCGTATACGCGGGCCGACTTAAAGAATTTGTTCAGGGCACCGAAGGTATAGCCCAGCGTGATGTTCCGGATGGTGAAGAACGAGGCATCGGCCACAAAGTGTGAGCTGGGCCAGTCGCGCTCGATACCGGTGAAGTTACCACCGCCGTTGGTGACCCCGAATACCCCCGTGCCCGGTGTAATCACGTTGCCCCGGCTGTCGACCCGGAAGCGGTCTTTTACGCCGGCCACCATGTTGAACACACCATCCAGGTTGGCCGTGCTGTAGAGGTGGCGTACCCATAATTGATTGCCGTAGGAGCCGGAACCGGTGATAGACATATCCCAGTTGCCGTATTTCAGATCGTTAACAATACCGTAGGTGAATTTCGGGAACGGGTTTCCAATAATGGCCCGGTCATCGGTATCACCGCCGAAGGTAATGACGCCGTCGCCATTCACGTCTCTCAGTTTGATAGTACCTACTGCCGACCGGCCGGGGATGACGGGTGAGCTTTTCAGGTCCTCGGCGTTCATGTAAAACCCATCTTTTACCAGGCCGTAGAATTGACCAAAGGGCTGACCCACCTGCGTAATATGAAACGAGCCATATACGCGGTCGATACCCGGTGCCAGCGCTACCACCTGGTTGCGGTTGAATGAGATATTGGCGTTGGTGTTCCACTTCAGCTTACCGGTGGTGTTGCGGGTATTCAGCGCGAATTCATGACCCCAGAACTTAATCTCACCGATATTGTCGTTGAAGCTGCCGAAGCCCGACTCCTGCGGCAACTGCACCGCATACAGCAGGTTGGTGGTCCGCTTGGTGAAGAAGTCATAGGTAAACTGAATGCGGTCGTTGAGCAGGCCCAGGTCCAGACCCAGGTCAAGCTGTTTCGTGGTTTCCCAGCCCAGGTTAGGGTTGGCAATAGACGTAACCACTGCTCCGGGTGCGACTGTATTGCCAAAAGCCGCGTTCACCGTGTTGTTCACCAGCGCATACTGGGTGTAATTACCGATGTTGTTGTTCCCGATAATCCCGTAGCTGGCGCGCAGCTTGGCAAACGAAACCGGCGAAACCACCTTCATGAAGTCCTCGTCGGAAACCACCCAGCCCGCCGAAACGGAGGGGAATGTACCCCAGCGGTTGTTGGCACCAAAGCGCGATGATCCGTCGGACCGGATGGCGGCCGTAAACAGGTATTTGCCTTTGTAGTTATACGTCAGACGCGACAGGTACGATAACAGGCTCCACTGATTTACCCCATTGGTGGTACCACCCCGGTTTACGTTAAGCGCCGCCTGGATAGTCGGCAGCCGGTCGTCGGCGTAGGTGTCGGCCTGAATACGGGTGACTTCCTGACTGTAGCGCTGCTGCGTAAAACCGGCCAGTAACTCAAAGTTATGAGCATCATTGAAGGTGCGTGTGTACGTCGCCAGGTTCTCATTCAGCCAGGAGATGTCTTCCCGGTTCTGGCGGATTGAAACGGCCAGCGTCGGAATAGGCACGTTAATCTGACTGGTTGCTGTCGAGGGGTTGAAGAAGAAGAACCGGGAGTTCAGGTATTCGACGTTGATGGTCGACTTCAGCAACAGACCCGGAATCGGCGAATACTGCGCGTAGGCATTGGCTAGCAGGTTCGTATTCTTGGTTTCATTGGTCAGTTCTTCGGCGGCCCGTACCCAGTTCGGATACGAGAAAATGTTTCCGGTGCTTCCGGGGAAGCGGTTCACCAGCGTCAGGTTGCCCTGGTCGTCCCGGATCGGCATGACCGGCCAGGTATGCAGCGCGTTGAACAGGATACCCGTACCGCGGTCACCGTCGGTCCGGGGGGTGTTATCGAATACATACGAAGGGGCGACATTGAAGCCCACCGTAATCTTATCCGACAGGTTGTAGTTCGAGTTCATCCGCAGCGAGTACCGCTTGTAGGTATTGTTGATCACTACCCCATCCTGATGAAAAATACCGGCTACCAGCGAGGTGTTCGAACGTTCTGTATTATTGGAGATGCTCAGGTTATAGCTTTGAATAGGCGCGTTCCGCAGTACGGCCCCATACCAGTCGTTGTCTTTATTAGCCCACTCGGCCGGGTTCTGAAACTCAACCGGTACCGGCTGGCCCTGGTCTTCGTAGTACTCTTTCTTGAACTGCGCAAACTCAAAGGCATTCAGCATTTTGATCCGGCCCCGCTGGGGCACCTGCTGCGTGCCTGCAAAAGCATTGAAGCTGATATTCGTCCTGCCCCCTTTGCCTTTTTTGGTGGTAATCAGCACGACGCCGTTGGCTGCCCGTGACCCGTACAGTGAGGTAGACGATGCATCTTTCAGGACCGAAATATCCTCGATCTCATCGGGGTTCAGCTGCGCAATATTGCCCGTAATCGGAAAGCCGTCCACCACATACAGTGGATCGCTGCCGGCCGTTACCGATACCTGGCCGCGAATCCGGATGCTGATTCCCGCACCCGGCCGGCCGGTGGTCTGGTTGATCTGCACCCCGGCCAGCCGGCCCTGTAGTTTCTGACCTACCTGCGAAACGGGTAAGTCTTTGATCTCGGCCGCGCTCACGGTCTGTACGGCACCGGTCACTTCTTTCTTTACCTGACTGCCATAACCCACCACCACTACCTCGGTCAGTGACTTGGTATCGGTCGCCAGCTGAACATTAATGGTCGTCAGACGACCAACCGGCACCTCCTGCGTCACGAAACCGATCGACGAAAACACCAGTGTGCCTCGTGCCTCCGGTATCGACAATGAATAATTACCATCGCTGTTGGTCGATGTTCCGGAGGTAGTGCCCTTCAGTACGACACTCACACCGGGCAATCCCTGTCCGGTTTCATCGGTTACTTTTCCGTTGATGGTCACGGCCAGATTCCGCTCCAGCGACGGTGACAGGGAGCTGGTTGGCTCGCCCACTTTTGGGGTGTTGTTCTGAAGCAGGATGCGGTTCGACACCAACTGGTACGAAATCTGCAGCGGCTGTAGCAGTTGCTCCAGCGCTACCGCCAGCCGCTGGTTGGTAACCTTCAGGGTAATCTTGCGGTCGGTTTTGATTTGCTCTTTGCTGTAGACGAACTTCACGTTGGCCTGTTCTTCCATCTTCTGGAGCACAGTCTTCAGGCTTTGCCCGTCAACGGAAAGACTGATGGTACGGTCCATAATCTCCTGTCCACGGCTGGGGTTGGCCAACCCGACGGCAACAAACAGACAGGCAAAAACCAATTGAATGGCAGAGACTTTCATGAGCTTGTACAGCCGGGCGTCCAATTGTAATTGTCGCGACTCGTTCATAATGTTAGGAATGTTTTTTTGTGAGAAAAAAGACAGATTGCCCGAAACGCATCTGGCAGGATAATAATCGTTTCTGAGCAGGAATCCGGCAGCCGGCGGTGGGGGCACACGGTCGGCTGTTTCTTTTGGTAGTGGGTTCGTTTCAGGCCATCGGCAGCAGCAGGGTTTAAGGGTTAGGTTAGGTAAAAGTCAGATTAAAAATGACAGCCCGGTCCATTGACCAGGATACGAGTGCCCCTTACCTCGTAAGAGGCACCTACGGATTTACAGATCAGGGTTAATTTATCGTCGAGGGACAGGTCGGTCAGGTCTCCGCTAAACGAACAGCTATCCAGCTCTTCGCTTGCCCGGATGATTTCAATACCATATCCCTGCTCCAGCCCGCCGAATACCTGCGTCAGCGGGGTATCGTTGTAAACGAACGTGGGTGTCAGGCCGGCGGGGGTAATCAGCACCGGATTTTCCACCAGGCCGGGAATCAGATGGTTGTTGTCGGGGAAGAAAACGACCTTCTGATTGGGCGTTAGAATGACACCCTGTAGTTTGGAGATCATAGGGTCGGACAACTTGCCGCTGGGCAGACTCGTTTGCCCATACACCGATACTTTACCGGCCTTAACTTCAACCTCTACGGCTTCGCACCGCTCTTTACCTTCCGTTTTTACCCAGAAGCTTGTTCCCAGCACCCTGGTAACGGCCCCGCCACAGTAGACAAAAAAAGGCTTTTCCGCATTTTTGGTAACCTCAAAATAAGCGTCGCCGACCAGCTCGACCTCCCGGCGACGGGCATGAAAAGGCGAAGGAAACGCCAGTTGACTGCCGGGCGTGAGCAGAACGGTGCTTTTATCTTCCAGGGTGAGCAGCCGGTCTTTGGCCGTTGTATTCCGGATGCGCTGAATAATCTGAGCCTCCCTGAACACCGGAACCGGCGCTACGGGACTTTGCGCTACCAACTCGTTGGGGGCAAGGTTGCGTCTGGTTCCAAGTAAAATCAAACTCAGGAGCAACACGCAAGCGGCAGCCGCTCCGCCCCAATACAGATACCACTTGTTAGAGACCGGTAAGGGCCTGGGGGTGGTATCCTCCTGTGCCGGAAGCTGAACCGTCTGGCTGATTCGCTGCCACATACGGTCACGCACAGCCTGCCTGTCCAGGTCGGTGGCCGGATAGTGCGTTTCACCGGCAATAGCGGCATACCATTGATCCACCTGCCGGATTTCTTCCGCCGTACAGTTGCCCTGCACATACCGCTCCAGCAGCATCTGAAACTCAGACTTAGTCATGGCGAAAGAAGGTTATGGGTTTAGAAACCTGACTACTTTAGCGTAAACAGCCCCGGCTCAAAAGCAGGGCTGTTTACTAGAGTCATTCTATGGAGAAGTCGATTAAGCTGGGATTTACCCTAAATATTTTCTAAAAAAACTTGAAAAATTATAACAAACTTGGGGTATACCGCATTTTTTCCTTGTAAAATTATAACAGGTATTGGGCGGCTATGAGGCAGCAGAGGTTACAGAAAAGGAAAGGCAGGCTTATCAGCGCAACGTCTTTCAGGTAGAGTCGCAGGGTTTTCAGGGATTTGGTCAGGTGGTACTCAACGGCTTTGTCGGTTACGCTGAAGTGCGAAGCAATCCGGCTGATGGGCCAGCCTTCCATCCGGCTTAGCCGAAAGATTTCGCGGGTTTTGTCGGGGAGAGTATCAAGCCCATGTTCCAGATGAGTGCGCAGGGTATCGTAGGTGAGTTCCTCCTCCGCAGGGTTTGTGTTCTGATCGACAAAGGTTTTGTAATGGTCGAGGTAGCGGTCCTGAACCACCTGCGCCCGAATGAAGTCGATGATGGCGTACTTCAGCGCCCGGAAAAGATAATGCTCTAATTTGCCTATTTGCAGGCCTTTCCGGCGCTCCCAGAGTTGAACAAACAGTTCCTGCACAATTTCTTCGGCCACCTCTTTGTTCTTCAACCGGCTATAGGCGGCCCGGTACAACGCGCACCAGTACGTTTCGTAAATTTGGGCAAACGCCAGCGAATCTCCGCGCTGCAGCGATTCCACTAATTCTTTTTCCGATAGGGTCGAACAAGCATGCATACCCGTTGGTGGATAAACGTGTAACTGATTGGAAAGTAACTTCAGTATACAGTTCACAAAACGTAATCTCAGTGAACCGGTAGCATCATCATAGTTGTCAACGGAAGCAAGCTAGGCGGAACTTTACCGATTCCTATCCTGCACTGTCTGTCTTTGCATAAAAATTTCCGGATAAAATAGGCTCCTCTTTAGCCTGTTTATTTACCATACTGCGCCAGGGTCGCCCTGAGCGATTCGGTAAAGGCATTGACCAGGCTGGCGGGTTCAAGTACTTTCAGGTGTTCGCCGTAGCTGCGCAGGTGCATCAGCAGGTCGCGGTTGGGGGCCAGCCGCAGCCGCACTATACATGCCGTGTCGGTATCCTGCAAAACCTCCTGCGACTGGTGAATAGGCTTGGCCTTGACGTACCTCCCGAACAGCGGTGTAAACTGGAGTACAATCTCCTCGACCGGGCCACTACTGTCGGTAATGCCGTAGATGTGCTCGAATAATTCGCTGACGCTGGCCAGCACCGACGGCGGAACATTGCAGGGCTCATCCATGATGTCGAGGTCACTCATGCGGTCCAGCGCAAAGGTTTTTTCGCGTCCGCCCGCGGCATCGTACCCAATTACGTACCAGCTATCGGTCCATTCCCGCAGCAGGATGGGATGCAGGGTACGACGTTTCTGAAGTTCCGGACCGGTAAGGGTCAGGTCGTGTTTGCTGTACCGGAACTGCACCTGCCGGTTCTGGCTTATAGCCCGGATCAGCACCGGTACATAATGCCGGTTACCGCCCAGGACGCGCTCTTCGACGTATACTACTTTGCGGGGTAAGCCCGGTGCCTGGTCATCTGTTTTCACCTCCCGGATAATGTCGAGGCTCTGCCGGACCCGCTGCAGGGCGTTGTCGAGTTCATTGGCCAGTGAGGTTCCCTGCGTGGCTGCCAGCACCTCACGGGCCTGCTCCAGGGCATCCATATCGTCGGGCGTGAGCATTAGTTTCAGCAATCGGAACTGCGGATTGGTGTAGTAGTAGCCGTTGGCGCGTTTGTCGTAGGCAATGGGCGCGTCGTGGTCTTCGCGCAGCCGCTGAATGTCTTTCTCCAGCGACGAAACGGAACGGATGCCGCACTGGTCCTGCAGCAGTTCAAACAGTTTCTGCTTGGAATACCGGCGCGGGTAACGGCTGATGATCTCATCAATAAGCCGGTAACGCTGGAAGGCGGAGCGGGTGATGGGCATTTTGTTGGGTTTGAGGTTTGACGTTTGAACAGGGCCGCCCGGTGGTTAAAAGAGCGAAGCAACCGCAGTGCGGCCCCGTTCAAACGTCAAACTTCAAACTTTTTTCCCAGAACGTAAAAAGATTACGTGGAGGGTAGGAAATATTTGTCATGAACAATGAACAACAAGACTGATGAACGCCGTACTTCACTCCTCCTCGTCGACCGCATCGCCTGCTTACTCCGCCTTTACGTCGCTGTTGAACTGGCAGGAGCCCCTGGCTACCCGCCTGCAGTTCCGGCACGATCTGCCGGGTCAGTCGGCCAACCGGTTACTGAACATTGAGCTGGGTTTATTTCTGATAGTGGAGTTGCTGCCGTTTGCCGCGCCCGAAGCGCTGCCCGACCTGCTCAACGGCGAGGGCGTGGCATACCGGCACCGGCCGGTCTGGACACCCCGGCAGCACCGCTATCTGAGCCGTGCCCGCACTCTGCTGGCTCCCTACCGCAACCGCGAAACCTGGCTGAAAGCTCTGACTGCCTACGCCAACCTGCGACCGGGGCTTCGGGTATTTACGGTTCAGGGGCAGTACACTACCGGTGTCAGCAGCTTTGGGCTCCACGAGCGGCTGAGTTTGTTCAGACGGGCGCTGGCGTAGTGGCTTAAAAATTTCATACTTTCACCAATAATTTTCATAATATATGGCACATTAAATAAATCACAGCATAAGATTTTGGTTTTTTAAGTGATAAGGAATTATATTTTGCATTCTTTTCGATTGACAGAATTTTATTCACATCCTTCTTATCCATTCAAAACCTAACTATGCCGTATTTTACCGTTCCGTTCAAATCACTAACCGCTGGCCTGGTCACCAGATCCCGGTTGTTTTACGCCCTCTTGGCGACCTTTGGGCTAACGCTGCTGCTCAGCACCACCGGCGTATCGTATGCTCAGGCTACAACACCGTCCGCCCCGGCGCTGGGGCAGGACGTAGCCAACATCATCTGGCTGTGTCTGGCCGCCTTCCTGGTTTTCTTCATGCAGGCCGGCTTCGCCATGGTGGAATCGGGCATGACCCGCGCCAAGAATTCGGTAAATATCATGATGAAGAACATGCTGGACTTCTGCTGCGGAGCGGTGCTGTTCTGGGCTATCGGCTATGCCATTATGTACGCCAGTGGTGACTCAAACTTTCTGGGATTCGACTGGTCGCTGGCTTTTCTGCAATCGGCGAATGCCCCAACCGATACGGCTGGATACGCCACCAGTGCCGCCTGGCTGTTTCAGGTCGTTTTTGCGGCTACGGCGGCCACAATTGTGTCCGGCGCGATGGCCGAGCGGACCAAGCTTATTTCCTATCTGGTGTATTCCTGCTTTATCACGGCAGTTGTATACCCCATCAGCGGACACTGGATCTGGGGTGGCGGCTGGCTGAGTGATCTGGGTTTCCGCGATTTTGCGGGCTCTACAGTGGTTCACTCCGTGGGTGGCTGGGCCGCCCTGGCCGGCGCCATGGTGGTTGGTCCGCGCCTGGGTAAATACAACAAAGATGGGTCTGTCAATACCATTTTACCCCACAACATGCCGTTGGCGGCCCTGGGCGTTTTTATACTGTGGTTTGGCTGGTACGGCTTTAACCCCGGCTCTACCCTGACGGCGATCGGCGGGGTAGCCCACATCGCCGTAACCACTACGCTGGCCGCAGCTACCGGAGCCATCAGCGCCATGATTATCTCCTGGATTACCTTCAAAAAGCCCGATCTGTCCATGACCCTCAACGGAACGCTGGCTGGCCTGGTCGGCATTACGGCTCCCTGTGCATCGGTCAGTACGATTAGTGCCGCCATAATCGGACTGGTGGCCGGCGTGCTGGTCTTCTACGCCTGCCTGTTCTTCGAGCGTAAGCTCAAAATTGATGATCCGGTCGGGGCCATCAGCGTACATGGCGTATGCGGAGCCTGGGGAACAATTGCGGTGGGTTTGTTTGGTCAGCGGTCCATCGATATTCAGTACTGGTCGGCCGAAACGGCCATTCAGTACGGCTTGTTTTTCGGGGGCGGGTTCGGTCAGCTTTGGCCGCAGTTGGTTGGCGTCGGTGTTGTTTTCCTGTACGTATTTGCGCTAATGTTCGGCATCTTTACCATTATCAAAGCCACGGTTGGCCTCCGGGCGAGCGATGCCGAGCAGCTTGAAGGACTGGATCTGGGCGAACACGGCAACACGGCCTACGGCAACTTCGTGCTGGAGCCGACCGGACCGGGGGCCATTGTCAATTCCTACGGTAACGGCAATGGGTTTGCCGTCAAGGAGGTTAGTTTATAAGATCACATAACCGATTTGCCGTAACAGCGGACCACCTGATTGGTGGTCCGCTGTTTTTTTGGTAGCTGGGTTAGTGTCAACGTACTTATACCAAGGAGACGGTATATACTTCGATATATATGAGTTCTGCTCAGATTATTATAGCAATGTTCGTCTCAACTGATCACAAAATTCTGTAAAATTGAGCAGTTCCAGCTTTGGAAACGAGACAGTACGCAGTTGATCGAAGTGACGATCATTCGTAACGATATAGTCGGCGTTGCCAACCACAGCAGCATCAGTAAACTTGTTATCGTCAGGATCTTCGGTAATGAGTTGAAAGCGAAATGCTGGTTCTACCCGTACAATGGCCGGGATATTGTCCATAACCAGTAAGGTACGTTCAGCGAAGATTGCCGAATATTGGCGTTCCAGCAATTCGGCGTACTCGCTGAGGATGTCTGTTGAGACGACTAATTCAAATTTCCCGGCAACTAATGCATCATAGACCCATCGGTAAGCCGAAAAGTAAGGAGTAATCACTAACAGGATGTTGGTATCAAGTACAACCCTCATTCGCTACGGTAAGGAGTACGGAGGTGAGTATTCAGGAGTTGATCAAGATCCGCCTGGTCCATAGGCCGTTGTTGCTGGAGTTGCCTCATTTCCTCATCAGCCTTGCGTACGAAGTAATCCGACAGTAATTGTTTGATGTCCTCCAACTCATTTTCGCCCAGATCATGAGCAAATAATTGCAGTAGGTGGAGTTGCGTATCGTTCAGCTTAGTGCTCATAAGTGCTTTAGTTAGGTTGCTTAAGGCAATTTCAGATAAACCTCGCTTTTAACCGGTTGGTTGCGCCTGTTTCATACCACCTCCTGAAGCCGTTACCGGAGGTGGTCAAGATAGGTCAGAGCCGCTTCCCAGGCCATTTCGTCATCTTTGCGCTCGATAATATCGGGCTACCAATGCAGTCTATAGTAAGCCGTTTTCTCTCGCCAAGCCATAAATTATAATATCTTTTTTAGAGTATCATTGTCAACATTAGAAATCTTGTGAACTTGTCACATATTATTTCTTTTCGGTGATACTTTAGAGGCATGGATTTTTATTTAGGCGTAACAGACTATCGTTGGTATAACTATTTAAGCGATCGAGCTCCAGAAGATGTGAATTTCTGGCAGCCCGGTGGCCGGAGTGCCTTTCGCGTTCTCAAACCCGGTGGAGCATTCCTCTTTAAATTGAAGCATCCACATAATGCTATCGCAGGAGTCGGCTTTTTTACTGTTCAAGAACAGCTTCCACTCTCATTAGCATGGGACACTTTTCAAACCCGTAACGGCTTTGACACACTAGAGCAATTTAGAGCGGTTATCCAACAATACCGTGGCACTTCGGAGCGAAACCCTGTCATTGGCTGTATTGCCTTAACTAATCCTGTGTTTTTCAAACGGGAAGATTGGATACCTGCTCCTGCTGATTGGGGGAAAAGTATTGTTCAAGGAAAGAAATACAGTACGCTCGAGTATACTGGTGCTGCTTTATGGCAGCAGATAGAGTCAATTCTCGCTAAATACTTGACTGCTATTCCCAATATTCAGGACGCTTTTACTGTGGCTGAAGATATGCCACAGTATGACAATTCAGTTTTACGCAAAGTACGACTTGGTCAGGGTGCTTTCCGACTATCAGTAATGGATGCATACCAAAAGCGATGCGCCATTACAGGTGAGAAAACCTTGCCCGTTTTAGAAGCAGCTCATATCAAGCCATTTTCAGAATCCGGGCCAAATCAGATAATTAATGGCTTACTGTTGCGTTCGGACATGCACAAGCTATTTGACGATGGCTATATCACCATTACAACAGACCTAAAAATTGAGGTAAGCAAACGAATTAGGGAAGAATTTGAAAATGGCAGAGAATACTACCAATACCACGGTAGAGAGCTGTTAGTAGTTCCAGAATTGGTCAAAAACAGACCTTCACCTTTGTATCTTGAATATCATAATAGCATAATTTTTCGCCCATAAGCACCGTCTATAGTTTAGTAGACCTCAAGTCTAATCTACCTCGCTAACGACTAATTGCCCTACTCAACAATGGCCGGAGGGTTTCTGGGAGATGCCGTTTATCAACGCCTACAAAGACCGCCTGGCTGCGGCTGATTCTGTAGAGTATGACTTACTGATGCAGAAAGATTACGAAACGGCTCGGGAACTCCGTCGGGAAGCTCGGCGGTGGGGGTTGCACCGGTAGACATTTAGTTGGGTGCCACCGTCGAAATGGTTCTGTATTTTGTCGAGCACATTCTCATAGCGTGCCGGGAGCTTTGTTGGCTTTTTCCTGTTGAAATATTCTCAACAATGACCCACTACGTAAAAAGGTTACGTTCATGACCGGTTTACTTTGTCTCAACGAACAGTAAACAACACAATACAATGAACGCTTTACACCGCCAACCCGCCCCGGCCCCTGCCGCCCTTTCGCTTTATTCATCCGGTCTGAGCAGACGGTTGTCGGCACAACAGTTGTTTGATGTCGAACTGGGCCTGTTTCTGCTGACGGAACTTTTGCCGACGGCCCCGCCCGCTGCCCTACCCGATCTGCTCAACGGTAGTAACATGATTGTATCCATGCTGACGACCCGCCAGCGCCGGTACCTCAAACGCGGTAAGGATTTACTGAGCCACTGCCGCCACCACACCGTCTGGCACGACCTGCTGGAGCGCTACGCAACCGCATCGAGTCCGGTGCGGGCCTTCGACATCAGCCAGGACCGCAGCCGGTTCAGCCCGCAAACCGTCGGCTTTGCCTGGAACCGGATCGTTACGCTCCGGCAGGTGCTGGCGTAGCCTGCTACTGTCGCTCACCTGACCGACATTCACATGCAGCCGCTGGTCGGGGTGGCCAAAGGATTTGAAGCGTGTCTGCCTTCAGAAGCTGGATACCCCGCCCGATCTGATCATTAACGGTGGCGACGCTAGTATGGAAGGAAGCCCACGGCCGGTCGCGGGCCGGTACCAAACGCCAGTGGCAGCGTTACCAGGACGTACTCCGCAGCGAGAATACACGGCCCGTCCTGAGCTGTGTGGGTAACCACGACTTCTGGTGCCAGACCGAAACGCAGGCCGGCTTTGAAAACGGTGGTCGCTGGGCGCTGGACAAACTGGCTATGGCGCAGCGCTACTACAACCTCCACCGCAACGGCTGGCAGCTCATTGTGCTCGACAGCGTGCAGCCCCATAAAGACGGTAGCTGGTATACAGCGTTCCTCGATGAGGAGCAGTTTACCTGGCGGCAACAGGACCTGAAGCGCACGCCCACGACCAACCCAATCCTGATCGTCTCGCACGTTTCCATCCTGGTTACCTGCGTGTTTTTCGACGGACCGCGGCTGGACAAAGACCACTGGCGTATTCCGGCCAGTTGGATGCACACCGACGCCCGTTGGATCTTTGATCTGTTTCACCGCCACCCCAACGTCAAAGCCGCCCTGAGCCGACATTTTCATTTGCAGGACCGGGTCGACGGCAATGGCGTGGTCAGCGGGGCCGGGCGGGGCCAACCAAACTATCACACAGCCGCCGGTTACGCCTGGTAGATCTGTACGATACTGGTACCATCGTTGAGAATACCTGCTTAATTTACCGCCGAACAATAACCCCCAAATGAACATTGCTCAAAAAAGGCTTGCCTTTCTGAACAATGTTCATTTTATTTGTATCGGAATTGCTACAGCATGGGTACCGCCGAACGCAAAGCGAGAGAAAAAGAAGAACTGAAAAAGCTCATTCTGGAGAGCGCGAAAAAGCTGTTTGTGGAAAAAGGCATCGAGCAGACGACTATCCGCAGCATTGCCGATGCTATTCAGTACAGTGTGGGCACGGTATACGTGTATTTCCGGGACAAAAATGCTATCCTCCACGCCCTGCACGCGCAGGGGTTTACGGCCTTGGGCAGTCAGTTTAAAGTTCTGTTCAATGTGGCAGACCCAATGGAGCGGTTGCGGGCTATGGGGCGGGTATATATCCGGTTTGCGCTGGAAAACCCGGATATGTACGACCTGATGTTTACGGTAAAAGCACCGATGGAGTTCCTGAACGATACGAACGAGGAAGAGTGGACGGAGGGCAAAACCACGTTTGATGTGCTTAAAACAACGGTGAAGGAATGCCTGGAGGCCGGGCATTTTGCCGGGCACCATCTGGAGCCGCTGTCGTTCATGATCTGGAGCCTGGTGCATGGCATGTGCAGTCTCTACATCGGGCAGCGCACCAAAGGCGTCAATCTGGAAAACCCGGCTACCATTGTGGATCAGGCGTTTGACGAGTTTTTGCTATTGATTGACAAGCCCTAATTTTTTTGCCCATATAGTGAACGTTGTTCAAGAATAAAACACAGATCAATAAAACACGTTATAATCGGATTACTTCTGATGGCTGGACATGCCATGACCTATTTTGAGACAAGGCAGTCGGACGCCATACTCGGCGAGTGGCTGTCGCCCGCCAAAGACAGCCGCATTCTGATTTACCGACAGGGAAACAAGTATTACGGAAAAATCACCTGGGGTACCGGAACATCGCCCAAAGACGAAAAGAACCCAAACCCGGCTCTGCGCAGCCGCGACCTGATTGGGTTGGTTATCCTCTCCGATTTTGAGCGCAACGGCACCGACACCTGGGAGAATGGCTCCATCTACGACCCTCGGGAAGGCAAAACGTATTCCTGCAAAATGACGCTTAAAGACCCGAAAAGCCTCAGCATCCGTGGCTATGTCGGTATACCCCTGCTGGGCCGGAGCGAAATCTGGACCCGATTTAACCAATAAAGCAATTAACTAATCAACCAAAGCCATGCAACTTAGCACATCTGAAAAGAACCGGCTGCGGCAGCAGTACGGTCCCTGGGCTATCGTCACCGGAGCCTCCTCAGGCATTGGTCTGGAACTGGCGCAGCAACTGGCCGGTGCCGGTCTGAATCTGGTCATTAACGCCCGTAAGGCCGACCGCCTGGAGCCGGTAGCCCACCAGCTGAAAACCGAATACAGCAGCAAAATCCGGGTAGTGGCCGCCGACGTCTCCGAACCGCTGGGTGTTCGGCAACTCATCGACCAGACCGCCGACCTGGATATTGGCCTGCTGGTGCTGTCGGCCGGGTACGGCACGTCGGGTCTGTTTCTCCAGTCGGACCTGGCGGAGGAGATGAACATGGTGCGGGTCAATATTGAAGCGGTGCTGGCCCTGGCGCATCACTACGGCAACCGGTTTGCCAGACAGCAGCGCGGAGGCTTGATTCTGCTCAGTTCGATGGTGGCGTTTCAGGGTGTGCCCTATGCCGCCAACTATGCTGCCACCAAAGCCTATGTCCAGTCGCTGGCCGAGGCCCTGGCCCTGGAGCTTAAACCCGCCGGGGTCGATGTGCTGGCCGCAGCTCCGGGACCGGTAAAAACCGGATTTGAGCAGCGGGCCAATATGCAGATGGGCTTCTCGCTGACGCCGGCACAGGTAGGCGTACCGATTTTGCGGGCGCTGGGCCGCCGGTCGACGGTACTGCCCGGTGGACTCACCAAACTGCTGGTGTACTCGCTGCGGACGGTGCCGCGCTGGGGCAAGGTTCGCATTATGAAACTGGTTATGGGCGGTATGACCCAGCACCAGCGTCAGGTGCCGGTCAGTGCCTGAGCATTCCGCAAGATTCGGGTTGCAGCCTGCCCGGATTCTGGCGACCTTTGGGTAAGCGAATCAACAAAAACTATGCAATCCGACCAGGTTTTCACCTATCGTCAGATCACCACCGCCATTGAGCATTTGACGGCGCATTTCCGCGAACAACCTTCCCTGGCTTCTCTGGCCGGGCAGGTCAACCTGAGCGAGTTTCACTTTCAGCGGCTGTTCAGTGAATGGGCGGGCGTGAGTCCCAAGAAATTCGGGCAATACCTGACCCTCAGCTACGCCAAAGAACAGTTGCGAACGGGTGTTCCACTAGCCGAAGCCGCCTATGGAGCCGGTCTGTCGGGCACGGGCCGGCTGCACGACCTGTTTGTCAGGCTGGAGGGCGTCACCCCCGGCGAGTTTAAGCGGGGCGGTCAGGGGTTGCAGCTGGTGTACGGCGTGTTCGAAAGCCGCTTCGGAGCCTACCTGCTGGGTACCATAAACGGTAAAATTTGTGTGCTGCACTTTTTGCAGGAGGCCGACGAGCCTGTCGACATCCTGAACCGGATGTGGCCGGAAGCCACGCTCCACCACGACCCGGCCGCGTTACAACCGCTGACGGAGCAGATTTTTCCGGCGATTGGAGTTTCCGCCCCTATCCGGCCCCTGCACGTGCTGGTCAAAGGCTCTCCGTTCCAACTCAAAGTCTGGGAAGCCCTGTTGCGCATTCCGGAAGGGCGGCTGGTCAGCTATGATGCCGTTGCCGAAGCCATTGGCCAGCCTGCCGCTTCCCGTGCGGTGGGTACCGCCATCGGCAGCAACCCGGTGGGCTACCTGATTCCCTGCCACCGCGTCATCAGGAAAACAGGTTTGTTTGGCGGGTATCGCTGGGGTTTAGTTCGCAAACAGGCCATTCTCGGCTGGGAGGCCGCTCATGTAAATGGCTGAGCCGGCCCGACTGACCATTCACGCCATAGCCACCGGTGCGGTGCGCGTCAAGGTATCGCACCGGAATTCCAGTCTGGGCTTCGGGCAGATTTTGCTGGACCCGCGCTGGACCGGCTGGATGCCAATTTATTGCTGGGTTATTGCCGCGACCACGCTCACAAGCGCCCGCTGGTGTATCTGCCCGCCCACGACCCGGAGTCCGGTTACCGGCTCATAAGCAGAAAAGCTGTACCTTAGGTCCATGTTCGACCGACTCAAGAGCAGCCTGGAGCGCCTGCTGCCCCTCACCCGCGACGAGTTTGTGTATTTTGTAACCCTGCTGACCTCCCGCAAGCTGGCGAAGCACGAGTTTTTCCTGCGGGCGGGTGAGGTGGGCCGCGAGATAGCTTTTATCAACCAGGGCTGCCTGCGGTACTACTACCTCAAAGACGGGAACGAGTTTAACGGCCAGTTTTTCTTCGAGGGCTCCTGGATTGGCGACTACCAGAGTTTCCTGACCGGCCGGCCCTCCATCCAGTACTTCGATGCGCTGGAAGATTCGGCACTGCTGGTGATGCAGTACCATGATCTGCAAAAACTCTATACAGAATTACCCAAGTTTGAGCGGTTTGGCCGGGTGCTGGCCGAAAATGTGGTTATTGGCTCGCAGCGCCGAACGGCGTCGCTGCTGTTCGATACGCCGGAAGAGCGTTACCTCAAGCTTATTCAGGAGCGGCCCAAAGTTGTGGAGCGGATTCCGCTGCACCACATTGCTTCTTACCTCGGCATCAAGCCAGAAAGCCTCTCGCGCATCCGCAAACGGCTCGCAGACAGTCGCTGACGGATATTTCTTAACTCAGGTCAAGAAAGCGGTAGCCGTACTTAACCCAAGTCAAGGCAGCCGGCCGGGGCAGCGTCCATCTTTGTCAAACTTTTTGACAAACAACCAAACGGACAACGCCCATGAAAACGACAACACTGTTACTGACCCTCAGCTTTACGGCATCAACCTTATCCACCATCGCCCAAACGACGGAGCCCACACCCGCTAAACTGCCGGTGTACGGCAACATCAGCTTCGGTTACGGCAATACATTCTTCTCGGGAACACTGGGTGAGAAAGAAACCATCAACGACGACCGGGGTTTCGGCCGCAACCAGGGCAACACCATGGCTACCTGGTTTTATCTGGCTCCCACCCATTGGAAAGGCCTCGGCGTAGGTACGGGCATTAAAGGTTTTTTTGCCACGCCCAACAATGGCGGTAATAACGAAACGTACCTCTTCAACTACTACCACGTGGGTGTTGGTGCCCGATATTACCTGCTCAGCAAAACCTTCAACAAGGGCTTTAACCTGAAGAGCAGCTTCGGCTTTGGCCAGATGACGGAGAAAATGAGGTACAACACCACCCGTGTTTACGAACACCAGTTTGCCATTGGCCGGACGCTGCTGGTTGGTGCCGGGTATTCTATCCCGGTCTTCAAAAACCGAGCGGCCCTGATCCTGGATATGGAGTACGAAACGTCCAGCCGGCGCGGTGATGTAACGGGCATCGGCGAGAACCAGCCCTTCCGCAACAGTCATATCAGTGTCAACGTGGGCCTGGGTTTCTGAGACTATGCTTTAGCTTGTCAATTTGTTCAATGGCCCGTTCGATGCGGATTTGAACACTTTTGGCCGACGATACCCAGTGGATGATGCTGCGCTGCTTGCCCGGTGTCAGTCCATGAAAGCGCTCGTTGCCTTCGTCGTCAATCGCCAGCAGCTCCTGCAACTCTTCCGGCATGGGCATCCCGTATGGGCTATCATCCTTTCGGAGGTCAATCACCAAGGGTTGTCCGAATCGGATACCGGCTTTGTCGCGGGTTTGTTTGCCAATGTTAATGAAGTACAGTCCTTCCCCTTTCGGCATCAGGCCGCACTGAAACGTGAAGCTGTCGTTGATGGTGCAAACCACCCGCGCCGAGCCTTTGGTTACGAACTGCTGCGCGATAGGGGTGCGTCGATGTAGTGCACATCACTGGGTGTAAAGTTAGCCAGTATCAGAATGCCGGTAACCGGGAGGGAGCCCAGAAAAATGATCTTAAATGGATAGAGCAGGTTTTGCTCTTCATCGCGAACAGGGTTGTTCAGTGGTGTGACAACCTGTCTACCGGGCAAAGATAAAAGATATCAGACCAGTTGATTTTGTACGGCTATTTTTACCAGAGCTGCCGTATTTTTTACCCCAAATTTTGCAAGCAGGTTTTTGCGGTGGCTATCTACGGTAAGCGGACTCACAAACAGTTTATCGGCGATCTGATTGTTGGTCCATCCTTCCGCAATCCAGGCGAGCACCTCCTTTTCGCGGGATGTCAGAATAGGAATAGGCCGGGGCAGCGGGCTGGCTACCAACACCTGCGATACCTCCGCATCCAGGTACATCTGTCCGGCACAGACCTGGCCAATAGCCTGAATGAGTTCTTCACGTGACACGTTTTTCAGCACGTACCCCGAGGCCCCCTGCTCAATCATGCGGGTAATATAGCTTCGCTCTTTAAACGTACTCATGCCAAGCACCTTCAGTCGCGGAAATTCTCGTTTAAGTTTGCCACACAGCTCAATGCCACTGAGGTCCGGCAGGTTAATGTCCAGCAGCACTACATCTACTTCGTTGGATTTCAGAAACGTCAGGGCCGTAAAGGCGTCAGTTACCGTTCCGGCAACGGTAATCTCCTCTGCCTGCTGGAGCAGCGCTTTGATGCCTTCAATAACCATTGGATGGTCGTCGACAATCAGGATGCGGGTTACCATAAGCGTTTGGTTCTGTTTAGCGGTAAGCAGTAAGCATAAACTCAACATTGACGGAGGTTCCCCGGCCGGGAGCCGACACTACATCGAGGGTGCCATTGAGGTAGTCGACCCGTGAGCGGATATTGAGCCAGCCAATACCCCGTTGTTCAGCCAGGCGGTCGGGGTCAAATCCCTGGCCATTGTCTTCTACCGTCAGGTGAAACCGCTCGCCGTCGCGAATGAGCTGCACGAGCGCCTGATCAGCATGTGCGTGTTTCTGCACATTGTTCAGCAGTTCCTGCACCAATCGGAACACGATGATTTCCGTGGATTGGGGAAGGCGCTCCTCCAGACCAAACGTCTGGTAGTCGACACTCTGCCCGCCCGACCGGTTCAGATAGTCGATGTAATCCTGGAGCGCATCTTTTAAGCCAAAGCGGACGAGCGCTTCGGGCATCATGTTGCGGGCTACCCGCCGTAGTTCCTGGATGGACGTTTCCAGGTTATCAATAACCCGGTTAAAGGCACTAACCGATGACTCCGGAAGGATCTGATTACCACTCATAGCTGTAAGCGACGATTTAATACCCGACAACATACCACCCAGACCATCGTGCAGGTCGCGGGCCAGCCGGCCCCGCTCTTCTTCCTGACCACGCAGCAGGCCCTCAGCCGCCGAGAGTTGTTTCTCCTGTTCTAATTGACGAATAAGCTGGATGTTTAACTGATTTTCCTGCTCGGCCAATTGCTGCCGGTGCCGGAAATTCCGGTAATAGAGTACCCCGATGACACCCAGCAGGCCCAGCAGCCCCGTTAAGCCGTAGATAAGGCCATTTTTTTGCCGCAGCGATAGTTCCTGAATCTGCCGTTGCTGCTCCAGCGCCAGAATTCGCGCATTTTTCTGGCGGGTCTGGTACTTCGTTTCCAACTCCTGCGTAGCCCGCAACACCGTTTCATTGACCAGGGCATTCCGGATTTCCTTCCATTGCCGGCCCCATTTTTCTCCCTCCTGCAGGTTCCCCCGCGCAATTTCTATGTCGGCCAGCAGGCGGTAAATTTCCGCTAGGTAATCGGTATATTTCTGGGCTTCGGCGATCTGCCGGGCCTTCTGACCAAGGTCATAGGCGGCTTGCCATTGCCGCTGCTCAAACCGTTCGATAGCGATTCCGTGCAGGTTCCACATCTCTATCTGTGGGTTCCGCGTGGTACGGGCCAGGGCCAGTGAACGCTGGTAGTAAGCCAGGGCCTGGCCCCTGCTACCGGCGTCGGCAGCCAGTCCTCCCAGGTTAGACAAGGCGGTGGCCACCAGCACCGGATTATCGACCCGCCGGGCAATAGTGAGGCATTTCTGCCAGTAATAGCGGCTTTTATCCGAATCGTTCAGAGCGTGATACGCTTCGGCTATCTGCTGACTGGTATACGCCATCTGCCCCTCAGCGCCGGCTTTTTCGGCCCTCTCCAGGCAGCGCAAGCCAATGTCCAGCGCTTTCTGGGGCTGCCGCAGCGCATTGTACAAATTGGCAATATTGCTTTCGATGGCGATTGGAAAAAAGGCCGGCACCTCGGCCTGATTAATTTCGTCCAGGGCCTTCAGGTACATTGATAAGGCCTGCTGCTCCTGCCCCTGTTCGTGGTACAGATTGGCCAGCGTATTGTATAGTACGCCAATAGTCCTGTGCGCTTTCAGAGGCACGGCAATGCGTAAGCCTTCCTCACAATTCCGCTTCACCTCCTCATACCTGCCTTCCGTGTACAAATACCGGTTGTAGTTGGTCAGACAATTAGCGATACCCAGTTGGTAATTGGCCGTGCGGCTTAGCAACATGGCCTTATCGATCCAGGGCCGGGCATCGGCAAACGAAGCATACAATTTACTGATGTCCAGCAGCACCTGCACCCGCACCGAATCGGTGTTCGACTGTTCATAAATGCGCAGCAGGCTATCGCGCCGGGCCACCACCTGACCCTGGCCGAAGTGGCTCAGGGCGAGCAGCAGAAAGAACGGATACCAACAGGAGCGATGCATATACGTAGACCGGATGAACGTCAACTAAGTTCATCACTTTTTTTCTTGAATGCACGCGCCAGCGTAAAAATCCCCGAAAAAGGGGAGAAAAAAATCCAGTTTTCACGGGATTGATTTACAGGGGTTTAGGAGGCAAACTTTGCAATGTCAATCGCGAACAAATCCCTTGACACAAACAATCATGAAAACCAACACCGACACAGTAGCCCAGATTTATGCCGATTTCGGGCAGGGAAATATTCCCGCCATTTTGAAACAACTTGCCGACGATGTACAGTGGGAAGCGTGGGCCGATAACTCCGCGCAGCAGCATGACGTACCCTGGCTGAAACCCCGCTTTGGCAAAGACAACGTACCCGGTTTTTTCCAGGTCGTAGGGCAAATGACCTTCATCCGATTCGAGGTACTATCCATGATGTCCGGCGGCAATCAGGTAGCCGTCGAACTATCTATTGAGACAGCTCCCTCGGCTATCAGTTTGGGAATTGCCGACGAAGAAATACACCTGTGGACCTTCAATGAGGAGGGGAAGGTGATCCGCTTCCGGCATTACGCCGACACCTACAAGCACATTCAGGCCGCTTCGGTTCACACACCACAACCTGTCAGTTAATTACCTTTTTCTCAACATATAAAATTCTCAATCTATATGAAACCGTTTTTCACAATTCTGTTCGCTATAATACTCGTCAGCCAGGCCACTGCTCAAACAACTGAAATAGAGAAAAGTGCCCGTGAATTCTATAAGGCTCTTGCCAAACGAAATCTTGATAAAGCAGCAACCTATATTGCCGATGATGCCATTGATTACGGGCAGGGGCCAACGCCGATCAAGGGTAGGGAAGCCATTATGAAAAGCATAGCTGACTTTTTTATGGCGTTTCCGGAGACCAGCATAAGCGTAGAAGGCGTCGCGGTGGAGGGCAACAAGGTATATATAAGAAACACTTTTTCGGGTGTTCAAAAAGCACCGCTGGCCGGGGTGATCCCGCCCACCAACAAATTAGTAACTTACCAGGATGTAGATATTCTGGAATTTAACCGCACCGGCAAAATAGTAGCCCATTGGGCCAGTAACCCCACAGCGGTGCTGGATCAGCTCGGGTATCATGCCTACACCAACCCAAACACGATGGCGGTTATGGACGGGTACAAACTGTTTGGAAAGGGCGATATAGCCGGCCTGCTTGCCAGTTGTACCGATGATGTTGTCTGGAATGTACTGGACAGCCCCGCAGCCGGCGTGGCCCGCGTGTACAGGGGTAAGAAGGAAGTAGGCCAGTTTTTTACCAACCTGGCCGCCGGACTGCAAATTACCCAATTTACCCCCTTCCGGTTCTTCGCCGATGGAGACGAGGTAATTGCCCTGGTCAATTGCGAGTTCAAAATGCCCGGTGACCCTAAACTGTACAAAGTATCCCTGGCTCACCACTTTACGATGCGGGATGGCCGGATCGCTTCCTTCAAAGAAATCGTGGATAAGCCGCAGGAAGTGGTCATGGCGGCAAAATAATTTAAAAATTTTGTAATATCCGGTAGCGTCCTGCGACTCATATGGCAAACAAAACAACGATAGCCATGACTGCTACCAAATCATCGTCCCGCTCCCAATCCACGCCCGTGCTCATAAACCGGCTGGTCTACGGTGGATTTGTCATACTAAGTATTTATTTCCTACTGCAAAACGATCCAGCCAATGCCCTGGTCAACCTGGGCATTGCGCTGGTGGCTGATCCGTTCAACCCATCGGTATCCTGGAAAGACCGGCCTTTCTGGCAACGCGCCTGGCTGGTTGTTCACCTGCTGGTTCTATTGACGATGCTGCTGTTTACCTGGTTCTGAAAGGCTCCAATACCCGATAGCGTATGAATACGACTCAGCCGCCAACGAAACTTACGGTGCCGATGGACAAGGCAAGTTTCTACAGCCTGGTATTTGCCCTGCCCATTACGCTTGCCCTTGCTGCCTTTTACGCTACCCGGTGGGGAGCAGCCGCCCTGAAACTGGGGTTTAGCCAGACTACCTGCAGTTTGCCGACCTTCCTGGTAGTCCTGTTCGGTGGCGTGGTGATGCACGAAGCGCTGCACGGGCTGACCTGGGCCTTCTTCGGCCGCAAACCACTGCGGACCATCAAGTTTGGCTTTCAGTGGAAAACCCTGACGCCCTACGCCCACAGCCGCGAGCCGCTGGAGATAAATGCCTATCGCCTGGGTACCGGCATGCCCGGCTTTGTCTTAGGGATACTGCCCTGGCTGATGGCACTGCTGACGGGCACACACTGGCTGGCTGCGTTCGGCTTATTCTTTACGCTCGTTGCCGGCGGAGACATGCTTATTCTGTGGCTGACCCGCCACGTAAAGGCCGGTCGGCGGGTGGCCGATCACCCCACCGAGGCCGGCTGCTCCGTGTTAGATTAACGTCTTCGGAAAACCCGTTCCCCCCGTATGCTTTCAGCGCCGGCATTCATCCAGCAGATCCGCCAACACCAGAAGATCATCCATAAGGTCTGTCACCTCTACGCCGACAGTCCGGAAGATCGCGAAGACCTGTTTCAGGAAATTCTGCTGAATGCCTGGAAAGCCAACCCCGGTTTCCGGCAGGAAGCCCGGTTCAGCACCTGGTTGTACCAGATTGCCCTGAACACGGCCATATCGTATCTCCGCAAGGAAAAACGGCGGCCGCGCCGGACCGACCTGGACCCTGAACTGCACCTGCCCGACGCGGCTGATCCAGCCGAAGCGCAGTACGCCGACCTGTACCGCGCCATCGGCCGGCTCGACAAAGTCGACAAGGCACTGGTGATGCTCTACCTGGACGATTACGATTATACGACCATCGGGCAGATGATGGGCATTACGCCCAATTATGTTGCCGTGAAAATGAGCCGCATCAAACAGCAACTCAAACAAGCCCTGCAAACCGCCTGAGCCTATGGAACTGGACGATTTCAAAACACTATACCAGGCCCGGTTTGCGCAACTGCCCGGCAAATCGGACAATGACCTGACGGCGCTCCTGCAAAAACGATCCCGCACGGCCGTGGAGCGAATCCAATACCACCTGCTTTGGGAAATCGGTATCGCCATCGCGCTCGCCCTGGTGTTGGCGGTGGTGCTGCTAACCGGCACCTCGACGACCCTGCGCTGGCTGGGCGGCTTTGGCCTGCTGATCTGCCTTGTTCAGGTGGTAAGCTTTGGCTTTCAGTACCGGCAGTTGAGCCGGCGGCTTCAACCGCCCGCCGGGTCGGTGAAGGCGCACCTTACGGAGATAGCGGATCTGGTTCGTCGGTTTGCCGGACTGTATTACCGCTATACCCTCATCAGCCTGCCGATTAGCTTTGTTTTCGGGGGCCTCATCGGTGCCACCGCCGACGATACCGACCCCGCCGTTTCGCTAGTGCCGGCCCACATGTCGCTCTGGCAGCTTGGGCTGCTATTGCTGGCTGCCGCCGGTCTGATGCTGGGTATGGTTTACTTCCTGAAATGGTACATTCACCGGCTGTACGGCCGCTACCTGACGGAACTGGAGCGCTGCCTCGACGAATTGAACGAAGTGCCAGAGCGATGAACCGGTTCACGCACCGGTTCATCGCTCTGGCAGGCACTCCATCTGTTACTCGTTGCGTAAACTTGTCACCGGGTTCGTCAGGGCCGCTTTTATGGTCTGAAAACTGACGGAGGCCAGGGCAATCAGGATGGCAGCCAGACCAACGCCGGCGAATACCCAGCCGCTGAGTTCGATGCGAACGGCGTAGTTGTTCAGCCACTGCTGCAGGCCAAAACCGGCGAGGGGCAGCGCAATAGCTAAGGCAATCAGCACGAGTTTAAGAAAGTCACGCGAGAGCAGCAGCACAATCCCCACTACACTTGACCCCAGGATTTTACGAATCCCGATTTCCTTGGTACGCTGCTCAATCACCAGAATCGCAACGGCAAACAGCCCGATGCAGGACAGCAGAATGGCAACGCCCGCAGCCAGACTGAATACCTGGGAGAGCTTAGTTTCGTTATCGTACCACTCCGCCACATTCTCATTCAGGAATGAACCCATAAACTCCGACTGAGGAGCCACCTCGTTCCAGGCCTGTTTGATCAGTTCCATCGACCGCATCAGGTTGTTCGGCGCTATCCGGACGAATACGTAGCGAATCGGATCCGTGGCGGAGAGGTGTATGGTGATGGGCCGGGTGCCGTCGGCTACCGAATACAATTGAAAATCGGAGACCACGCCAATAATCTGCGATGGTGATAATAACCCGGTTTACCGAATCGGCCGGATACGCCGGGTTGAAATCCCGACCAATATCAGGAAACGATGCAGACGAGTATCGAGCGCTAAAGCATTGGGACAGGTAAAAAACGATGTAGATGCCCGACAGGTAGCCTGCTTTGTGCTGGCCGGCTATAATGGTATCCGGAGCATGGTCAAACTGCTGGGACCGTCGTACGTAAGCGCTTCTCCGGGTTTGCCAGGGGTGCTTTACTGACCCAGAAACTAACAGTTTTGCTTGGTTGGTAAGCCTGAAGTCCTGTTTTGTTGTTATCTTTGAAAAAACAGTTGCGGTGCCCGATATTGCTATTTATCTAAAACTGGACATTGACTTTCTGCACGATGAGCTATAATGACAGACATACCGCTGACCGTTATTGAAATTGTATCACCGTCGCAGGCGGACACCGAAATTCTGGCCAAGTTTGAGCAATACTTCAACGCGGGTGTCAAGTCCTGCTGGCTGGTCATGCCGAGTTTGAAAGCCATTGCTGTTTACTCGGCCATCGGGCAATATGAGTTCTTCAAAGAAAATACCACATTAGTTGACTGGGCAACCGGGATTGAGATACCCTTGAATGAAGTGTTTGTGTGATTATTTTACCCCGCCCGCAAACTCTTCACCGGATTGGTCAGCGCAGCCCGGATGCTCTGGAAACTCACCGTCAGCAACGCAATGCCCATCGCCAGCAGCCCCGCCAGGGCAAATACCCACCATTCAATAGTTACTTTGTAGGCGAAGTCCTGTAGCCACTGGCCGGCAGCGTACCAGGCAATGGGGGTAGCCATTACAATGGCAATCAGCACCAGTTTCAGAAAGTCGAAACTGAGCATGGAGACGAGGCTTGCGACGGAAGCGCCCAGTACTTTACGAATACCTATTTCTTTGGTCCGCTGCTCAGCCGTAAACATAGCCAGCCCAAACAGGCCCATGCACGAGATCAGAATGGCAACAGCCGTGGCGGTATTGACGAGTTGACCTGTTTTCTGGTCCTTTTCATACAGCCGCGCAATCGAATCATCGAGAAAGGTATAGGCAAACTTCTCGTCGGGATATACCGCCTGCCATGCTTTTTCAACAGCCGCCAGCGTAACGGTTGCATCACTTAGCTTCCGGCCTTTGGTGGCCAGTTTCACGGCTATATTCCTGGACAGGTTCGGTATATAGGCGATAAACGTGGACTGGATGGGCCGGTGCAGCGACTCCTCGTGAAAATCAGCAACCACACCTGCAATGGGGTAATCCTTGCCGTTGAAGTTCAGGAGCTTGCCGACGGCTTCGGCCGGCTGTTTAAAGCCCAGCGCTTTGGCATACGTTTGATTAATCACCAGCTCCCGCAGCGTGTCGGTGGGCAGAAAATTACGCCCGGCAATCAGCCGCAACTGGTAAAGCGGGATAAAATTTTCATCACCTACCTTCGCCGATGCATCGGTCTCCACTTCTGTTTTGCCCCGGTATTTGAGCTTGGTGAGCATGTACCCCTCGCCCATGGGCGGAAACCACTGCATAGCCACGCGGTCGACACCGGAAAGCTGCCTGATCTGCTCAGCGAGTACCGCACTTTTCTCATCATGCGGGGTATCAATCAACACAATGGCGTCGGTCGTAAAGCCCAGGTCTTTATCCCGCATAAAATTAAGCTGGCGGCTTACCATGATCGTGCCGACAATAAATACCAGCGAGACCGTAAACTGAAAGACTATCAAACCCTGGCGCAGGTACCCTTTCTGATTCCCCAACAAACCCGTATGCCCTTTCAGCGCCTGCGCGGGCCGGTGAGCAGATAGTACCCAGGCAGGATAGAAGCCGGACAGCAGGGTAGTTGCCCCCGTGAGCGCCAGCAGGAAAAGCAGAATCTGCGGGTTGAACACCGTAAATACAACACCTTTGGGAATAAACGATTGGTAGGCCGCAAGAACCGGCTTCGTCAGCAGCAGGGCGATGCCGACAGCCAATGTCGTCAACAGGAAGGTCTCACTGATAAACTGCGCGAGCAGACTTCCCCGGCTACCGCCCAGTACTTTACGCATACCGACTTCCCGCGTGCGTTGCACCGACTGGGCCGTGGCCAGATTGATAAAGTTGATAGCGGCAATGAGCAGAATAAATACCGCTACGCCCATCAGGCCATAGAGCGTGGGCAGGTGCGCCTTTCGCGAGTAGTTATCCTGGTAAGAGGCATTGAAGTGCAGGTCCGCCAGGGGCTGTAGTAATGGTACGAGCCGAAAGTCGCCGGTTCCCCGGTTTGGCCCGAAATGGTTCTTAGAAAAGGTAAGCAGCCGGGCGTCAACCTCGGCGGGCGTTGAGCCCTTAGCCAGTTTCACAAAGGTTTGAGAAGCCGACCAGATGTCATTCCATTCATCCAGGTTAATTTCCCGTTTCAGCAAACTGGCCCGAATGGTAGCTGCCGAGATGAAATCGGTGAACGTAAAATCCGTGTTATGCGTCCATTCGTTGACTATACCACTTACGGTCGTCCGGACCGAATCGCGGTAGATTACTTCCCGACCCAGCATGGCAGTCAGCGGGATGTCGCCGAAATACAGACGGGCCTTTTGCTCAGACAGGACTACTTTAAAAGGCTCAGTGAGGGCTGTATGCGGGTTACCGGCCAGCCATTCGTACCGGAAAATGGCAAAGTACTGCGGCTCGGCAATAATGATTTGCGCCTGGTCGGTTCCCAACGTTTTTTCGTCGAACCGCTTCACTTCCTGAGTCCCGTCGGGTACCAGGACATGGGAACGCAAATTGTGAAAAGCGGCCACCGTCTCCAGGCCCGGCACCTCGTCCCGAATGGCTTTGGGTGCCGCCCGTGGTATAAATCCGATGGGATGGTCTTCGTCGGATTTCCCCATTCGGGCCTTCCCCACCACCCGGTAAATGCGTTCACTATCCGGGTGAAAGGTATCGAAGCTTAATTCAAAGCTGGTAATGACGTAGATAACCAGACAGGCCGTTACGCCTATGGTAAGCCCCAGCAGATTGATAAGCGTGCTTACCCGGTGTTTGACCAGATTGCGGAAAGCTGTTCTCAGGTAATTTTGAAGCATGGCAGGTTGAATTATGAACGGTTGTGGATATTCTTTTTCTTTACGCTTAATCACATAAGGCCGCACAAAGCCCAGCACCTCCCGCCAGTAGCGCCACCGCGCCCGGCGTTCACCCAAATGCCCGACCTGATACGCGAACTCTTCGTGCAGATCGCCCTGTAAGGCTTCCAGCAAGTCCGGAGCGACGAACCACTCCAGCAGGCGGTCGGCTAAGCGGGGTGGGCGGTAGTGAGGGTCGGGGGTTCCGGTGCGAGTCATTGGGAATTTTGTTATCTTTGAAAAAAATGCATCAGGTTATGGAAACTGCTGTTCATCAACTTTCTCAATACGAACTTGAACGGGGAAAACCCATGCCGAACACTACCCATTCAATCATCCAGTCGAACCTTATTGTTGCACTAAAAAACCTGTACAAACAGCAGTATCGGATACTCTCAGAACTGACCCTGGACACGCCACCCAACGGCTCTACCCCTGATGTGGTCATTTATCCATATTTTGACGCGGACTTTACAATCGAATACCCAGCCAGGCGTTCCGATCCGCCATTGGTAACGATTGAAATCCAATCGCCGTCGCAGAGCCTGGATGAAATGATTGACAAGGCGAATATCTACTTTGAGTTCGGCGTGAAATCGTGCTGGATTGTGCAGCCCCGAATCAAAGCCATTTTTGTGTTCGACCAGCCCAATCATTACCACTTCTTCCATTACGACGATATTCTCCGCGACCCAAACCTGAACATCGAACTGCCCCTGTCCACGATATTCGAGTAACGTACGCTCCACCAAATCCATAGTCATAGTCTCCGGACTTTCATAACCCAATAGCCAATTTAGGGTTAGCCGGCACCCCACTCCACAATTGCGCCCGCACCGCCTTGATGTCATGCAACGTGCGGTAGCCGTAGGCCGTTACGGTAAACAGCAGCTTCCGGCGGCCACCGCGCTCGGGTGTGGGGTCGCCCAGCCGCGAGGCCACCATGCCTTTTTCCTGCAAGCGGTGCAAGGCCGCCTGGACCTGATTGAGCCGTACGGAGCGGTCGGTTTCCTCGTTGATTTTATGCGTCAGGGCTACGCCGTACGCTTCCCCGTCCAGGCTCGCGACCAGCAGCAGCACAATTTCTTCAAACTCGCCCAAGTAGGTCCGTTTCATCGCTATTACAATATAATCTAATTTTGCTGAGCAAATACGTTGCCAATCAGGCTGAATCTCTGCCTGTGTAGCCGAAAAGGGTTTTTGCTGTCATTTGGCGGGGCCCACTGTCCGGTAGCGGACACCTACATGTACGCTTCAGGACAGTAAGGTGCGGATGGTGGAAACGTTACATTGAGTCAATAACCCCCGCCGATTGTTGTTTCCCGGTGATTGGTCGTTATCTTGGGAGATATTCCATTATTCTCTATCGATACGCATGAAAAACCATTTAGTAGTCGCTGGTTTGCTGCTGGGCAGCTCGGTGCTGGCCTACGGGCAGACCGAAAAACTCGATATGGCAACCCTCGACAAGATTCGCCAGGAAGGGCAGCAACGGTCGCAGGTGATGGAAACGGCTTTTTACCTCACCGATGTCAACGGGCCGCGTCTGCAGGGGCCTGGCTTTGTAAAAGCCGCCAACTGGAGCAAAGACAAACTGGCCGCTTGGGGTTTGCAGAATGCCCGGCTTGAGGCCTGGGGCGACTGGGGCAAAGGCTGGACCGTGGAACGCTGCTATTTTGCCATGACCGCGCCGTATTACAAGTCGATCATTGCCGTGCCCCGCGCCTGGAGCGGCAGCACCAACAAACTACAGACGGCCGACATTCTGTTTATCAGCGACACCGATACCACTGCGCTGGAAAACTACAAAGGCAAGCTTAAAAACAAGATTATCCTGATTGACCAGTCGTATAAAGTGACGCCCTCGTTCACCGGCGATGCCGACCGCTTTACCGACGAGGAATTGCAAAAGATGGCCAGCGAAACCGCCGGACCACGCGGGCAGCGGATGCAGGGCGACTCGGCCATGCGACGGCGCCTGATGGCCATGCGGGTGGGTAACCTCTTCAACCAGAAAATGCGCAAGATGGCCAAAGCGGAGGGAGCCGTAGGCATTCTGAACAGCACACAGAACAGCAAGGACGGTACGCTCTTCGTCAGCGGTGACTACGCCAACGCGGCTCTGGGCGCTACGCCCGACGACCTGGCCGACCTGTCCATTTCGGTAGAAGATTACCTGATGCTTTGCCGGCTGATGAAAGCCAACGTACCCGTGAAGCTGGAACTGGACGTGAAAACCAAATTCTTCGCCGATGACATCAAAGGGTATAACGTACTGGCCGACATTCCCGGCACCGACCCCAAACTGAAGGACGAAGTGGTGATGCTGGGTGCCCACCTCGACTCCTGGCATGCCGCCACCGGGGCCACCGACAATGCAGCCGGCAGCTCCGTGATGATGGAGGCCGTGCGCATTCTGAAAGCCATTGGCGTAAAACCCCGCCGAACCATCCGCCTGGCCCTGTGGAGTGGCGAAGAGCAGGGCCTGCACGGCTCGAAGAACTACGTAACGAATCACCTGGTCAACGCCACCACCAACCAGTTGACCAAAGAAGGACAGAACGTAGCCGCTTACTTCAACGTCGATAACGGAACGGGCAAAATTCGGGGGATTTACCTGCAGGGCAACGAAGCCGCCGGCCCTATTTTCGCGCAGTGGCTGAAGCCCTTCAACGACCTGGGCGCAACGACCGTCACGATTCAGAATACGGGCGGCACCGACCACCTGTCGTTCGACCGGTACGGCATACCGGGTTTTCAGTTCATTCAGGACCCCATTGAATACAGTACCCGGACGCACCACACAAACATGGACACCTACGATCACCTGCAGCCCGACGATCTGAAGCAGGCGGCAATCATTGTGGCCGGCTTTGTGTACAACGCGGCCATGCGCGACCAGAAAATTCCGGCCAAACAGCCCGCTACGGCGCAGCAAGCCACCCGGTAACGCTGTGCCCGAGTGCCGCATTACCGGCTTTTAAGGCGGTTGTAGCCAACAGGCCCGACCGCCTTTTTCTTCGGTGCTCCATAGGGCCAGGCCCTGGGCCTCCCCTATTCGAATACCCGCCGGATATAGTTGATCTGACCCAGATGATAGGACAAATGAGCCGCTAAATGAAGCAGGAAGAAGCCTGTTTTCATGGAATAGCCGAAGACCGCTTCGGGGTATATTTCGTCTAACGTAGCGGCATCCATCGAACGTAGCGTGGTGGTCACGATGGCTTTTGTCTGCTCAACCTGCGCCAGCAACTCCTGCTTCGGAATACCGGTCAGGCTGAACTCGGCATCACGGTCCCTGCTGTACGGATGTCCGCCGATGTTCTTGCCGATATAGGTGTTGAGGTTGCCGACCAGATGCAGGCACAGATTACCCGCCGAATTCTTGATACTACCGGTCGTTTGCCATACATGGGACTCTTCCTGAAAAGCGTCGATTTCTGCCTGGAGCCGGTCCAGGTCTCGTTCGTAAATGGCCGTAAATGCGTCAATCACGGGAGGAGTAGGTTATGCAGATGAATCAATGAGGAACAGGCACTCGCGCTGTAATTTGGCCGGCCGCGCCGGTAAAGGTAACAGTTTGGTAATCGATTAACTACGGTCTACGCTTACCTTTATACATCAGCCCGTATTCAGTTTCTTCGCAATATATCTATGCGCAACCACCTTTACCTCCTCCCCTTTGTCCTGCTGCTGACCGTTCCGGTCCTGGCGCAGAAAAAAGCCCACCGGCACCCTTCCGATAAGCGAACACTGGCCGACACGCTGCCGGTTGTTATGCCATACAACCGGCTCATCGACGCGGCCGGTACCGCGCTGTTCTTTGGCGATCCGAAACTGGAAAATCATACCCTCGACCTGACACCCATCCCCAATACGTCCCAACTCGTTATCGAGGACCGCTACGGCATGGCGGTACTGGACCGTACCACCCGGAAGATTATCTACCGCTGGAGTCTCAGCGAGGCCCCGGCCACCAAAGGGCTGATGAGCACCTTCTCCGGCATCGAAGCCTTTGTGTTCCGGGGGCAGACATACCTGGTCTGGGGGGCGTCTGAACGGGAAAAAGGCCGGTCGGGCGTAGTGATTGCCACCTGGGCGAACGGCAAAATCGGGACGGTTGAGCTGCTGCCGTTCGGGCCGACGGCTCCGTCGCCCCTGTCGCTGCCCAACGATGTAGCCGTGCGGATGGAAGGCGACGACTGCTTCCTGTACATTGCCCTGAACGGCAACAACCAACTGGTGAAAGTCCGGCTGGCCGACCGCCAGACGGTCTGGACCGCACCCACCGGCGTAGCGCCCTATGGGGTAGCCCTGGCGGGTAGCCGCGTATTTGTGACCAACTGGGCCGGACCCGTTCCCGACGCTAACACTACCCTCGAAACGGCCGGGGTGCCGTGGGGGCAAGCCTATACCGACCCCCGCACCGGCGCTATTGCGCGGGGTACGGTATCGGTCATCGATCAGGCTACGGGCCGGGTCGAAACGGAACTGGCCGTCGGGCTGCACCCCAATGCTATTCTGGCCAGTCCCGACGAGCGGTTTCTGTACGTCGCCAACGGCAACAGCGATCATATTTCGGTGATCGATGCGCAGCGCCGGCAGGTGACCGACTCTATTTTTGTGGGCCTGTTTGGTGAACAGACGCGCTACGTGGGCAGTAGTCCCAACGCCCTGGCGCTCGATGCCGCCGGAACCACCCTGTACGTAGCCAACGGGCTCGACAATGCCGTTGCAGTGGTGTCGCTGGCCGGCGCACCGGCGGGTGGCAACCGCGTCCGGGGGTATATTCCCACGCAGGCGTATCCATCGGGCCTGGTCCGGCTCGACAATGAACTCTACGTTACTAACCTGGAAGCCACCGGTGCCCGTGCGCTTACCTCCGTGGAGCAGGCCGGGGGCCGGAACGCCGGCCGCAAGGCATTCAACTCCCACCGGCAACTGGCGTCTTTCTCCATCATTCCCGTGCCGACCGAGACCGAGCTGAACGCCTATACCGAGCGGGTTCGGAAGCTGAGCCTGCAATTCCGGCTGGCGTTGGCGGAGCGGCTACCGCGCCCGAACGCCAAACCCCGGCCGGTACCGGAACGCATCGGCGAGCCGTCGGTATTTCAGCATGTGGTATACATCATCAAGGAAAACCGCACTTACGATCAGGTGCTGGGCGATATGCCCGAAGGCAACGGGATGCCCTCGCTCTGCGTGTTCGGCGATAGCGTAACGCCCAATCAGCACAAACTGGCGCGGGACTTTGTCTTGCTCGACAACTATTATGTTTCCGGCAAATCGTCGGCGGAGGGGCACCACTGGGCCGATGCCGCTATGGTCACCGATTATACCGAAAAAAGTGTCCGGGCCTGGTTCCGCTCGTACCCGCACGTGCTGTACGATGCCCTGGTGTACAACAAGAACGGACTCATCTGGAACAACGCCCTCGACCACGGCAAAACCGTACGGGTCTACGGCGAAGCCTGCACCTGCGAATATGATAAGCAGCAGTACGACTGGCTCAAACTCTACCGGATGCGGCAGGCCGGTCAGTCGTTTGCGTTTACCAACACCACCACCATTGCGCGGGTGCGGCCGATTCTGGCAATGGACTTCCCCGGCTGCGACGACGAATCCATCAGCGACCAGATGCGGGCCGACGCCTTCATCAAAGAGCTGAACGAAGCCGCTGCCCGCCCCGGCGATACCTGGCCGAACCTGATGGTGATGTCGCTACCCAACGACCATACCGCCGGCATGAGCCCCAAATTCCCGACGCCCCGCGCTATGGTAGCCGACAACGATCTGGCCGTTGGCCGCATGGTAGAGGCCATCCTGAAAAGCCGGTTTGCGGCCAATACAGTCATTTTTATCACGGAAGATGACTCCCAGGCGGGGTGGGATCATGTCTCGGCCTACCGCACCACAGGCTTTGTCATCAGCCCCTACTCACGGCTCCGGCGTACCATCTCGACCAACTACAACCAGACGTCGATGGTCCGCACAATCGAGCAGATTCTGGGTTTGCCGCCCATGAACGTGATTGATGCCACCGCCCTGCCCATGTTCGATTGCTTCGTTGATAAGCCGGATATGACCACCTACGAAGCCCTGCCCAACCGGGTGCCGCTCGACGAGATGAACAAACCGTTGTCGGCGCTTAGAGGCAAAGCACGGCACTACGCCCGACAGTCGAAGGAAGAAGCCGAAGAAGGCATCGATACTGGCGAAGATGCCCTGAACAACCGCATTCTGTGGTTCTGGGCAAAAGGCAATACGCCCTATCCGCAGGGGCGCTGAAACCGGATTACAGGGCTGGCCGATCTGATGCTATGCCTTGGGAGCCGACCGGTTGCCGATGTCGATATGGTAAAAGCGCTGGGTCTGGTCGTCGAACACTTGGCAGCAATCCAGATAAAGCCGTTGAGGTCCTGCTTCAGGTCGTAAATAATGCCCTGCAACAGGCCGTCTGAAATGGCAAGTACCTGCCAGCCATTGGGTTGGGCAAGCAGCAGAGCAGAAATGAACAGGACGCATGTGTCCGGTAACTTTACTCAAAGGTATACATTTTTTGCCTGCGGCCGCTCCTCAACCGCCCTATGTGTTTTCCTGCAACGTTCGGTAACCATAGGCCGTTACGGTGAACAGCGACTTTCGGCGGCAGCCTGCTTGGGTGTAGAGTCACCCGGCCGCGAAGCTACCATGCCTTTTTCACCCTATGTATCCTGCCAACTACTATCTACTGCGTAATTATTTAATACTACCATAACCTGCTGAATCAGCGGGTTTTTGTAAGTTTGGTTCCGCTGCGTCAGGTCCTTCTACCAGGCAGGCAACCTCTTCCCGCAGCCTCACGACACATGAAGCCGATTCAGTTAGTGGTTTTTGACATGGCCGGCACTACCCTCACCGACCAGCACGAGGTAGAACGTTGTTTTGCCGAGGCAGCCGCCCAGACCGGACTTAGCGTCAGCGACGAGCGAATTCTGGCTATGCAGGGCCTCTCCAAGCGATATGTGTTTGAAACCTTGTGGAAAGAGCGGCTCGGCGAGGACAACCCCGCCCTGAAATCGCACGTCGACCGGTCGTATCAGACCTTTACCGAGATTCTGGAACACCATTACCTCACCCAGGACATTACCCCCACAGAAGGGTGCCTGGAAGCTTTTGATTATCTCCATGCGGAAGGCATTGCCATTGCGCTCACCACCGGTTTTTACCGGAAAGTCACCAACATCATCCTGGACCGGCTCGGCTGGCTGGCCGGCCTGGATGAGCATCATGTGGGCAACAAAGATACCCTGATTCAGGCCTCGATTGCCAGCGATGAGGTAGAAAAAGGCCGGCCTTATCCCTACATGATTCAGAAAGCCATGCACCTGACCGGGGTGACAAATCCGGGAGCGGTGGTCAATATTGGCGATACCCCCTCCGACCTGCTGTCTGGCCGGAGCGCGGGAGTCGGGCTAAACATTGGGGTGACCAACGGGACCCACAGCCGCGCCCAACTGGAGCCGTATCCGCACGACGTCTTTCTGCCGTCGTTGCGGGAGTTGCCTAAGCTGCTGAGTGAGCGGTCGGCCGGTAAAATGCTTACCAAAGTGTAACGCAACCTTACACATGAAAGATTTTGACCTGATTGTCGTGGGCTCCGGTGTTATGGGCACGTTCCATGCCTACCATGCCGCCCGGCTGGGCCGGCGGGTACTGCTGGTGGAAAAAGACGCCAAACCCGTGCAGGCTACCGTGCGCAACTTCGGGCAGGTGGTACCCTCCGGGCTGGGCGGGCGCTGGTTTGGGTACGGGCGACGGAGCCTGGAAATCTACCGGTCTATTCAGCAGGAATACGACCTCACCGCCCGACAGAACGGCTCGGTCTACATTGCCTCCGATGACGAAGAGTGGCAGTTGCTGAACGAGCTCTACGACCGTCGCCGGGCCGAAGACTATCCCTGCGAGCTGCTGTCGAAAGCGCAGGCGCTGGCCAAATACCCGGTGCTGCAAAGCGATTACGTACGCGGGGCCTTGTTCTTTCCCGAGGAACTAAGTGTTGAACCCGACCAGCTCATTTACCGGCTCATCCGGTACCTGGTGGAGAAATACAACGTTACCTACCTGACCAACGCGCCCGTCATCGACTGTCACATAACCGCCGGTGGCGCAGGTATTACCCTGGCCGATAAACGAACCTTTCAGGCCCGCAAGGTCCTTATCTGCAACGGCAGCGAATCCCGGCTGTTGTTCCCGGATGTGCTGCTGAACAGTGATCTGGTGGTCAGCAAGCTCCAGATGATGCAGACTGTACCCATGCCGCAGGTATCGCTGCCCGGCAACATCCTCACCGGCCTCTCCATCCGACGCTACGAATCCTTTACCGAATGCCCCTCCTACGCCCAGCTATCCACACCGGACCACTACACCGAATTGAATAAATGGGGCATCCACATCCTGTTCAAGCAAGCCCTCGACGGCTCGTTCATCATCGGAGACTCGCACGAATACGCCCCCGCTGCCCAGACCGAAGACCTGGATTTTCAGATCCGCGATCACATCAACCAGCTTATCCTGACCGAAGCGCAGCGGATTGTGCAGTTTCCCGTCAACGCTATCCAAAAGACGTGGGCAGGCTTCTACGCCCAGACGAAAGGAGAAATTCTGGAGCATGATGTATCCGATACCATTCACATCATCACCGGCATCGGAGGCAAAGGTATGACCTCCTGCGCGGGTTACGCTGAGCAGAGCATCCGCCGGTTATTGCCGGAACTACATACGGTGTAATTCTTATCAGCACAGGTGCGTTAAAACTCTGCTTGCTGCTCGTCCGCGTCTGTGACGCGAGTGGTGTAAATGCTCATCATCGCCTTACAAACGCGAACGAGCGTGACGAGGTAGCCATTCAGTCCATAACGGCGCTTTCCGCTAGGTCCCGCCAATTGTCAAGATCCGCCTGAACGCTTGCCAGTTGGGAAGAGATCGTTTGCAGGGCAATCTTACCGAGCGGCAACCGCAGGGATGGGTTTTCGATCCGGGCAATCTGCATGATGGCAAGGGCCGCCTTTACCGGATCACCCTCCTGCCGACCGTTTACCTGCGCCATTCGTTCGCGAAAAGCGCCTGCCGTCGTGTCGTAATCGGTAATTCGATGGGCTACCTGCCGGAAGGCACTGCCGGCGAAATTGGTGCGAAAAGGTCCTGGTTCAACCAGGGTGAGCCGGATGCCTAAAGGGGCCACCTCAGCCGCCAACGCTTCACTAACCCCTTCCAGCGCAAATTTGCCCGCGTTGTAGCTACCAAAACCCGCGAAGGCTTTGACACCGCCATGCGACGAAATCTGAACGATATGTCCACGCTGCTGACGGCGGAACAGAGGCAGGAACGCCTGAGTAAGCACCAGCGGTCCGAAAAAATTGGTTTTAACGCATACGCAGCGTAGTCGATGGTCTGTTTGCTCGTACCGGCGTCCATCCAAATGATTTCGTAGACAGTATGTTTGTGGGGGTCCTCAACATTCGGTTCCTCCATGTGCGCAAATAAGGTTATTTCAAAGGCCGTTGGGTTACCGGGCTGGTTGATAAAATGGCCAATCGAATAATAAGGAAACGGGTCGTGCATACGCCTTCGGTCATCTCTACATTACGATCCTGATGATATTTCGTAAATATCCTGAAATATCGTAAAACCGGGCAGCTCTTCTCTGATCTACAGCCAATTACCGATACCGATTTTTAGCCGTTTTCCGGCAGCAAAGCCCTATTTTCGGCTACCCCTCCGACTGGAACAATATTTGGGATAATGATAGCACAACGCCAACATCATTCCTCCATATTACACATACTCAGAAACCAGCTAACTAATAAAAACCAATGAACCAGCCAACCCTCTACCTGCTTTGGGGTGCTCGCTTAGTAGCCGCCATCATCATGCTGCAGACGCTGTTTTTCAAATTCACCGGCGCTTCCGAATCCGTCTATATCTTTTCGACGCTGGGCGTTGAACCCTGGGGTCGCATTGGTTCGGGCGTTATCGAACTGATTGCTTCGCTGCTGATTCTGTATCCCCGCACAAGCTGGATTGGCGCGGGACTAGCGCTCGGCGTGATGACCGGTGCTATTCTGGCCCACATGACGGTACTCGGTATTCCGGTGCAGGGCGACGGTGGGTATCTGTTCTTTCTGGCACTAACCGTAGCTGCCGGCAGCGTCACCATCCTGCTGCTGACCCGTGAGCAGTGGCTGCCGATACTCGCCGGCCTGACCGGTGAACTCCCGGCCCTGCGACCGGTCAGAAAATCGGTGTAAGGCACGTATGGGCTCATTAACGCCCTGGTGGTTGCGTATTTTTCGCTGGCGTATGCTGTGGTTTCTGCTTGTGCTACTGGTACTCGTGCTGCCCCAATGCGTTTCGCTGCGGATGTCGGATAAGAAGGTAGCCCAGTGTTTTGCCGGCCAGCCGGTAAAACCAACATTTGGCAGCATGCCGGTAAACGGGCGGCGGATTCATTACGCCCGCATCGGTGCCGATACGCTGCCGACGGTGCTGTTCATTCACGGTTCGCCGGGGTCCTGGGATGCGTTTATTGGTTTTTTTAAAGACTCATCACTGTACTGCCGGGCAATGCTGGTATCGGTAGACCGGCCGGGTTTCGGCAAATCAGGCCTGGGCGAGCCCGAACCGTCATTACAGGCGCAGGCGGCTGCCATTGCTCCGATACTGCGGCTGAGCCGGTGCCCCCAGCGGGCGATTTTGGTTGGACATTCGCTGGGTGGCCCGGTAGCCGCACGCATTGCGATGGATTATCCGGATGAAGTGGGTGGGCTGGTATTAGTCGCGCCCTCCATCGACCCCGCCCTTGAAAAGAAAGAATGGTACCGTCACCTGGGCGAACTATACCTGATTCGGCAGTGGCTGCCGACCGAGCTGGATGTCAGCAATCAGGAGAAGCCGTCCCGACCTGATTCACGACGCCGTTCTCCAGCAATTGACAACCCATTACTAACAACCCATTATGAAACTGACCACGCTGCGTTTGACCCTGTTTTTCCTGTTTGCCGTTACCACGACTTTTGCCCAGACATCACCGGTATTTGCCCCCGAAGGCAAAGCTATCCGGGGGTACGACCCCGTAGCCTATTTTACCGAAAGCAAACCCGTACCGGGCGACGCGAACATCTCCTACAACTACCAGGGTGCCGACTGGTATTTTGCCAGTGAAACGAACCGCGACGCGTTCAAAGCCAATCCGGAGAAGTATGCCCCCCAATACGGCGGTTACTGCGCGTTCGGCACCTCGCGGGGGTACAAGGCCCCGACGGAAGCCGATGCCTGGACTATTGTGGACGGTAAACTGTACCTAAATTACAACACCAAGGTCCGCACCGAGTGGAACAAAGACCAGCCCGGCTATATCAAAAAAGCCGATACCAACTGGCTAACGATTAAGGATAAGAGCTTTAAATAATGTCCCTATGCGCCAACTTCTGATTGTTTTCCTGGTTCTGCTCACCGGCCCCTCGCTGGTTATGGCAGGCGGCCCCTGGATTCGGAGCTATCGAAAAGGCTTTGTGCAGGTTGGCTACTCCGGCCTGTACTACAACTCGGTATTTGGACCAAGCGGCTCCGAACTGCCGGTCTACCGCAATATAAGTGATGTCACGCTCCAGCTCTACGCCGAGTACGGTATTGCCAAAGGCTGGGAAATCCGGGGCGTACTGCCCTACAAGCTGCTGCGAACCGGCACAAGCACCAACCTCAGCGCCAACCCGACCCCGGCGGGTACGCTGACCGGTATCGGCAACATCGGTCTGGGTGTTAAACGCGCTATTCTGGAAGGCTCCGCCAGGCTCAGTATCGGGGTGGATGCCCTGGCCAATACGGTCAGCAACAACGACCGGCTGGGCTTACGCACCGGCTATGAGGGCTGGACCGTGATGCCGTATGTGTCGCTGGGGTCGGGCGGTACCCGTACGTACTACTATGCCGAAGCCGGTTACGGCTTCATGACGCAGAACTACAGCAACTTTCTGAAGCTGAACGGCGAGCTGGGCTACCGCATACACCCGCGCCTGTGGGTGGCCGGCACGCTCGACTTCCGGCTACCGGCGGAGAACGGGCCGTTTTTTAACACCGAAGCCTACCAGTTTACCGGCGCGTACTTAAACAACCAGATGTTTCTGGGCACGGGTATAAAGGCCGCGTACGACATCATTCCCGACCGGGTCGGTTTAACCGCCAGTGTGATTGGGGCGCTGGCCGGGGAGAATGTGCCGTTTTCGCGGTCATACAATGCCGGCATCTTCATCAAATGGTAACTATCCACGCAATTTCATGAAAGCTATTATTCCCGTTTTTCTTTTGCTTATGCTGGGGTGGCTGGCCGGCTGCACCACTACCGAAGAAACCATTGACCCCGCTACTTCCGGTCCAACGCCCGGCACCAGCATGACGATGGTTAGCACGACCCTGCCCGGCTCCCTGCCCGACTCCAGCGGTCAGACCCTCCTGGCACAGGGCACCTTTATGGCCAATGTTCACCCCACCACCGGCACTATCAGATTATACCAGAAAGGTATAACCCGAACGCTGGTCTTCACCAACTTCCGGACCGACGGCGGCCCCGACCTGCGCATCTACGTTGCCGAAAACACAGCCCTCCGCAACTTCATCGAAGTAACCCTGCTCAACAACCGGTCGGGCAACTTCGCCGTCGAACTACCGGCTGCGGTCGACCACTCCCGGCAGCGCTTCGTACTCATCTGGTGCAAGGCTTTTTCGGTGCTGTTTGGAAATGCGGAGTTGAAATGAGTTCAACCTGTAAGCTTACCCCGCAACGGGCTGTACCGGCTGAACCCGCGTACTGCTGTACTTCTTCTGAAAGTATTGGAAGGAAATCAGCACTAGTATGCCATAAATCACCGAAACACCGTAGGCTGCGTACATAAAGAAGTTGAGGAAGCTGATGTCCGGTTGGCCGAAGTTCTTGTACAGCAGCACGGCCACGCTGCCCAGATAGCCGTAATAATCGGCCAGGGTCACAATGAACCCAACGGTGCTCACGTAGCGGAATGAAGCCACCAGCCGCTCAAAATATAACCCGTTGCAGGGCACATACCCACCGTACAGCCCTAGTCCGACCAGCGTAAACCAGACGCCCGGCGAAATGACGCCCTGCTGAAACAGCCAGGTACTGACACCCACCAGCACAGCCGCGCCAATCATGACGTAGTTGATGAGCCGGAACGCCTGAAAATTATCTTTCACCAATTGAAGCGCCCCCATCAGCACCAGAATAATCAGGGCTACGGTGGTTTCGGTCTGGGTGAAAATAGCCGGATTAGTAATGCCGACGGATTTCAGGATTTCGGGGGCAAAATTGTCGCGGAAGTCGCGGAAGGCGGAGAGCAGGACGTAAGAGATAATCAGCGTAACCAGGCCTACGGAGAAGGTGCTGATAAACTGCCGTCGTTCGGCGCGGTTCATAGGTTTACGTTCGGTACGCTGCAACCGGTCTTCGACGGACGGGGGCGGCAGCTTCGCCAGCAGATATACCGAAATCAGCAGCGGCACCACAAAGAGCAGCCCGGTCACAAACGGCAGCCAGAACTCCGATACCCCCCAGGATTGCCTTATCAGCAGCGCCACCGTTTTCACAAAGCCCGAGGCAAAGATGAAGGATGCCGTCAGCCCGGCCACCAGCGCGTCAGTCTGCCGCCGACCTTCCAGAAAGCCTAGCACGGTGCCGTAGACCATGCCCAGCGGCAGGCCATTCAGCAGCAGAAAAATGATGTTGTACGGGGCCGGCACCAGGGCAAAGCCCAGCAGCGCCAGCTCGGCCAGGCCGATGAACAGCAGGATATACAGAGCCCGCTTTTCAGGGGTTATTTCCGATACTACCTTAACGCCAATGCGCTTCGACAGCGCGTAGCCCAGCACCTGCGCCGTAATCAGCCAGATTTTGTAGCTGATACCGGCAAACGCCATGCCCTCAAACGTGACCGCCGTTATACCCTTGCGGAAGGCGTACATGCAGGTGTAGCAGCAGAAAGCCGCAATGGCTCCGTAGGCGATAAAGGCAGCGTCGCTGCGGAAGGTTACTTTCTGGGGCATAGGAATCGTTTGGTCTGGTTACTACTGACCGCTCTGCTGCCGGTAATGTTCGGCCCGCTGTTCGTTCGGGTCGTCCATTTTTGGCACACCGGCTCCGGGCCGGAACGCCTGCGGTCCCTTCTGAATCGTCGACCAGTCGAAGGTTTTCTGGTACACGTCCATCGCCTTCTGCGGGTCAAAGATACGGTTGTCGGGCAGCACGGCGGTATACGGCCTAAAGTCGGGTTTGTCCGTAAAGAAGTCCTGCAGCAGCGAGGCCGTTACGTCGTACTGGTTAACGTACGGAACGCCCAGCAAGTTATAGATAACTTTCAGCAGTGAACCAAAATTGGCGTGCGTTTTTGAGACATAATTTCGCTTTACGTACGGCCCGGCCATCATCAGCACTGAGCGGTGCGCGTCGATATGGTCGACGCCCCCCTGCGGGTCGTCTTCGGTGATGATGACCAGCATGTTTTTCCAGTAAGGCGTGCGCGACAGAAAGTGCAGGATACGCCCGACCGCCAGGTCGTTGTCGGCCATGTAGGAATGCAGGAAGGGGTAACCGGCCGCCGGTCGCGGCCCTGACCCGTGGTCGTTGGGCACCTGCATGGTAATCAGTTGCGGCATTTTGGCCTTGCCCTTCAGCCATTTTGCCGTAAACTCCGTCTCGAACTGCTCCATGCGGAACTGGTCGGGAATATCGGTATTGTAGCCGGCATAGTTGCGGGAGGTGCGGGTGAAAACGGCATTGGGCATCGGAAAAGGCACCGGGTGCGCAGCTCCAAACTGCGTGTTGTTCGGCTCCTCGTAATTACCGGCGTATTCGTTGGCTTCGCCGAAGTTGTAGAAGCTGATGTTGTGCCGTTCCAGGTTCTCCCACAAGCCACCGATTTCGTTATAGTCTTCCGGGTCTATCGCACCCGACGCTCTCGGAAACCGTCGGCCGGGGGCTTTGGAAAAGGCTTTGAAGGAAGCTTCCGTCGATGAATTGGCCTCTACCCATTCGTTCGGAATGACGCCGACCATCCAGTGGTGACCGTGGATACTCGCATCGGAGTCGCAGTAGAAGTTGTCGGAGAAGGCAAACTGCTGCGCAATGCGGGAATGATTCGGCATCACATCGGCCTGCCGGATGGTGTCTTTTTCGCCCCGCGCCATAACCTGTAGCCCAAACCGGGCCAGCGTGCTGTCGCCCCGGCCGGTTTTCAACTGCCCCAGCACCTCATCGTAGGTGCGGTTTTCTTTGGTGATGTACACGATATGGCGGATGGGATTGGCGCGGCCCTTACGCAGGCTGGGCAGGGGCGGCAGCGGATTCCGGCCATCGTCGGTAACCGTAACCGTTTGGAAGGTATTGTCGAGCACCTGCCGGGTATAGCGGGCCAGCGTCGGGGCATCCGGCACCGGTACGGCCTGAAACAGGCCCAACTGAATATCGCCGATATAGGTACCCTGGGGCGGTTTCATAAAACCCTGACCACCGTTCGGACCGGCACCCAGCCCCCGTGCGGAGACCACATACAGCGTCTGGTTATCGGGCGATAAGGCGAGTTTAGTCGGTCCCCAGCCGGTAGGGATCAAGCCTTTTACCCGGCGTGTTGGTACATCCACCACCGCCACGGCATTAAAGGCCAGCAGGGCGACGTACAGCGTTTTTTCGTCCCGGCTCAGGGCCAGCCCGAACGGCATCAGCCCCCGGTAGCGGTCGATAGCCTTATGTACCCGCAACGGAATGGTGCCGGTGATTTTACGGGTTTTGTAGTCGATGATAGAAATATTATCGTTGGTGGCATTGGACACGTAGGCGTACCGGCTGCCGACCGCTACAGAGTTTGGGCTGGAGCCCCCAACCACCTCCGTCTCCTCAATCATCTCGCCAATCTGGTAGCCGGTCTTGAACCGGTCGACCACCGTATTGGTAGCCAGATTGATGGTCCAGACGCTCATAGCCTCGGGTGCGTTTGGACTGCCCAGCCCCGGAATTTTCCGCCCTTCCACGGCCACACCCTTCTCCATTTCCTTGGTAAAAGCACCATAGGCCGGGAACTGCAGCATCATAGTATCTTTGTTTTTGGGCGTTACGCCCGGCAGCCGCGGGTATTCGAACAGCCCCACATTCGCCACAAACGCCAGTTTTTTATCAGGACTCAGCGCCAGCCCGAACGGCTGACGACCAACTCTTATCGATGCCTTTATCTGCCGGGAGGTCAAATCTATTCGCACAAGCCGGAAATTGCCCCGGTCCAGCACCAGTAGCTCGTTGGCGTCGGGGTTCAGCAGCAGGTCGGAGGTGAAGCTATCTTCGTAGGTAACACCATTGAATGGGCCATCCAGGGCGATTTCGCCGGTGCGGGTGCGGGTTTCGGTATCGAAGATGATCACCTTGCCCTTGTCGCCGTTACTGAGGTAGACCGTGCGGGCGTCGGGGGCAAAGGCCACACCCAGGAACGAGCCGCCGGCCACGGGCGAGTCTTCTTTTTTGGTGGCATAGTCCGGAATGCGCACTGGCGTAACCCGGTTTTGCAGGTCCAGCAACGTAATCACCCCATCGTGCAGCGCCACCGCCTTCCGGCCGTCGGGTGACACGGCCAGTCCGAACGGGTCGTGCGTAATGCGGACCACCTGCCCGGCGGGCGTCACGTACCGGCCGCTGGGTAACACGGCTACACCGCTCGTATCAATCCGGCAGTACTCCGCCCGGCCGGGCACCTGTAGGGTCACTACTGAGCGGGGGCCCGGCTTCGGCTGAGCCCAGGCTACCGACGTTATCAGCCACAGGCTATAGAAAAGGAGTCTCATGAAGGTAGTGGGTTACAAGGCTGAGCGGGTGCTATTGGTTTGCGTTACAGCGTTCGCTTTTTCAGGTGCCTTTCACATTTCTGAATGTAATGCCCGGCATTGGGTGTTTTCAGGCCGGGCACTTTGGCTTGTTCATCCCAGCGCCGGACCTGCAGAATGCCCACAAATTGGTGGTTGTGCTCAAAGGTATGGGCCTCTTCGGCGGTCATGCGCCCGCCCTGAAATTCAAGCGTTTTGCGGCTGGCCTCGGAGAGCATGTCGTAATAAGCCGGACTTTTGAAGGTCAGGTAACGTTTGGCGTTGACGTGGTTTTCGACCAGCGCCACAATTTTCTCCGAGAAGCCGCGTTCCCGGAGCCAGGCCCCCCCCAGGCCCTCGTGGTCGATACGGCCGTAGCCGTCCATATGTTCTGTGGCCGATTCGGCGGGTAGCAAATGACCGATGTCGTGCAGGAAAGCGGCAATAATGGTTTCGTTGTCTGACCCGGCCCGTTCGGCCAGCAGGGCGCACTGCAGCATGTGTTCGAGTTGCGAGACGGGTTCGCCATAGTAGTCCTGAGAACCCTGCTCCCGGAGTAATGCAGTAATTTCGGTAATCGTTTGTTCGATGGGTTGCATACTGGAATGGTTAGGCTTTTCAACTGGTAATCTACGGGTTAGTTTCAATGAAGAAAAGCGGGACGCTCCGTTGCTCCCGCTTTTCTGGTAAATACCTGGTATTTTGTACAAGGATGAGGCTTACTTAATCAGCCACATGGTTTCGTTGACTGTGTCGCTTCCGCTAAACTGGCTTTGAACGGCCGCTTTGTAATTGTCTGAGTTGTTGACCCGCTCTGTGTTCGGATACAGCCAGCGCTTCGGAATGCGGCCCGAGTTGCCGGTACCTACCCCCGTCAGGAACGTGGGAATACCCGTCCTGCGGTTGTTGTACCAGGCTTCCAGGCCCGAGTTCTGGAAAAAAGCAATGTATTTCTGCGTCAGAATCTGCTCCAGGCCGGCTGCCGTGTTACCGGCGTATTTTACCTTCGGGCCGGTCAGGTACTTGTCCAGGGCAGCGGCATCCGTAATGCCATAGAAGTTCATGGAAGCCGTAATACCTTTCCTGTAAAAGTCTTCGGCACTACCTGGTGCCCAACCCCGATTAATCCCCTCGGCAATGGTAAACATCAATTCCGGATAGCCAATGATAAACACTGACTCCCCTACGTCATTGGAATAATACCGCTTCCGGCTCTGGAACGAATACTCCCCGGCCAGGGCTTTGGTCGACATATCGGCCAGGTCTTCACCCGACGAAGCACCCACGTAAGCACCGTAATCCGTTGCTTTCAGACCCGCTTTCAGCTTAGCCTCGGCGGGTTCGGCCACCACGAAAACACGCGGGTCTTCGCGCTCAACCAGCAGGTCGACGTAGGTCTTGGCCATGTTCTCGCGGGTCGCGTTGAAACCGAAGTTTGAGGGATTACGCGGATATTTGTTAAAGGTGTTGTGGATGTATTGCAGGTTGTCGCTCATGCTCTCCATCACCGGAAACTTAGTTGGGTTAGCCAGCACTTCGGCAAAGCGGGTCTTGATGTTGAGGTCGGTATCCCCCTCCTTCTTGCTCAGGCTCACCAGCACGCGCAGCTTAAAGGTGTTCACCACTTTCTGCCACTTCTTCAGGTCGTTGCCCAGGTAAATATCGCCGGCCAGCGCCCGGTCGTTTTTAGCGATTAGCGCGGCCAGGTCAGCGTTCGCGTCGTCCAGCCACTTCAGCACCTGCACATACACGGCTTTCTGGCTGTCATACTTGGGCTTGGTGCTTTCGAGGCCTTTCAGGGCTTCGGTCATCGGGATGTCGCCTACCCGCTTGGTCATGTTCTCGAAGAAGTAGGCCCGAAAGAACTTACCCAGAGCTGCATAGACATTGGCATCCGTACCCGTTTGTTTTTTGGCTTCCTCTTCCATCTTCAGCACGTTTTTCAGCGTAAAGAAGTTTAGGCCCGTTGTGGTCCAGCTGTACTCGTTCGTTGCGTAGTAGTTATAGTTGGAGGCATAGAACTGATTCCAGCGCTGCTCGGCACTCCAGGGCGAACCGGTCACGCCGTATACATCGTTCAATACCCCCCGAAAAACCAGCGCAGCCGTGGCACTCGTAGCCCGGTTCGGGTCGGTCTCCAGTTCGTCAAAGGGTTTCTCGCAAGCCGTCAGCGTCAGCAAAACAGCCACCAGAACAAAGGATTTATAGATGAATGGTTTCATGGTCGTTTGGCTTAGAAGGTCAGATTCAGGTTAACTCCGTACCGGCGGGTCGTCGGCGTTTGCAGGCTTGAACTACCGCCACTCAGGTAGTTTTCGAGGTCGATGTCTCGCTTCTCGGCGAAGTATAATAGGTTACGACCCACAAACGAGATACTGGCCTGCCGGAACCCGATACGCTGGGTAAATGACTGCGGCAGGCTGTAGCCGATGACTACCTCGCGGAGTTTGGCAAACGAACGCGACATCAGGTTGCCTCCGTTGGGACCGTACCGCCGGCTGATGTAGTCCTGCAGGTATTGCTTTGTGTCGTTGGGGGCAAACTGCAGTTCGTTAAAGTTGGTTACGTTGCCATCCGGGTCGTACTTCAGCACCCCACCGTTCGCAATTTTCACACCTTCACCCACGTACGACTTGATACCTTTGGTATCATTTACTCGGGCAACTCCCATTTCGCCCTGTACCGTTTCGATATGGCGACCACCGCGGAAGGTCTGCCGCTGAATGTAGTTGGCAATCACCCCGCCCACGCGACCGTCGAACTGGAAGCTGAACGTGACGTTCCTGTAGCTGAACCGGTTGTTGAGTCCCCACACAAAATCGGGGTTGATGTAGCCCAGAAACTGCGAAACCGGGTTGATGATTGGGCGACCACCGGCATCGTTGATGAGCTGCCCGTCCGGCGTGCGCACAAACGTCTGGTCGTAGTATTTATCGGTGCGGTCACCTACTTTCAGGAAGGTGTTCAGTGTCGACAAACCGGGATAAATTTCGGTCAATCGCTCCTGAAAGGTCGACCAGTTGGCCAGCACATCCCAGTTTAGGCCGCTAGGCAGTCGTAAAACCTGCCCCGTCAATGATAATTCTACACCTTTCTTCTCGGTTTTGATACCGTTCACGAGCGCGGCCGAATACCCCGTCGCTTCCGACAGCGGCAGGCTGAAGATACGGGGACCATCTTCGCTGATAAAGTAGGCCGCATCAAAAGCCAGCCGGTTGCGCAGGAAGCGGACATCCAGACCCGCTTCAAACTGCGAGGTCGAGTTCGGTTTGATGTTCCGGTTGTTCAGGGTGTTGGTAAAGTAAGCCGCCGGCTGGTTGTTATACACCAGTGGCGTGCTGTATACGGCTGCGTTCTGGTACGTCGGTCCGTCGTACGACGAGGCATAGTTGTCGCCGTAGCCCAGCGGGAACGATAATCCCGGCGTTGAGCCGATGGTGCTCTGGGTCAGACCGTCTTTTACGTTGGCGTACGAACCACGCAGTTTCAGGAAGGAAATAGCGGCCGGCAGTTTCACGTAGTCCGAAATAACCGTGCTGAGCGCTACCGACGGATAAAAGAATGTATTGTTCCCCTTAGGTAGCGTCGAGAGTTTATCGACCCGACCCGTGGTGGAGAGGGTCAGAATGTCCTTAATGGTAAAGTCAGCCGAGTAATAGGCCGAATTCACCCGCATATCGGCCATATAGTTCGAGAAGAAACCCGGCCGGGCTGAGTTGGCGAAATTATACACCCCCGGCACGTTCAGGTAGTTGGTGGTGGCGTAGTTGGAGTTGTAGTTGAAGACCCGCAGGTTGCCTCCGGCAATAGCGTTGATGTTCAGCAGCGAACCAATCTTCTTATCAAACTTCAGCAAGAGCTCGGTATTGCTGTCGAACAGGTTTCGGCGGTCTTCACGGTAATCGCCCATAGCTTCTTCGCGGCCGTAGGTGCCCATCGAATACGGAAACTTCTCGTTACGCAGCAGGTTCCAGGTCGTCAACTGGGTGCGCACGGTAGCGTCCAGGCCGGGCAGGATAGTGTACCGCATCGACACCTGGCCAATTACGTCATTCTTGTAATGGCCCCGAAGCCAGTACCTGGCCATAAACCAGGGGTTGTTGTACCGCTGGTATTCGGCATAAATCTGCTGGATACCTTCTTTGCCCGGCTGCCAGATTTGTTTCATATCGTCGATGTTCCAGTCGGCACCACCCCAAATAATGATATTGTATATCATGGAGTTCGGGCCGTAGTTTACATCCGGGAAGTTCGGGGTATACTGGCGATTGTACTGCAACGCCGACTCGAACCGCAGCTTCGGCGTAAAATTGTAGCCGGCCGTGACGTTGAAGTTGGTGCTGTTTAACTGGGAGTTCGGCACGATGCCGCGCTGATACAGATGCGACATCGAGAAGCGCAGGTCATGTTTTTCGCCGGTCGAGGATATGGCAATGTTGTTGGTCGACAGAATACCGGTTTGGAGGAAACGGGCGAGGTTGTCTTTCCCCCGCGCAATGTACGGCGTAGGCTGCCGGTTACCCGTAAACTTTGTTCCGTTGGGAAAGGTGGTTGTAAAGGTCTGACCGGGTACCAGCGGACTGTCGTACTGCGGAATCGGCTGCCCCTCAAAGCGAGGGCCCCACACATCATAATCACCATCGTTCAGGCCACCGCCCCGGCCGTCGGCAAAGGCGTATACCCCATGGTCACCGGGGCCATACTCGTCCTGCACCTTCGGAATGGCGTTGAAGCCGCGGTCGAACATCTGACTGGTATTCACCTCTACCGAGAAACCGCGTTTGTCTTTGGAGCCCCGTTTGGTGGTGATAAGAATGGCTCCGTTCTTGCCCCGAAAACCGTACAGCGCCGAAGCGGAGGCTCCTTTCAGCACCGAGTAGGTTTCAATATCGTCGGGGCTGATGTTCCAGGTATCCGAATTGATGGGCACCCCATCCACCACGAACAGGACATCGGTATTTCCCCGCAGCGCGATGGCCGGCCGGCGCAATAGTTCGGGCGAGGCACCGATGGTCAGACCCGCTACTTTACCGGCCAGTCCGTTAACAGCGTTGGGTTCACGGGCTTTAATCAGGTCTGAGCCCGTAACGGTCTGAATGGCTACCCCCGTTTGGCGAATGTCTTTCCTGATACCCAAAGCCGTAACAATGACTTCATTCAGCGACTGCGTACTGGGCGTTAAGGCCAGGTTAATCGTCGATTGGTTACCCACTCTGACCTCCCTGGACTCAAACCCGATGAAGGAGAAAATCAGCGTAGCGTCGCGGTTGGGTACAGAAATGTTATAGGTTCCGTCGGCGCGGGTGGTTGTGCCGATGGTGCGGTCTGCGGTACCGGTGCCTTTTACCACAATGGATACCCCCGGCAACCCGGCCGCATTATCAACGGCTGTGACTTTACCGCTTACGGTAAGCTGAGCCCAAACCGAAAAAGGCAGCCAGCAGCAGACACCAATCAACAGCGCCCGAAGCGAAGGAAAGCGCCTTGTTCCTGATTGTACATGTAAATACATAGTGTGATGGAAATGGAGTTAAGACGTGCAGAATCGAGCAACGCAGAAAAGAAGAAGTATAGCTGGTGAAACTTACTTCCGCAGGACAGGCAAAAATAGACCGGCAGTATTAAGCAGGTATTACTGCAATATGACGGTTCTGTGAATTCAGGGAATCAATAATGTGCAGTAGGTTAACTGCAGGAATGGCAAGCAGACTAAACCCCGGAAAACGAATAGAGGCAGCCATATCAATGGAGTGTTATCAGGAGGCTAATGTATTGATTTTAACTAAATAACCAAACACCTGTGGCAGTTTATATATAGTATGCAAGCCTACTGGGACAGATAGGTGTAGTGCTGTTTGGCTGTCGATAAGGGGATTGGCCGGCACCTGGTGCGAAGGACTTCGAAAATTGTCTCATCAGGGTTATTGAATAGCGGAAGAACAACCGGCCGATGTGTAAACAAGCCGGGCAAGGACCATTGGTATCGCCGATGGTTACCTTGCCGGGCTTAAAAGCAAAACCCTACTGGTATGCCTTCACGCCTGGGGGGCCGGTTATCTCAGTAGGGTATCTTTACTTGCCGCTGCGAAGATAGCAGTTATACATCTGCTGAAGCCTTCAAGCCGAAAATTTTATATAGAATGCTGCTTCACCCTCAGCTTCTGCCGTTTCACCGCTGTTCCGATTGAAGCCAGGGCTTGCCTGAACCTATGTTTGTAGCCTATCCACACTTAAAACTAGGTTCATGCAAGCCAACACACCATCTATTCTGCGCCCGGCGCTGTCCCTGTCTAAAAAGCTGTTATACGTTGCTGTGGCCGGGACGGTGGCCTTCACAAGCTGTAAAAAGGAACCGGGCGTTGAGCCAACTCCGACAACGCCTGTCGTTCAGCCACTGACCCTCAACGAAAGCATCAAGGTCAACACTGAACTGGTCGACCGGATAGCCGATCCCGAACTGCCCGATTATATCGTCTCAAAAAACATTGCCGTTGGGGCCGAACTAACCATCAGACCCGGCGTGGTTATTGCCTTTGACCGCGACGTCCGGATGGATATCAACGCCGACGGGCTGGTGATTGCCCAGGGAACAGCCGCCAAGAAAATCCGCTTTATCGGCCTCCAGAAAACCAAAGGGTTCTGGGCAGGGATCGCCAATTACTCCCGCAGCAACGCCAATATCTTCGAACACGTCGATGTCATGCACGCCGGTAGCCGTACCATCTTCAGCACCACCAAATCGGGCATGTTCATTTCCGGCAGCCAGTCGCAGTTCGCCTTTAAGCATACCACTTTTTCGCAGAATGACGGCTACGGCCTATACGTATATGACGGTGGTATTCTCCGCGAGTTCTCGCAAAACGCGTTTACCAGCAATACCGAAGCCGGTATCATGGTCGATGGTGCCAACGTAGTCAAACTCGATGCGGGGTCGACCTTCACCGGCGGCAACGGCCGTAACGTAGTTGACGTGACGTCGGGCGGCATCCGCAGCAGCAACGATGTGGTCTGGACCGGCTTCGCCGATAAAACCCCCTACCGCATCAGCGGTGACTTTGCCGTCGAAGCCGCCTGGATTCTGAATCCCGGGGTTACGCTGGAGATGAACCGCGATGCCGTCATCCGCATCAACACCGGTGGGTATTTGCTGGCGAAAGGCACCCCGACCAGCAAAATCACCTTCACGGGTGCCACGCGTACGGCAGGTTTCTGGAGAGGCATTATCTGCTACTCCGCCGACAGCAAGAACCTGATCGAAAACGCAGCGATCAGCTATGCCGGCAGCAACGTAATTGTCTCCGGCAAAAAAGCCAACCTCGCCATTTACGGCAACCGGGCTACCATGACTATTCAGAATACGCAGATCAGCAACAGTGGCGGCTACGGCCTGTTTGTTAGCTACGGCGCATCGGTAAATACAGACGTAACCACAGCGAACAGCTTTGAATCCAATGCTCAGACCAACGTCATGATTGAGAAATAAGCCTGTAGTCCTGACCGCAACGCGCCCCCACTCTGGCCATCCGGAGTGGGGGTGCTTTTGTTTTAAGTTGACTAACCAATCAGGAGGTTTCGTCGATGGGTTTCCAGCTATGGCTGTCCTGATCTTCCCACGCTCCACGAAAGAGGGTATTGGCGCGCTCCGCTGTAAGCTTTTCACCGGCCACTACCAAACCAAACTCATCATTGAAGGCCGAAACTTCGTAGAAATGCGGGGTGCGTATTCGATTGAGGATCTTCGTAATATCCTCCCAGTTGGGCTGCGTCTGGCACGGCCACCGCATAGCCGCCATTTTGAGTGTATCGTTGTATAGGGTCATGGGTAAACGGGATTATGGCCGGATAATAAAAACGATAACTACGTAGTTCCGGTTTATGCTTATTTGCACGACTAAACGGTTTGATACTCTGTCCTTTTTCACCTAAACCTGATCCTGCTATGGCAACCCAACTGGTAACGTTTTACGTTATGACCAGCCTGACGCGGTCTGTTTTTCACAACGCACGGCTGCGGGGCAGCTGGGATGAACAGGGTCGCTACGCCGACACCTGGACCGAAACCCCCATGCAGGAGCAAACCGGCCCCGATGGCTGCCCGATGTTCACGGCCTCACACCCGTTCCACCTGGCCGATCAGGCCCGGACATTCCGGTGGGGGGTGGTGCTGGATGGCGTTCAGCTGACCAATTTCTGGGGTATTCCGACCGAAGTACCCGATCCGGAGTCGAAGGAGCGCTATCGCGAATTCAGGCTCACCGGCGATGAAACCACTCCGCAGACAGAACATTATTACCTGACGTACAGCCGCCGGCTGGGAGCCAACAAATTCTTCGCGCCGGGTAGCCTAACACCTCGCCTGCGTTTTGGGGTCTGGGCACCCCACGCCCAAACGGTCGAGGTAGTGTTTGGCGATCAGGCCATTGGCTATATTGCCGATGACGGTACAGGCATTGATCCGGCCATGCCGGTGGTTGCCCTCACCCGGTCGGCAGATGGCATCTGGGAAGGCGGACCGGCCGGCGATTTCGACACGTTTAAGAGCCTGCCGTATATGTACCGCATCGTCAACGCGCAGGGGCAGACCGTCTACCGCACCGACATCTTTTCGCGCAGCCAGATTGGGCGCGGCCATATCAACCCGGCCCGGGAACATTGGTCCAGAACACTCGACACCCTGGACGGCACTGTGAGTTGCAGCGTGGTGATTGACCCGGATGTGGTACGCCGGCACTTCGAGTCGACCCCAACGGGTGACCTGCCCGACCTGATTCCGGCGGAGGAGTTCTGGGCCGGCGAGTTTACCGCCGGCGTACCGGTACCGAGCCGCGTGGAGGATCTGGTCATCTACGAGTTGCACATCGGCTCACTGGGTTTCGGCAAAACCGGTCCCGGTGATCTGAGCGACGGCATCGCTTTTCTGGACCACCTGACTGAGTTGGGCGTCAATACCGTCGAGCTGCTGCCGATGGCGGAGTTTTCGGGTAGTATCGCCTGGGGATACGGCGATACGCACCATTTCTGCATTGAATCCAGCGCCGGGGGCCGCGACAAATACCGCCATTTTGTGCGGGAGTGCCACCGGCGCGGCATTGCCGTGATTCAGGATGTGGTCTACAATCACTACGATTCCGAAGCAGAGCGGGCGCAATGGCAGTATGATTCAACCGCGCCCCAGCAGAACAGCTACTACTGGTACGAGGGCCATCCCAATGACTATGCCTTTCCGGATGGAGGCTATCTGGACAATGGCTCCACCGGCTATACACCCCGATTCTCCGAGGAAATTGTCCGGCAGCAGTTCATTAGCAGCGCCGTTTTTCTGGTAGAGGAAATGCACGTGGATGGGCTGCGCGTGGATCTGACCCAGGCGATTCACCGCGACAATGTCCTGCACGCCAACGGTCGTTCGGTAGGGAGGGCTAACGTATTCGGCCAGAAGCTGCTGCGGGAGTGGAGCCGCACGCTGCACATGATTCGCCCTACGGCCATGCTGATTGCCGAAGACCATACCGGCTGGGATGCCGTGGTCGAACCACCCGGCCAGGGCGGGCTTGGTTTCGATGCCACCTGGGAGGTATCCTTTTACCACCACCTGATCGGCGATTCGGACAGTGCCGGCGACCGGGCCCGACTGCTGAAACAGGCCGGATTCGGCACTAATGAACCCTTACGGCTGGATGCATTTGCCGGCGCACTGCACGACAGCCAGTACCGACGGGTAGTTTTCCACGAATCGCACGACGAAGCCGGTAACGCCGGTGGCACAGCCCGCACCCTGGTAACCGCCGTGAATCATGCACCCATTGTTGGCCCCACCCGCGTAGCGGCCGAAGCCCGCAGCCGCGTTTGTTTCGGCCTTTCGATGCTCTCGGCCGGTACGCCTATGTTTTTTATGGGCGAGGAGACCGGCGCACAAAAGCCATACACGTACGACAAATTCATTACGCACCGGGAAGACATCCTGGGTGATAAAACCGGGCACGGCAAAGCCCTCTTCCGGTTTTACCAGGACCTCATCAGCCTCAGCCGGCGGCTGCGCTCTATTCGCGGCCGGAACATCGACATTCTGCACGTATCAAATGCCAACCGGGTCCTGGCCTTCAAGCGCTGGGAAGGTAACGAGCAGGTGATCATAGCAGCCAGTTTCAGCAATACACCTTTTGCCGGCGGCTATGTCATTCGGAAAGATCCGCTGGGAATTCCGGATGCGGGCTGGAAAGAGATATTCAACAGTGATGCGGCTCTGTACGGTGGTCAGAACGTGGGCAATGCCGGGGCTACCATACCCTCCCGAAACGCCAGCCTCAACGTGGTCATTCCCGCCAGCGGGTTTGTTGTGCTGGTCAGGCAGTAAGGGCCCTGACCAGCACATACATACTAGCTGGCAGCCTTGTATACCATTACCCTTTCTTTACAACCTCAAACTTGCCCTCGGCATTAAAAGTCAGAATGTAGCTGGTTTTTTCCACCTGCACCTGAATATTGTACCGCTGGAGCTTCCCATCGAGTAGTATGGCGTTGCCTTTCACAAACGTCCAGCTTTTGTAGGTAGCGTTCAGGTACTCTACAATGGGGCCGGGCAACGTTCCCGCTGTTAGCGGCTTTTCTTCCTGCTTCGGTGTCGGCTGAGACGACTTGATCAGTTTTCCATCACCATCAAAGACGAAAGAAGCCATTGTCCCATTTTTAGAAGCTGCAATCTCGTAAAACGTATGACCCTCATTATCGAAGTACTTCATGCCTTTTTCGAAGGTGTACTCTTTCAGGTACGTCCGTATGGCTTCCGGAAGTTCCGAAACCGATTTGATTGCCTGCGGCTCCGGCGGAGTCATCGTGCTTCGGAGCAGCTTACCCTCGCTACTGAACGCCATTTCGTACCGTTTACCGTCTTTGTATACCACTGCCGTGTACGTCTTTTTGCCGTCTTTGTCGGTCAGTAGCATCCCCCGCTCGAAGGTATAGCCCGTCAGGTAGGCAACAGCCGCAGCAGGTAAGTCATTCACCGACTTCAGCGCTACCGGCGGAACAGAAACGCTCGCCTTCACCAGCTTACCATCTTCCCCAAAACTTAACTCATAAATAGCATCACCTTTCTGGGCTACAATGTAGTAGATCTTCTTACTCTCACTTTCCATCACCACCAGCCCTTTGGCAAAGGTCAATCCGTTCTCCTGTAAATACTGGCGAATGGGAGCGGGCAGATCATCAGCCCGGCCAATCGGATAGTTTTTGGGCATATCATCGGTCGGTGTAGCCGAAACAGTGGCTTTGAACTCCAGCAGCAGCGCCCCTTTTTCGTCAAACACCAGCGTTACTTCTTCTTTCTCACGCCGGAGCAGCACCTTGTAGGCCTTCTTTTCATTCTGCCGGCCCTCTCCCGCAGCAATCAGTTTATAGTCCGGGTAGTTTTTCTGGATGTACTCCTGCGCAGCCGTCGGCAATGATACCCCAACTCCGCTTCGTTCACCCGACGCGGCTACGGCATAATCCTCCAGCATAGTGCCTTTCGCGTTGATTCGGGCCTGACGGTTTTTAGCCTCTACCACAAACCGCGACTCCCAAACGTTGCCTTTATCAATCTCCGAAAAGCTCAGACTGGTGGCCGCCGGATACGCTTTACGTACCGCCTGGACGACCACGGCCGGCACGTTGGCAAAGTTCTTATCCACAACGCCGGCCGAATCATCGGGCTGCACCTCCAGCCGACGACAGGAACTCACCCAGACTATCGTAAACAACATGAACAGCACGCATAACTTTTTCATACCTGTAAGCCGTTTAATTTCAGCAACTAAGATAGTCTTCCAGCCGAATAGGTTGTAACCCGCCGGTAAATTTTTCAGCAGAAGTCCTGCCCGATGGTATATTCGTAAAAACTCACGAAACATGAAAGCGCTATTTCGTATTCTTATCATTGTGCTGCTGATCGGCGGGGCCATCTACCTGTTCGCCAAACTCAACAACACGTCGCTCAGCCCGGATACCATCGACCTGGCGGTGGAATGCCCACCCGTCGATGATATGCTGGTGACGGCCACCGTCGACGTCACCGTTACCAACCGCTCCTCCCGGTCGCATAAAGACGTATCGGTAAAAGTCATCGCCTACGACGAGAAGGATAAGGTCATTAAAGAAAAATACACGACATTCGACCGTACGCTGGCCGCTCACGCCAGTTTTTCAAAGCCCGTTACCCTGCCGGTCCGTACCAAACGCTGCTCCTGCGAAGTAGTCAGCTCCCATCCGGAGTAAGCTCCTGTTCCGCGGGCACCAAACCCGTTAAGCAAGTAAATGACCGCGTCATCCTTCTTTCCAAAAGGAAGAAATAGTTAACCCTAGCCTTATGAAATTACACTTGATTTTATTTGTTCTCTGCCTGTCTGCCGCAGCACGGGCGCAGGATAACCCCATTGGTATCTTTGACACCAGTGCCGACATTGGTAAGCCAAAAAAAGCCGGCTCAGCCCGATACGACCCGGCTACCCAAACGTATACGCTGAAAGGGGGCGGCTATAACATCTGGTTTCAGCGCGACGAGTTTCATTACCTGTACAAAAAGATCAAAGGCGATTTTATCCTCAGCGCCAACTTTGCGTTTATAGGTACGGGAAAGGAACCTAACCGGAAAATCGGCTGGATGGTGCGCGAATCGGCCGATGCCGACGCGGCTCACATCAGTGCCGTAGCGCATGGCGGAGGCCTGACGGTGCTACAGTGGCGGCTGCTGAAAGGGGCCTACATGCGCGACCCGGACGATGAAATCTTTACCCCTAAAAAAGGCTACCAGATTCTGCAACTGGAACGGATCGGCAAACGCTATACCCTGAAAGTAGCCCAGCCGGGCGAACCGCTCCAAACCATCGGCTCGAAAGAGATGGAGACGCTGAAAGACGAGGTACTGGCCGGCCTGTTTATCAGCGCCCATAACGAAGAAGCCGTAGAAGAAGCCCGCGTCTGGAACGTCCGCATCAGCCGCCCCGTTGACCCCTCGCTGAAACCTTCCGAGCAGAAAATTCAGGGCAGTCGCCTGGAAACCATGAATGTATTCGACGGGAAGCGAACGGTCATCTACCAATCATCAGCCCGCTTTGAAGCCCCCAACTGGCTGCCCGACGGCAAAACGCTCCTGTTCAACGAAGGCGGCTCACTGTACAAAATTCCGGTGCAGGGCGGAACACCCGATAAATTCAGTACCGGAGCGCTGGACCGCAACAACAACGACCATGGCATCTCCTTCGACGGGAAGATGCTGGCCATCAGTCATCACCGGCAGGGTTTGACTGGTGGCGGCTCCACGGTGTATGTACTCCCGCTGGGAGGGGGAACCCCCAAACAGGTGACTGAGGCCACCCCCTCCTACTGGCATGGCTGGTCGCCCAGCGGCAAAGAGGTGCTGGTGGTAGGTCAGCGCGGCACCCCCATCTTCGACATCTATAAAGTTTCGGTGGATAGCGGGAAAGAAGTGAACCTGACCAGCAACGGCCCCGGCAGCCACGCCGACGGGCCGGAGTACTCACCCGACGGCAAGTGGATCTACTACAACGGCAGTTCGACCGGCACCATGCAGCTCTGGCGCATGAAACCCGACGGCACCGGCAAGGAGCAGCTCACCTTCGACGAGTATAACGACTGGTTTCCGCACATTTCGCCCGACGGTAAGTGGATTGCCTTCATCTCGTTTATGCCCGACATCGACCCCAGTGCCCACCCCGCCAACAAACAGGTCATGCTGCGCCTGATGCCCACCGCCGGCGGAGCGCCCAGAGTGATTGGTTATTTGTATGGGGGCCAGGGTACAATGAATGTGCCGTCATGGTCACCAGACAGCCGGCAGATCGCCTTTGTGAGTTATTTCTGAGCTTGGTACAGGCAGGCGGGTCATAGTCCTGCTTTTCGGGAAGGGCTATCTTCCTGCCTGGTGACCAATGGCCTGTATCGACGTCACAATCAGAAAGTTCAGGCAGTGTATCATAGCCATCCGGGGCCGGGTTCAACAAGACGTTTCCAGCCCTGGCAGACGTCACTCGGGTAGTTTACCCTATCCGGATATTTTCTAAAAATCCGTTTGGTGAAGCGGCCGGAAATGCGTAAATTTATAGGGTTAAACAACTTAAAAAATTGGCTAAATCTAACATGGCACAAGCAACAGCTAATGCTAATGACAACAAGCTGAAGGCACTCCAAACCACCATTGAGAAACTGGACAAGGCCTATGGTAAAGGTACTGTTATGCGGCTGAGTGAGAGCAAGGTCGTCGACGTTCCGGTTATTTCTACAGGTTCACTGGGCCTTGACCTGGCACTCGGTATCGGTGGTGTTCCCCGCGGCCGTATCGTTGAGATCTACGGTCCGGAATCATCCGGAAAGACCACGCTGACCATGCACTGCATTGCCGAAGCGCAGAAGAAAGGCGGTCTGGCCGCGTTCATCGACGCCGAGCACGCGTTCGACCGGGTCTATGCCGAAAAGCTTGGTATTGACACAAACAACTTATTGATCTCTCAGCCGGACAACGGTGAGCAGGCGCTCGAAATTGCCGAGCACCTGATCAGCTCCGGCGCTATTGATATCATTGTTATTGACTCCGTAGCTGCCCTGGTTCCGAAAGCCGAACTCGAAGGCGAAATGGGTGAAAGCAAAATGGGTCTTCAGGCCCGTTTGATGTCGCAGGCCCTGCGGAAGCTGACAGGTGTGGTCAACAAAACCAACTGCTGCTGCATCTTCATCAACCAGTTGCGCGAGAAGATCGGTGTGATGTTCGGTAACCCTGAAACTACCACTGGTGGTAACGCCCTGAAGTTTTACGCGTCGGTGCGTCTGGACATCCGCCGGATCGGTCAGATCAAAGAAGCGGCCGATAACATTACCGGTAACCGCACGAAGGTGAAAGTGGTGAAGAACAAACTGGCCGCTCCGTTTAAAGTAGTCGAGTTCGACATCATGTACGGCGAAGGTATTTCCAAAGTGGGTGAGGTGCTTGACCTGGCCGTTGAGCTGGAGATCGTGAAGAAGTCCGGCTCCTGGTTCTCATACGACGGCAACCGCCTGGCCCAGGGCCGCGATGCCGTGAAAGAACTGCTGCTGGACAATCCCGAATTGGCGGCTGAACTGGAAGCGAAGATCCGGGCGAAGGTAAACGAAGTTGAAGATGCGCTGCTCGATCCGATTGGTGGTACCGAAGACGACGACGAGGGTGTAATCGAAGATTAATCGGCAGTTACCTGCCAAAAAGAAGCCCCGGCCTGTTGGTCGGGGCTTTTGCTTTATGTATAGGGCCCCATCCCGGCGGCTCTCGACACCCACCGGGACGGAGGCTCGTACCTAGCGGCTTTCCATAGCCACAAACTCACGGAGTTGCGCGCCAACGTATACCTGGCGCGGCCGGCCGATGGGCTCTTTCTGCTCACGCATTTCTTTCCACTGCGCAATCCAGCCCGGCAGACGACCAATGGCAAACATCACCGTAAACATATTGGTCGGGATACCAAGGGCGCGATAGATAATCCCCGAATAGAAATCAACGTTCGGGTACAACTTGCGGGCAATGAAGTACTCATCGTTGAGGGCGGCTTCTTCCAGTCCCTTGGCAATTTCCAGGATCGGATCATTCACGCCCAGTTTGCTGAGTACATCGTCGGCGGCCTTTTTAATGATTTTGGCGCGGGGGTCGAAGTTCTTGTACACGCGGTGACCGAAGCCAAAGAGCCGGAAGCCGGAAGTCTTGGCGTTCTTGGCCATATCGATGTATTTTTTCACATCACCGCCGTCGGCCTTGATGTCTTCCAGCATCTCAATCACCTCCTGATTGGCTCCACCATGCAGTGGTCCCCACAGGGCATTGATACCGGCCGAAATAGACGAATAGATGTTGGCCCGTGACGAACCGACCAGCCGCACCGTTGAGGTCGAGCAGTTTTGCTCGTGGTCGGCATGGAGGATCAGCAGTTTGTTGAGCGCATCGGCAACCACCGGATCAACCGTGTACTCCTCCACCGGCAGTGCAAACATCATGTGCAGGAAGTTGGAGCAGTAGTCGAGGTTATTTTTGGGGTAGTTGATCGGGTGCCCCTGCGATTTCTTGTACGACCAGGTAGCAATGGTCGGCAGTTTGGCCAGCAGGCGGATGATATGGGTTTCCGTTTTGTCCGGCGCTTTATCATTGTACGAATCGGGATAAAACGCACTCATGGCACTCACCAATGAAGACAGGACGCCCATCGGATGCGCATTGATGGGGAAGCCTTCAAAGATTTTGCGCATATCTTCGTTCACAATGGTGTGTGTGCGAACGGCATGCTCAAAGTCCTGATACTGTTGTTGAGACGGTAATTCTCCGTAGATCAGCAGATACGCTACCTCCAGAAAGCTGGCTTTATCGGCCAGGTCCTCAATCGAATAGCCCCGGTAGCGGAGAATTCCCTGTTCACCATCGAGGAATGTGATAGCGCTTTGGGTAGCACCGGTGTTTTTATAGCCCTTGTCTAAAGTAATAAATCCGGTTTGGTCACGGAGGTTAGAGATATCGATTGCGCTTTCGTCTTCGGTACCGGTAACGACCGGGAACTGATACGATTTGCCATCGATAGAAAGTGCAGCGTTTGCCATAGAATATCAGCGTAAAATATTCAGAAGTAACGGGTTGTATTAAGGCGAGCAGAACAGGAAGAGAACTAAAGCGCTTTTCCCAGGCAAATCCTCGCCGGGCGAAATTAACCAAAAACCTAAAACAGTGGGTGAAGATTTGGCAAAAAAGCCGATTTAATAGAATATTATACCTATAGCCCCTTGCGCTTACCGGTTGATCCTCATTATTTGTAGAGGGTACCGCCCTTCATCACCAACCGTATCTGGCGTACCTGTGCTATGTTTTGCGTTGGATCACCCATAACCGCGACCAGATCCGCCAGCAGCCCTGGCCGCACACGACCCCGATCTGCCAGATGGAATACATCGGCATTGACCGACGTTGCCGACCGCAGTACCTCCAGGGGTTTCATGCCGTATTCGACCATCATCTCCAGTTCGCGGGCGTTGTCGCCATGGGCAAATACGCCTACGTCCCCTCCGAAGCAGATGGTCACGCCCGCATCCAGCGCCTGCCGGAAGGTGATTCGCTTCTGCCGGATTCGCTCCGGTTCCGGCTCACTCCCTTTTTTCCAGCCCCGGTACTGACTCACGGCATCGCCGGCGGCCAGCGTTGGGCACAGGGCGGTATTGTGTTGTTTCATCAGGGCAAATATCTCCGGCGTACCGGCATCGCCGTGTTCCAGGGTTTCGCAACCGGCCAGAATGGCCCGGCGCATGCCTTCCGCCGTACCAGCATGAGCCACCACCGACCGGCCGCTGCTTTTGGCTGTCTCTACGATCAGCTTCAATTCGTCCAGCGTATAGGTGGGCCGGGCGTCGGCCATGAGGCCCCAGCGATAATCGGCATAGACTTTTACCACATCGGCTCCCTTACCAATCTGACGCCGAACGGCCTGAATAAGCTTATCGTGTCCGTCGGCCTCTTCGGCCCCCTGCGGCACCTCAATATCTGGGCTAAATCCCTTTGGGGCATAGCTGCCGGTAGCAATGAGTGCCCGCGTGGCTACGATCATGCGTGGTCCCGGAATGATGCCCTGGTTGATGGCCTGTTTCAGCCCGACATCATCGTAATCGGCCCCCTCGGTTCCCAGATCCCGCACGGTGGTGAAGCCGGCCAGCAAGGTTTTCTCCGCGTGAACCGTCGCACGCGCCACCCGCAGCGAACGAGCTTCGCGCAATACCTGATCGTCCCAGGGGGTTTCGTTGTAGGGGTGCAGCAGCAGGTGAGAGTGGCCTTCAATCAGGCCCGGCATCAGCGTGGTACCTTTCAGGTCAATTACTTCGGCACCCGCAGCATTCACCGCAGCCGGACGCCCAACGGCCTCAATCTTCTCGCCTTTGACGAGTACGACCCAGTCGGCATGCATCGTTTCGCCATCAAAGACCCGGTCGGGGCGGAGGAGGTAGGTTGAGGTACCAACTCCGTACTTGGGCTGTGCCTGAGTCACGGCAACGGACAAACCCATCAGTAGCAAGGTTAGCGCGGGGAGCAAGTTACGGAATATCATACGCAGGAACGGACAAAGCGAAACAGACGAACACTCAACGGCTACGTCGACTAACCCTGGGTGCCTTAGTAAGAAGAGCCTCAAATAAGCCGGCGGCAAAGACCAGCACCGTCAGACCGGGAAGCAGAATGGCTCCGGCTTTAAAACCCGCGCCGGTCAGGCGATATATGCCGGAAGTGAATTGACCAATGCTCTGTATCAGCCACAGTACACCCAGAACCAGCAGTAAGGCCGATAGCGTTAGGGCCGCCGGGCGGGCTAACCGCCGAGCCCCCCAACTAAGCAGCAAGGCCAGGCCAACCACAGCGGCTACGGTTGCCAGCGCACTGGGAAAGGTTTTCAGATAATCATACTTGTAGACAAACACACCAGCCCGGCCAATCAGGTTAGGGTGAGCCAGCAGCCAGCCGTCGAGAACGACGAGGACCAGCAAAAAGATAGAGAAAAATGGACTACGCATGAGTGACTGGATAAAACAGGTTCGGCCGGTGACGTCTGCCTTCAGGACATCACCGGCCGGACGCTGGCGCTAATATACGCGACAAAACTTAAGCGGCTACCTGCTGCTTCAGGTCATCGAACGAAATACTCATGTGCGACGCATCATATACGCACTTGCCATCCTGAATCAGCAACACCTGCGGAGATTGATGGTCTATGTCAAACTCGTCAGCAATTTTGTTCGACAGGGAACGATACGAAATCAAATCCAGGTAGTAGGGCTTGATCCCGGCCTCTTCTTTCCAGTTGCGTTCCATGCGGCTCAGGGCCATAGCGCTGATGGAGCAGCGCGTGCTGTGTTTGAAAATCATCACCGGCTGATCGGCCGATTCCTGCTTGATCGCTTCGAGTTGCGCTTCGCTGTTTAAGATATTCCAGTTCATATAATCTTGTACACACGTATCTATAGCCCTACAAGGGATTTCGGTCCGGAAAAGTTTCGCAAGCTGGTTAACGTATGGTTAAAGGCTCACCTGTACCCCGGAAGGCAATTCCGGCCGGCGGTGTACGGAAAGCCACAGAGTCACCTATTGACCTCCCCTCTGTATCCCAAAATGCAATTCCGGTCGTGTATGTGTAGCTTTGCCCCAAATTCAGCACTACCCCTTGTACGCTACATTCTATACTATTTCGATCCGGCTGTACCAATCCATCCTGAAAGCAGCCGCCCCCTTCCATCCGAAAGCCAGGCTGGCGGTGCAGGGCCGGCAGCAGCTTCTGGAGAAAATGAGGGTACAATTCCATAACAATCAGGCTCCTGTTGCCTGGTTTCATGCCGCTTCACTGGGTGAATTTGAACAGGGTCGGCCGGTGATCGAAGCTTTTCGGCGGCAATATCCGAATTTTAAAATTCTGCTGACCTTCTTCTCTCCCTCCGGCTACGAAATCCGTAAGAACTATGCCGGTGCCGACTACATTTTCTACCTGCCATTTGATACGCCCGAGAATGCAAAGCAGTTTGTGGAGCTGGCACAGCCGCAGATTGCTTTCTTTATCAAATACGAATTCTGGTATAACTACCTGCGCGAGCTACACAGACGCCATATTCCCACTATCGCCTTTTCGACCATTTTCCGGCCCAACCAGCTCTTTTTTAAACCCTATGGCGGCTTCTACCGTAACTTCCTAACGTACTTCCATCGCCTGCTGGTGCAAAATCAGGCGTCGGTTGACTTACTGGAATCCATTGGGGTGACCAACGTCACCCTGGCCGGCGACACCCGTTTCGACCGGGTAAAACAGGTGGCCGACGCAAAGAAAGACATACCCATTGCCCAGGCCTTTAAGGCAAACACGCCCCTGCTGGTTGTTGGCAGTGCCTGGCAGACGGATATGGCCGTGCTGATTCCGTTTCTAAACCAGTTTCCGCACCCGCTGAAGGTCATTATCGCTCCCCACGAAATTCACGACGACGAAATCGAACGCTGGCGACGGGAGTTGAGGCAGGCATCCATCCGCTTTTCAGAAACGCAGAAGCCAGAATTCAATCAATCCACCATTCCGTCATTCAACATTCTCTTCATCGACAACATCGGTATGCTCTCCTCTCTGTACCAGTACGGTGAGTTTGCGTACATTGGCGGTGCCTTCGGCAAAGGCCTGCACAACATCCTGGAAGCAGCAACCTTTGGCGTACCTTTGTTCTTCGGACCGAACTACGGCAAGTTTCAGGAGGCTATAGACCTGTCGCAGGCCGGAGCCGCTTTTCCGGTAACGAATACAGCCGAACTGGAAGCGGCCTTCACGCCACTTTATATCGACCCGGCGGCTTTGGCGAAGGCCGGTGAACTAAGCCGGCAGTATGTGGTCCGGAACATTGGCGCAACCGATACGGTTATGCAGGTGGTAAAGCAGCTATTTACCCAACCAACTAATCGCTAATTCACCCTTGCAAAACGGCTTAGTCATACGCTCTACGGGTTCCTGGTACGATGTCCGGAGCGAAACCGGTCATGTGTACCGCGCCCGGCTTAAAGGCAAATTTAAAATTCAGGGGTTGAAGGTGACCAACCCCATTGCGGTGGGCGACCGCGTCCTGTACGAGATTGAAGATGAAACGGAAAATACCGTTATTATCAGCGACATACAGCCTCGCGAAAACTACATCATCCGCCAGTCGGTACATAAAACGGCGCACGGTCATATTCTGGCGGCCAACATTGATCAGGCGGTGCTGATTGTCACACTCACGTTTCCGCGTACCTCGCTGGGCTTTATCGACCGCTTTCTGGTTACGGCCGAATCTTTCCGTATACCGGCTACGCTGGTTTTCAACAAATCGGATATTCTGAACAAGGAAGGGCTGGCGTATCAGCAGGAAATCATCAACCTCTATGAATCCATCGGCTATACCTGCCTGGCTACCTCGGCCACCGAAGGCGAAGGGGTGACACCATTCCGGCAACTGCTCGACCACAAGATTACGCTGCTGTCGGGCCACTCGGGCGTCGGCAAATCAACGCTGGTTAATGCGATTGCTCCCGATTTGAACCTCCGGACGAACGAGGTATCGACCTACGCCAACAAGGGCGTACACACTACCACGTTTGCCGAGATGTTCGAAATTGCCGAAAACACCTTCATCATCGACTCGCCAGGCATTAAAGAACTAGGCCTGGCCGATATGCAGAAAGAAGAAATCAGCCACTACTTCCCCGAAATGCGTAATCTCCTGAACGCCTGCCGCTTCCACAACTGCCTGCACATCAATGAACCCGGCTGCGCCGTTAAAGACGCCGTCGGTACAGGCGACATCGCCGAAAGCCGCTACTGGAGCTACCTCGGCATGGTGAGTGGAGAGGATAACCGGAGATAATGATGAACGATGAATGAAAACGGACGTCAGCTCATTCATCGTTCATCATTATACATTCATCGTTACTCAAATGCTTATCGCTGCCAGCAAATCGGCCTGGGTGATGATGTGGATTTCGTCGGTTTCGTCGCGAACGAGCAGAGCTTTGTTTTCGCGGTCGATGAGGGACGACAGCACATCGACGGTGTTATCGAGGCCGACAAATTTGAAGGGCTTGTCCATCACCTCACCTACGGGTACGTCTTTTATCGTTGGGTCATCAATCAGCTTGTTCAGAATAGCCGAATCGGTGAGACTGCCCACAATGTGGTTAGACTCGTCGGTAATCGGTATCTGGGAAATACCCTGCCGGTTCAGCACCTGAATGGCCTGACTAACGCTAACCCCCTTACCAATGGTTGTCAGCCCGGCTTTGTTGTTGCGTTTGTGGATGATGTCGCGGGCGGTAGCAAACTCACGGGACTCCAGGAAGCCGTGGTCTTTCATCCAGGTATCGTTATAAATTTTGGCCAGATACCGGGTGCCGTGGTCGGGCAGCAGAATCACCATCACATCATCCTCGCTGAGCTGCTCGCGGGCGTACTCCAGCGCCCCGTGAACGGCCGTACCGCACGACCAGCCGACAAACAGCCCCTCCTCCCGCGATAGTCGGCGCGACATAATGGCCGCGTCCTTATCCGTCACTTTGATGAACAGGTCAATCATGTCGAAATCGACATTCTTCGGCAGAATATCCTCGCCGATGCCTTCGGTCAGGTACGGATAAATTTCGCCTTCGTCAAAAATACCGGTTTCCTTGTACTTCTTGAAAACGGAGCCGTAGGTATCCAGACCGATGGTGATAACGTTGGGGTTACGTTCTTTCAGGTATTTGGCCGTGCCGCAGATGGTTCCCCCCGTACCCACGCCGGCCGCAAAATGCGTAATCTTACCATCCGTATCGCGCCAAACTTCCGGGCCGGTGGTATCGTAATGAGCGGCCGTGTTGGACAGGTTATCGTACTGGTTTGGATAGAGGGAATTAGGTATCTCCCGGTTCAGCCGCTTCGCAACGGAGTAGTACGAACGCGGGTCGTCCGGCTCCACGTTGGTCGGACAAACCACCACCTCGGCCCCTACCGCCCGCAAAATATCAATCTTCTCCTTCGACTGCTTATCGGCCATCGTAAAAATGCACTTGTAGCCCTTACCGATAGCGGCCAGCGCCAGACCGAAACCGGTGTTACCGCTTGTTCCTTCAATGATGGTGCCGCCGGGTTTAATAAGACCAGCCTTTTCGGCGTCCTCAATCATCCGGATGGCGATCCGGTCTTTCACCGACTGGCCGGGGTTGAAGTATTCCACTTTGGCCAGGATGGTGCCCTTGATGCCTTTTGTAACCTTATTGAGCTTGACTAAGGGCGTATCGCCTATGGTATCGATGATAGAATTGTAATACTTCATAGCTGTGGCGTGTTGTCTGTCTGTATAAATCTACAGACCTGTTGATGAAAATGTTTAAAACTTGCTGAACGACTTTCTAACTATTCGACGTCAATATTCTTTGATAGATGGTCACAAATACAACTTCTGGTGCAAAATGAGCCAGGTAATTATGCAGAAAAATTTTGTGGGCGTCGTCCTCGCCATAGTACCCGTATTTACAGTGCTTCATCGGGTACACCGCCTAAAAAGCCAATTGTCCAATACTCTCCCAATGCATCGGTGTAGTGTACAGGCGGTACGCCTAGCTCCCTATTTTTCTGATTAGCCGGTTCAATAATATCATGTTGAAGGTTCCTGACAAACGTAGCGCCTTCCTGGTCCTTGTCAAATACAAACACACTTTCCGGTGATTCGGCAAACTCATCCAGCAGCAGTGGGCTGTGCGTAGTCATAATAACTTGTATGTCTTTCTCTACTACCAAACGGCGGATGAACTCCATAATCTCGCGTATCCGGCGCGGGTGAATACCCTTCTCCGGCTCTTCCAATAACAGCAGTTTGGGAGGATTGGGTTGGTTGATGATGCAGAGGAGAGACAAAAAGTAAAGTACCCCTTCTGAAACTTCATCAGCCCAGTAACCAATATCACTTTTATCAAAAAATTGCAGACCGAGAAGACTCTGACCGTTTTCCTTTACAGGTGGAGTCGTAAAATAGGCTATCTCAGGAATGCACCGGGAGAGATCATTTTGAATCTTGTTAGAATATTTTTTGAACGTATTATCAATATAGAAATAGAAGGCGATCAAGTTATCGCAATTTGGAGACAACTCTACTTCATCAGCAGAAAACTTTGCGGTCTTTGTAAGCTTTGATGGGTCAGGCCTAAAAACCTTTGTTCTAATGACTTGACGGAACTCACGCTCAAAGCTTTCTACTAGGGAACTTTCCAATGAAATAACGTCACCATTCGCGCCTATTATAAATGGCTCAGCTTTATGACTGACTTGAGTAGTAAAGTTTTGAGCCACAATCTGTAGTTCAAAAATTAATTGATATAAAATTTCACCCAAGTCTTGGCTGTATCCCTCTAAAAGATTATTTGCGTTAGGCTTGTAATCGAATAGGTACCTGATATTCCTTCGTTCATGTTTGAAGGATACTTGCTCTAATGCTGCTATCGTTTGAGCTTTAAAGTCACTACTATCAAAATATTCCAACGCCTTCAGAAAATTACTTTTTCCGGAATTATTAGGCCCAATCAGCAGGTTCACCTTCTGCAAATTCAGGGTGACGTCTTTCAGGCTTTTAAAGTTCTGTATCGATACGCGCTTTAGCATAATCTTTTTTCCGTTTACTTTTCTCCCTACTCCTTTATCTCCTGACACAACTCCACCAACACCCCATTGGTCCCTTTCGGGTGCAGGAAGCAGACCAGCTTGTTGTCGGCTCCGCGCCTGGGGGTTTCGTTCAGCAGGGTGAAGCCTTCACCTTGCAGACGCTCCATCTCAGCGAGGATATCATCGACTTCAAAAGCGAGGTGATGGATGCCTTCGCCTTTTTTCTCGATGAATCTGGCAATGGGGCTGTCGGGATTAGTGGCTTCCAGTAGCTCGATTTTTGTCTGGTTTACCCTGAAAAACGAGGTGGTCACCCCTTCCGACTCAACAGCCTCAGACTTGTAGGGCGATACGTTCAACAGCTTCGTAAACAGCTCGTTGGAAGCGGCAATACTCTTAACGGCAATACCTATATGTTCGACGTTGGTCAGCATGGGTGATGAAGAATGAATACAATCAGGGAACAAAGGTCGTTATACCGAACTTTTCCCTTGGCACAAAAGTTAATATCTTAGCGTCGCTTGACAATGCAGAAGCGCTATTTTCAATCGACATCGTCATTTACCGGTTAAAAAGATATGGTTTCTGTTTCAGAAAAAGCAAAAGAAAAAATTGTTGAACTGCGCCAGAAGGAAGGGCTAAACGACAACTACTCCATTCGGGTAGCGGTACAGGGCGGGGGTTGCTCAGGCCTGATGTACGACCTGCAGTTCGACGCTACCGAACAACCCAACGACCATATCGTGGAAGACAAGGGGGTTCGGATTCTGGTCGATCGTAAAAGTTTATTATACCTGGCCGGCACCGAACTGGATTTCTCCGACGGGCTGAACGGGAAAGGGTTCCAGTTTAAGAACCCGAATGCCAGCCGCACCTGCGGCTGTGGCGAAAGCTTTGCTGTTTAACTGATTGGGCGTCCGCGTCCGGTCAGAATTTCTTGTAAGGTTGTGAAAAAGCACCGTTGGCTTCCAGGCGGTGCTTTTTTGTGACTTCCCTACGCCGTTACTGCCAACTGCTCCCGCACCTTTTTGGCTCCGGCCACCATGTTGATCAGTTTTTGCCGGGCAGCCCAGCGGGCGGTCTGGCTTAGCCCACAGTCGGGCGCTACAGCCAATTTTTCGGCAGGTACGTATTGCAGGCATCGCTGAATACGCTCCTGCACGTCGGCTACGGTTTCGATGTAGTAGTTCTTTACGTCGATTATGCCCACGGCCACATCCACCACCTGCGCAAACTCCGCCAGCAACTCAATCTCGGCAAATTCGCGGTTGGCCATTTCGATATGTACTTCATCGACGGTCAGGTCCAGAAAATCCGGCAACATGGGCTTAATACTTCGGTAACCCACCGGTCGGCCTTTGAAATTGCCAAAACACAGATGCGTCGACAGCCGGCACTTGCCCACCACGGGCGCCACCGTCCGGTTGAAAATATCGACAAAGCGCCGGGTATCCTCACGGTAGGCATAGCATGACATCGACGGTTCATCCACGGTAATTTCGGTGCAGCCGGCCGCCACCAGATCTTCCAGTTCCTGCCGGACAAACGGCAGCAACGCTTCCGTAATTGCGTATCGGTCTTTATAGCGTTCGTTCGGCAACATCCGGCCGCTGAGGGTATATGGCCCCGGCACCGAGGCCTTCAGCGTTGGTCCGGCCGGGGCCAGTTTCTTCAGGCGCTGGTATTCGTTCACCGCCCCTAAGCCCTTGGGGGCGGTCAGCTCGTCCACAATGGAGTGCTTACCCCGCTGGTCGTGGGCGGCCGGCCCAAACTTGCGGGTTTCGCTATGATTGGGTTGCAGGCCTTTGATGAAGCCGTAGAACGACAGATTAAAGTCGAGCCGGGTCTGCTCGCCATCGGTGATGACGTCGAGCCCGGCCGTAGTCTGGTCATGTACGGCCGCGACAACGGCATCGTCAATCATTTCCTCAACATCGGCCGGACCAAACTGGTCGAGGTGTTGGGTGGCAAACTCCAGCCAGCCGGGAAACGGATAACTCCCGACCACAGTGGTACGAATGGGTTTAGGTTGCATCAGGTATTGGTAGAGGTTAAATAAGCGTATTACAGGGTTAAAAAGGTTTCTTACCGACTACCTTTTTGACTACTTCTTTCAGCAGAACACCCAGCGAGAAGTTATGACTCACGGCATAGCGGAATTTTCCCGTATTAATTGTTTCAATGGGCTTGCCGTTTTCGCTGTGCTGCACAACCTGACCCGTGGCAATGTTGATGACATGCCGCAGATTCAGGTTGTTCGAGAACATATCGGAGAAGCGGGGCGAATAGTACATGCAGCCCTCAAAATAATAGTGCGTCACCTGCGACCAGCGCGTTACGTTACCACCCCGGATGGGTGTACCGCCATGCACCAGGTTTGACGACCAGATCAGGACATCCCCTTTTTTCATGTGAATCTCCTGCCGCTGGTACCCTTTAGCCTCCATAAATTCCTCCATAAAATCTTCGTATTCGGGGTATTCGGCGTAGTTTTCTTTCGCTTCCAGCCCCAGGTCAAAGTAATTGAATTCTTCCTGACGGTGCGAGCGGGGGTAGTAAAAGAGGGGACCATTATCGGCATGGGTATCTTCCTGCGCCACCCAGACCCCGCACATGAACCGGGCCGGAACGCTACTGAAATGGATGGTATCCGAGTGCGCCCGCTGCTGCGTACCAAACTTAAAATTCAGCGTCTGAAATGGAATGGGCTCACGCCCATACAGCATCCGTAACACATCGAGAATCTGCGGCTGGCTGGCTACTTCGGTCACCGTTTTATATTTTTTCCACAAGTCCTGGTGACGAACAGGCTCCTCATCGACATTAACCGGATACTCGTGCTGGATTTCCGCAAGCGTCCGGTCTATCAGCCTATGGTCAACAATTTGCTTGAGGAGCAGGTATCCTTCCTGGTGGTAATGAATCGCCTGATCGCGTTGTTCAGGGGTAATATTTTTTTGGGCTAAGAGGTCGAGGAAAAACGGAGATTCGACCCAAGGAAGGTTCATTCTGTGCGCTACTACGGAATTTTTCATAATAAAAAGGTGTATACTGTTTTTCTATAATTATCTATTTTACAATAGTTTATTGATGCTTTTGAAAGATAATAAAAAGACAAAAACGTATGAAAGAATAGTGTATAAAAGGTTAGAACCGTTTCGGTCAGTATGCTTAAACCTTTAATATTGCCCCTCACTAACCGACCAGCCGCCGTCGACGGTGAGTATCTGACCGGTTGCGTAGCGGGAGTAATCGGACATAAAATACACGGCTGCCCCGTCGAGATCATCGGGGGTGCCAATCCGCCCGCCGTCCAGCGGCTGCTTGGTACGGATAAACGCCAGGATTTCCTGGTCATTGGCGGCCCGCTGCGCCATCGGTGTTTCAACAAGCGCGGGCGCAATTACGTTGACCCGGATATTATCGGCTGCGTAATAGGCGGCAATGGATTTGGTAAATCCGAACACGGCCGATTTAGCGGCTGCGTAGGCGTGGGTCACAAAGTGCCGGGGCGAGGGCGAATACCCCAGCACCGAACTCATATTGAGAATTGTCCCCCCACTGCCCTGCTCCTGAAAAGCCCGGATAGCGGTCTGGTTAGACAACATCAGCGAGGTCAGGTTCATCGAAAAGGTTTCGTGCCAGCCCTCCAGCGTCAGCTCGTGCAGGGGGCCATCGCCGAACTTCCGGCCGCTGCCACCGGCAACGTGGTACAAGCCATCGAAACCATCAAAGAGCTGCCGGCACAAGTCAATAGCCCGCTGAGCCGTGCCTGGTTCAGCGGCATCGCCCGTCATAGCCAGACCGCCACCAGCCAGATACTGCTCGGCAGCCGCGCAGCTTTCCGGATTTCGCCCCACCACTACTACACGGGCACCTTCACGCACAAACGCCTGGGCCGCCGACAGGCCTATGCCCGTGGTGCCGCCGATGATAACAATTCGTTTATTGGTTAGCCAGGTCATAAGGAGAATGATGAATGATGAATGATCCGGGCCGCCGGGCGTAACGATGAATGAAAAGCTTGCGCCAGCCATTCATCGTTTATCATTTATCATTCATCGTTTTAAACTAGGTCCCGCTCCAGAATCCGCCCCGTTGCTTTGTCTTTCAGGATGAGCTTGTGGCGGCCGTCGTGGGTGATTTCTTCTTTGATAAGATAGTGACTTTCGTCATAGTCGACCAGGGTCGATTCCTGGGTCAGGCCTTCTTTACCGCGCCAGACAGGTAATTGTACCGGCTCCCACTGCTTAGTCTGCGCCGACCGATAGGCAGCATCGATCACGGCGTTGACCACGTAGCCGTCGTAGAACGTCTCGGCGGGTTCGCGCCCGGCTTCAGCGGCCTGGAACATGTCGGTAAACATATGGTTGTAGCCGAGGTCGTTCACTTCATCACCAACGGGGAACAGCCAGCCGGTAGCCGACTCCGCCTTTTCGGCCACGTAGTTGGCGCCCTTGCCGGTGGTAAACATCTCAAAACCCGTGCGCAGGAAGTTGTTGATCCAGATGGTACCTTCGGTGCCCATCACCTCATCGCGCAGGTCCATCCCGCCCCGGAATGTCCAGCTTACCTCAAACTGACCGATGGCGCCGTTCTCGTACTTCACCAGGGCAATGGCGTGATCTTCGGCGTCGATGGGCTTCACCTGCGTAGCCGCCCAGCACATCACCTCTACCGGCCTTACGTCTTTGCCGATGAAGTTGCGGGCAATCTCAATGCAGTGACAGCCCAGGTCAAGGATACAACCGCCACCGGCCTGCTCTTTATCCCAGAACCATTCGCTATGCGGGCCGGGGTGCGTCTCCCGCGACTTGGCCCATAATATCCGGCCTAAACCGCCACTGTTTACCGTTTGCATCGCCTTCAGGAACTTGGGCGTATAACAAAGGTCTTCCAGGTAGCCGGCAAAGATCCCGGCTTCTTCCACAGCCTGCATCATGCGGAGGGCTTCGTCGGCGTTGCGGCCGAGCGGTTTGGTGCAGACCACAGCTTTCTTATGTTTGGCAGACAGCATTACGGCCGCTTCGTGCAGGTTATTCGGCAAGGCAATGCAAACCATATCTACATCGGGATGGGCAATCACCTCCTCCATATCGGTGGAGAAGAACGAGCAGCCGTAATCGTCGGCAAACTTGCGGGCACTTTCTTCCCGACGGGCGTAAATAGCGACGACCCGGTCACGACTCCGCTGGCCGTGCAGCGAGTCGGCATAGAACCGGCCAATAAAGCCGGAGCCCAGCATAGCAATTCGTTGCATAGGTTGTTGAACAGGTATAGCGTTTGAGTGATTTGCGTAGTTTCGTGCCGCCAAAGATAGAAAGCCAGGCCAATAAACAGGACAATGGAGCGATTTTTTGACATAAATACCATATTCTTTACACTCTGGGACTACCCGATGAGCTATCTGGAATTTTTTGGGGTAGTTACGGGTGGGGTGGCTGTCTGGCTATCGTCACGGGCCAACATCTGGAGCTGGCCGCTGGGTATAATCAGCGTCACGTTGTTTTTCTTCCTGTTTTATCAGATTCAGCTTTATCCGGATATGTTTCTCCAGGTCTTTTTCTTCATCACCAACTTACAGGGCTGGTGGCGCTGGACACACCCTGCACCGGGCGAGGCCGACCAGCAGCAGGAGCTTCGCATTACCCGCCTGTCGAACCGGCACCTGTTCTATCTGCTGCTGGGTGGCGCTGCCGCTACGGCCGTGCTGGGCACCTTTGCCAGTAACCTGCACGCCTGGTTTCCGGTGCTGTTCAGCCGGCCCAGCGCGTTTCCATACCTCGACTCGTTTACGACCGTTATGAGTATTGTGGCTACCTTCATGATGATTCAGAAAAAGGTGGAATGCTGGTACGTCTGGCTGCTGGTCGACATTATTGCGACCTATATGTATTTTGTAAAGGGCGTAAAACTGGTTGGTATCGAATACTTTATTTTCTGCCTGATTGCTGTGTATGGAGCCTGGCACTGGACGGCCATTTACCGAAGTTACCGGCTAAACGATCAGGCCGGGGCCGTTCGATAAAAATAGGCCGGCTATTTACCGGTTATTTATGATGCAGGACATACGCAATATGAAATTTTTAATATATTAGCCACCAACGCATTGATTACCATTGCATTGTATTGATTCGGGTATATTTTTGTGTCACTAACCAAACATACCAACTCACTATGGCACTAGCCAAACAATATTTAAAGAGTAAACCTGTTTGCAAAGTCACCTTTACGTTACCTGCCGAAGTTGTTAATGGTGCCAAAACGGTTGCCGTTGTTGGTGAATTTAACGACTGGAGTACGGATGCGGCTGTTCTGAAGAAACAAAAAGATGGTTCTTATAAAACAACGCTTGAGTTACCGGCCGGTCAGGAGTTTCAGTTCCGTTACCTGATCGATGGTGAGAAATGGACCAACGAGCAGGAGGCCGATAAGTACGTAAAGAGCGGAGTATCCGACGAGGATAATTCAGTTGTTGTGCTGTAACGTATTGTCAAAAAGTTAATAAACAAAAAAGTCTCCGCACCAGCGGAGACTTTTTTGTTTATTCGTCGGTCCGGCGCTATACCGTGAACCCATCTGATTCAACATACGCCTGAATCAGGGCCATTTCGCCTTCTTTGCCGGGTTTGGCATTCCCGTGTTCCATGCCCCAGATAAATTCTTTGTTCTCGGCTTTGGCTTTCTGGTAGACGTGCTTAAACACGTTTTTGTAATTGATTTCACCCGTAGTCGGCTCTTTCCGGCCGGGGTTGTCCCCAATCTGAAAATAGCCGATCTCGTTCCAGCACCAGTTGATATGCGGAATGATGTGCCCTTCGTTCTTCTGCATATGGTACACATCAAACAGGATCTTGCAGGCGGGGCTATTTACGGCCCGGCAGATCTCGTAAGTCTGGTCGGAGGTGCGCAGAAACAGGTTGGGCGTATCGCTCAGCGGCTCCAGCACCATCACCAGGCCGTGCGGCTCCAGGATTTCGGCACCCCGGCGTAAGGCATCAATCACGTGGCCGGTCTGAATACCAATGGGCAGGTTTCGCTCAAAGTCGCCGGGCACCACGGTCATGTATTTGGCATTGCAGCGCTTGGCTGTTTCTACCGCCCGCCGGCAGCCGTTGAGGAAAATATCGACATACTCCGGCTTGCCGGCCGCCAGTGTATTCGCTCCGTTACCGCCTTTGTCGACCACAAACACACCCATTTTCATCCCCAGGCGGTTCAGCTCCTTGCCGATCTTCTCCTGCACCTCTACGGGGCGGCCCATCATGCCGTTGTCTTCAATAGCCATAAAACCCATATCGGCCATAAACCGGAGCTGATCGGTAAGGTCTTTGCCCGCGCTGTTCTCAAACATACCGAAATGCGGAGCGTAGAGCAGCTTAAAGGTATTCTTACCGGTCGGTATAGCCGTAGCCGTTTCCGTAACGCCGGCAGCGGCAGCACTCGCGCTGCCGGTCAGCGCAGCACCCGCTGCGCCTAACGTGGTTTTTACAAAGTCACGACGGTGTATCATAGTCAAGGGAGAAAGGCGAAATCCCGCTTCTCTTTTTATTTACGTTTTAAACTGGCTAAATATTCGACCAAATCGACCAGGTCCTGCGTGCTCATCGCTTCCTGGAGGCCGGTTGGCATCATGGAATTATCCATCTTTTTCATGGAGACTACGTCACCCATTTTGTAGTTAGACACTACCCCGCCGGGGAACTTCATTTGCAGGTCGGTTTCGGTTTTGCTGGAGATGATACCGGCCACCGTGCTGCCGTCTTTGAACTTCACTTCCCAGCCTTCGTAGCCGAAGCTGATGCCGGCGTCGGGGTGGATGATGGCCAGGTACTGCGCTTCTTTCGGCAGTTTGCTGCCAATCTCCGACAGCTTCGGCCCAAAGTCCATGCCATCGTTATTCACCTGATGACAAACCGCGCAACTTGTGCGGAATACCCCGACCCCCTTGGCTACATCGCCTTTCATGGCGAGCAGTTCCGGTATTGGCGGCAGAGATTTGCCCGCCGAGCCTTTCGGTTTATCCAGGTAGCCGGCGGCTTCGGTACGTATGCTTCTGCGCCAGGCATTGGATACCCCCTGCACCGCAGCGGCTTTGTAGTCACCCTTGATGTCGCCCGATTTCAGCAGGGCAATTACCAGATCTTCGCCGTTGCTGCTCCCGCCCAGGGCACGGGTTGCTTCCCGGCGCAGATTGGCGGGCCGTTTTTCATCGAGCGCGATGGTTTTCAGAATGTCCAGCGATTCGGTATTGCCCACCATCCGCAGGGCGTTGATCATGCCCACGGCGGTTTCAGCATCCGAGCCGTTGATTGTCTGCCATACCATCTGCGTTCCGCCCTGCTTCAGCAACTGACGGGCGGCATCGCGGCCCATACCGGTAGAGGCTTTGTCAATAGCCAGTTTGCGCAGCCGCTCGTTTTCGGTAGCGGGTTCGTAGCGGTTAATCAGCTCCATGTATTCGGGCGTGCCGTAGGTCTCATTCAGCAGCTTGCCCATTGCGGCCGTTGCGGCCGGCGACTGCTTCACAAACGCCGGGTCCAGGTGGCGCAGGACCAGTTTGGTGATGTCGGTTGAGCCGTTGCTGCTCTGAAGAATGCTCAGCAACGCGTTTGACTTCTCGGCGGCACCGGGGTTGAAATCGAAGGCGCGGAAATAGCGCAGGCGGCTGCTGAGGTCTTTGGAGGCATCGCCCGCCAGACTTGCCAGCAGGGGTACGGCTTCTTTGGTCCGTGCCCGCCAGACAATATCCCGGCCGGCATCGGTAGCCGTCGGACTAGCCCCCGCCCGTTTCAGCCAGGCCGTGTAGTAGCTATCCCACTGCCCATCGGCACCGATACCCAGGGCTTCCAGATACCAGCGGTCTTTGCCGTCGTGCTGAGCCGCCAGTTGCGCCCACAGGCCCGGCGCTTCCGGCGAGGTGTTCCGGCGCAGGGCCAGCGCACACTCCCGGCGTACCTGGACATCGGCCGTGCCGCCGTTGATTAACTGCTTCACGTACGGAATAATATCCAGTTTCTGTTCACGAGCGGCCCGGAGAGCGGTAATCTGCAAATCCGGGTTCGCATCTTTCAGCGCGGTTTCTATATACTTCTTACCGGTTTTGCCGTTCAGTTTGCTCAGCAGCCAGAGCGCCCGCGCTTTCATGCGGGGATTGGGTGACGTTTTATAGAAGTTTGCCAGGGCTTTTTCGGCTTTGGTACCCATATCGTGAAGCTTGTTCCAGGCGGCATAGCGAATAGCCATGTTGGGACTTTGCAGGGCATCAATAGCTCCTTCGGTGGTAGCCAGATCCACTTTCGGGATGCGATAGGGAGTATTGGGCGGAGCTACGCGGAAAACACGCCCCCGGTCCAGATCACCGGCCTGATGACCACCCACGCCCGGATCATACCAGTCAGACACCATCAGTGAGCCGTCGGGTGCCACGCACACATCCGACGGACGGAACCACTGATCGCGGACGCCTTCCAGAATCGGAACGATGGTGGCCGTGTATCCGGCTCCGCTTTTCTGCACCGGATAGGCCCGCACCACGTTCGGGCCGGCATCGCAGTGGATTACCTGGTTGCGGAACTGTTCGGGCAGCAGGGTACCTTCATACACGATGATGCCCGTGGGTGAGCCCGCCCCCGTCTGAACCAGGTTCGGCACCACACCCGGATCGTTCAGGTGCCAGTGCCGGCGCGGAATTTCGGGCTCTATGTTGGTGCGGTTGGCCTGCCAGCCGGCCCCGGTCATTTCGTCGGTGTAGCCGTAGTTGCCATGTTCCATCACATAGTTGATGCGTACACCCTTGTTACCGTCGTCGTCGTTGTCCGACTGCCACATGGTACCGTACGAATCCACAGCCACTTCGTAGTTGTTCCGGAAGTTATGGCCCAGCACCTCCATCTCGCTGCCGTCGGGGTTACAGCGGAAGACCATACCCTGCCGGTAATTTTTAGAATCGATTTCGCGGCCGGTCGTCCGGTCGAAAAGGGGCTTGCCGTCTTTATCCCGGATCTGTTTGCCGTCGTTGCCGAAGTTGAAGTACCACTTGCCGTCGGGGCCAAACACAAAGGCGTGCATGCCGTGGTCGTGCTGCTCTCCGCTGATGCCCGTAAACAGAATTTCTTTTTTGTCGGCCTTATCGTCGCCGTTTTCGTCGGTAAACACCCACACGTTTGGGCTGTCCGACACAATTACCTTATTACCCTGCACCCATATGCCTAGCGGAGCCTGCAATTCGGGGCCCTGGTAAAAGACCTTGCTGACATCGGCCTTGCCGTCGCCGTTCTGGTCTTCCAGAATCACGATGCGGTCGCCCTCTTTGTGTGTAGGATGGCCGGTAATAGCGGGCCGGTAGTTATAGGCTTCGCACACCCAGACACGCCCGCGGGCGTCCACATCGATATTGGTCGGGTTAGTCAGCATCGGTTCGGCGGCAAACAAGGTAGCCTCCAGACCCGGCGCTACGTTCAGCCCCGCCACGGCATACTTCGGATCATGTTTGTCATCGTCGCTGAGCTGCGCATACAGCGAGGTTAGGAACGCTGACGATGCCTGGTTAAGGTTGTGGTTTTGATAGGCGCCGATAAGCGCTCCGCCCACCAGCAGACCGGCCGTCGACAAGGCCAGGGCGCGTCGGGTCAGAAAACGTTGAGAGGCCAGGGGAAAGAAATGCATAAACAGTAACGGGGTTAGCGTATGGTATTATTACTCGTAAATTTATCAATTAATCAGCGATTATCCACATAAGACAGAAAAGGTTGGCTTTTACTTTCGGTATCCGGCGGCTTCGGGAGCTACCTCCGGGTAAGATCCGGCCCGGTGGTTTGTGTAGTATGTCTTTTTCAGGCATTTTTGGGCCGACATTCTCGCCAATCCTATGGAAATATTCCGCGTTATTACGTTACTGATTATCCTCACAGCCGCTTTTGCCTACGTCAACGTTCGCTTCCTGAAACTGCCCGACACCATCGGCCTGATGGTGGTTTCCCTGGTATTTTCCCTGGCTCTGATTTTTGCCTACCAGCTTGACCCCATCGATTTCGACGTGGCAGTGGAGTTTGTGACCCGGCTGGATTTCACCACCATTGTGCTCGACATTATGCTCAGCTTCCTGCTGTTTGCCGGTGCCTTACACACCAATTTTGACCTGCTGAAAGCCGAATGGCGCAGCATTACCCTCTTTGCCCTGATCGGCGTGGTGTTGTCTACCTTTCTGATCGCTAGTCTGTTATACGGGCTGCTGCTGGCGGTTGATTATCCACTTGGGTACATTTACTGTCTGCTGTTCGGGGCTCTGATCTCGCCTACCGATCCCATTGCCGTGCTGGGCATACTCACCAAAACGAACGTGCCCAAAAGCACCGAGATCAAAATTGTCGGCGAGTCGCTGTTCAACGATGGTGTGGGCGTGGTGATTTTTCTGACCATTCTGGAGATTGCCCGCCGGGGTGTCGAATCGGTTACGGCCGGGGAGATTGCGCTCCTGTTTGTGGAAGAGACCTTCGGCGGAATCCTGTTTGGGCTGGCGCTGGGGTATGGCATATTCCGGCTGTTGCATTCCATTGACCATTACCAGACAGAGATCATGATTACGCTGGCGGCCGTGATGGGCGGCTATCTGCTGGCCTCGTGGCTGCATGTATCGGGGCCGCTGGCTATTGTGGTGGCCGGTTTGTTTACCGGCGAGCGGGCTAAAGAAGCAGCCATGAGCGATATTACGGAAGAATACGTCGGGAAGTTCTGGGAGATTATCGACATTATTCTGAACGCCGTGCTGTTTGTGCTGATCGGTTTCCGTCTGCTGGCGCTGAGCTTCGAGTGGATTTATGTGGAGATCGGGCTGGCGGCTATCGTTATTGTGCTCGTTTGCCGGTATGTGGCTATCCGACTGCCGCTCCTGTTGTCGCGCCGGTGGATATACTCCGAACGGCGCGACCTGCTGATGCTCACCTGGGGCGGCCTGCGGGGCGGCTTATCCATCGCCATGGCGCTGTCGATACCGGAATCATTTGCGGCTAAAGACCTCATCGTGTTTACCACCTACACGGTCGTGCTGTTCTCCATCATTGTGCAGGGGCTGAGCCTGGAGCGGGTTGCTAAACGGATCTACCGGACAACACCTGAAACTAAGTAACTGTAAAGCAGCGGTTTTTGTCCGACTCCGGACACCTGCTTTAGGGCTGTTGCCGACCGTTTACTCAACCGTCCCGGCTTTCTGCCACTTATATGACAGAAACAACCGCTTGAGTAGTAGGCAATGCATAGTAGCGGATCTGTCTGCTATCTTTGAGGCATCAATCAGCAACAAGTCTGATTAACCACACAACAGAAACAATAACACACTATCCACACAAGACCATGAAAACGCTTATCAAAACACTGGTGCTGGCGCTGACGCTGAGCGCTGTTTCGCAGGTAGCTTCGGCTAACCCGGCGGGCGAGAAGAAAACCGCCACTTCTTACAAGGCTGCCATTTTCCCGGCGGCTAACGCTACCACCCTGAACGTCATCGTTGAAAAAGAGATGGGGTATCGCGTACAGATTTCCGTAAAAAACGCCCTTGGTACAGTGCTGCATACAGAATACCTGACCAAGAAAGAAGGCAAGTTCTGGAGCAAGCTGAATTTGGCTGAACTGCCCAACGGCACCTACCGCGTAGAGGTATCCAACGGTGCCGAAACAACAGCTAAAGAGTTCACGATCTCCAGTATTGCACCGGCTACCGTGAGCCGCACCATCGCGCTGCACTAAGCCCCTGCAGTATCGCCCCCTAAAAAGACAACCCCGGCAGATGCCGGGGTTGTCTTTTTATTTCACCCATTGGCAAAACCCGGCCCATTTCAGGTCCGGCCAGATTTTTTTAAGTTTACGGTAAAGCTTTCCCTGACTCGTTCACTAACCTGCCGTCCCGAAACAACCATGAGGTAGGTTACCCTGTTGGTACTCTGTCTTTTGTCAACCAGCCGTTGCCCAGCGCCTGCCCAAACCAGCCTTTGCCCTTCAGCACGACAAGGTGGAGGTGTACGACTACGCCGAAGCAACGCTGCGCCTGCCGGCCTTTCGCTCCGGCAATCCATTTACAGACCAACCCCTTACCGGCACGTTCCGGCACGAATCCGGTGAGTCGGTGCAGGTAGATGGTTTTTGCGACGCACCGGATGGTTTGCTGCACCGAATACGGTTTATGCCGGCCCGGCACCTACCAGTTCACCATCCGGGGCAGTACAGCGGAAAGCCGATCATGTGGGACGTCACCAACGATCGGGTGGTTGACATCTTGGACCGGGCAAAGCCGTCCGTTGCCCAACTTTCCAGGCGGTATGTGGTTAGGGCCGCAGAATCTTGGCTCAGATAAAGCAGGAGTGCTGCAGCGAAAGTAAAGTTACTGCTTATCTTAGCCGCCACATAACAACCGGTCCCCGGCCGAAGACAACTCAGATAACACCCGTATGAATGTATTGAACTGGCAACTTACCGGCCGCAGGGCCCTGGTCACCGGCGGCACCAAAGGCATCGGCGAAGCCATCGTAAAAACCCTGCTGGACCGGGGCTGCGAGGTCTTCATCGTTGCCCGTAACGCCGACCTGCTGCAACAGCAGGTGGCGGCTTACCAGGCAGACGGCTGCCCGGTAGAGGGTCTGGTGGCCGATGTAAGCCGGCCCGGCATGGCCCGGCAGGTGATCGACGCTGTGCAGCAGCAGTGGGGCCGCCTGGATATTTTGATCAACAATGCCGGCACCAACATCCGCCGGCCAACCGTCGACTACAGCCCCGACGAGTTCGAGCATATTCTTAACACCAACCTGCGTTCGGCGTTTGAACTCAGCCAGGCCGCCTACCCGCTGCTGAAAGTCTCCGGCCACGGCAGCATCGTGTTTGTCTCTTCAGTTGCGGGCCTGACACATGTCGGCAGCGGGTCGCCCTACGGCGTGTCAAAAGCGGCCCTGAACCAGTTGACCCGCAACCTGGCGGTCGAATGGGCGGCCGATAACATCCGGGTCAATGCGGTAGCGCCCTGGTACATCCGCACCCCGCTGGCCGAGCCGGTGCTTACCAATCCGGAGCGGCTGGAGGGGATTCTGCGCCGGACACCCATGAAGCGCGTGGGCGAACCCGACGAAGTGGCTTCGGCCGCCGTGTTCTTCTGCCTGCCGGCCGCCGGCTACATCACCGGTCAGACGCTGGCGGTGGATGGTGGTTTTATGGCGTATGGGCTATAAACATGCCGGATTACCCTGATATACCAACGGCTACCTCCTCCGCTTTGCCGGCTCCGGTTAGTACCTGCAGCAAGTCCGGCACGTTCACGACGGCAAAACTGCTGGCGTAGTCGGCCATGGCGTAGGGAATAATCAGGTTGTCGTGGTGAATGAGGCCCCCGCAGCTATACACCACATTAGGTACGTAGCCTTCCCGCTCGTTTTCATCGGGGCTCAGCAGGGGCTCTTTCAGCCGGCCAATTACTTTAGACGGATCCTCCAGGTCGAGCAGCACCGCCCCGATGGAGTATTTACGCATGGCCCCGACGCCGTGGGTGAGCACCAGCCAGCCGGATTCGGTTTCGATGGGCGATCCGCAATTGCCCAGCTGCACGTATTCCCAGTGATAGGTAGGCTTCACGATCAGTTCTTTGGCTTGCCAGAAGTACAGATCGTCGGAATACATCAGGTAGATATTCTCACCATCCTGCCGCGACAGCATGGCGTACCGGCCGTTGATCTTTCGGGGAAACAGCGCCATGCCCTTGTTCTGCACCTCGGCCCCGTTGAGCGTACTAATCCTGAAGTGAATAAAATCGGTGGTGGCCAGCAACTGCGGGAACGTAACCCGGCCGTTATAGGCGGTATAGGTGGCGTAGTAGGTCACCTCGCCATTGTCATCCGTAAACTGCACAAAGCGGGCGTCTTCAATACCATTGGTTTCGTTGGGCGAGGTCGGAAAAATGCAGCGCTCGTCCAGGCTCTCGTCGTTATCGAAATGCAGTTCGTAATTGGAACGGGCCAGCGCCAGAATACCACCGGCAATAGTTTCGTACTCGGCATTATAGCGATACTGCGAGGTAATGCGTTTGACGGTAGCCTCCAGTTCCTGCTGGGTAAACTCCTCGCCCAAGCCGAACATCATCTTCTCGGTAATGCTGTTGGACAGGCGGAGTTCGTACAGCTTTCGCTCGAACGACCCCCGGTAGAAGATCGGATTGGGCATGATATCCGGCGAGGTAACGTACCGCGACGGCTTCCGCAGAATAATCTTACTGTCCTGATCGATATAGCCCATCCGGAAAGAGATCGACGAAATATGCCCCTCACCCGTGGCCCGCAGGCTCAGAATAAAGCGTTTGAAACCGGGCGGCACATTCGACTGATCGGGATGCCAGACCATAGATGGGTTAAACAGGGCCGCCGACTCCAGGGAATACTCCATCGTGAAGTAAGCCCCCAGCAGCAGCATCCGCTCCGGGCTCAGCACCTCATCGGTCAGCAGGTGCGGGCGCATCTGGTCAAAGCGATTTAGTAAATACCGCTCCAGTTTATGGTGGCGGCTGCCGAATTCGCGAACCACTTCAATTAATTTCTGCGCTACTTCGCCTTCCGTCATGGCGTTGACCCTGGCAATGATCTTCAGGGTTCGCATGGTATTGCCCAAATCGAAGGGACGGAATAAAACACGGGTTGGGTCTGGCCGGAGCACAATGCCGGTTCGGGTTGCTCTGATACTCATCTACCTAAACGATATGGATTTACCTGCCGGATTCAGTGATGGCATTTACGTTCGATTACCTACAGTAACTAGCCGGGAAAGAATCCGGTTGTGGATTGCTATAAAAAACTATTTTGCCCCTCCTGTATGTAACGTACCTCTACAGGATATTCGACGAGAGCTGGGACGTTCCTGCCAACTGCTTCCGGACGAGGTGTAACTCCGTCAGCGCCAGCAGGTAAGAGAGCGTTGATTCGGCACCTTGATTTTTGTTTACCCGGTCGATGTGCAGACCGTCGCGGCACCCGCCCGTCTGCGGATCGAACAACGACTGCCTAAGAGCATTCTGCCCGACAAACCAGTTGAAAACGCTGGCTGCTTTCCGGTACCAGTCTTCGTCGCCGGTCAGTTCATAGGCAGCCAGGCAGGCTGAGACGGTGCTGTAGGCTTCAATTGGCTGCTGATCGTAATAAGCCCGGTCCTCCCCTTTCCGGTAAAAACCCTGGCAGCCTATAGGCTGGAAGTAGCCGGTTTCAGCCGTTTGCAGCGCCATCAGCCACCGCAGCGAGGTCAGCCCCGCTTCAATCATCGCCTGATTTTCGGACAGCAGCAGGGCATGCGGCAATTTGGCATTGTCGTACGACAGGATCTCCTCAAACCACGGCCATTCTTCCGTAGCGGTTACGGTAAAGATATGCATCAGGTTGTCAAGCAGTTGCTGCTGAATGGTTTTGACCAGCCGGTCGTTGCTGAACCGCTTCCGGTACTCGCTGATGCCCAGCAGCACAAAAGCCCAGGCCCTGGGCGAGGTCATAACCGCCGTATGGGGAAGCACGTTTTCCAGCAGGCCCATAGCCCAGGTAATCAGGTTCTGATCCCGGCTCCGCCCAATGCAGGTACCCAGCGCCCAGATGGCCCGCCCGGTGCTGTCTTCGGAGCCAATGTCTTCGAGCCAGCGCCGGTCGTAGCCCATGAAATTACGAAACTGACGGTGCGCCGGTGAGTAGGCATGATTCAGAAAAGCGGCATATGTATCCGTCAGGCCGGAGAGGTTGCGATCGGCAGAATGACCGGTATCGAGCATCAGCGTCAGCACCAGCGCCCGCGCATTGTCGTCGGTGCAGTAGCCTTCTTCATAATGGGGCAGGTGAAAGCGGGCATGCTGGGCAATACCGGTATCGTCGGTCAGGCGAAACAGATGATCGGTGCAAACAGCCGGCAGACTGAACCAATCCTGATTTGCGGCTTCCGGAGGGGCCTCGGGCCGGCTAACCCGCAGGTGCGCCTGCGAAAAAGCATCGGCATACCGCCGGATGACCCGTTCCCAAATCATATCGCGGCCCATCATATACCCTTTTTTGCGCATGGTATGGCGCAGATTCTCATCCCGAAGCAGGTTTAGAATACTGTCGGCAATTGCCTCCGAACTCCCAAAGGGAACCAAAACGCCCCGGCCTTCGCTCAGCAGTTCTTCGGCATGCCAGTAAGGCGTAGACACTACGGCCTTGCCGCAGCCAAAGGCGTAGGATAAGGTGCCGGAAGTGATCTGCGCCGGATTCAGGTACGGCGTAATGTATATATCGGCGGCACCGAGGTATTCGAGCAGGTCGGGGAGGTCGACAAACCGGTTGTTAAACTGCACATGCCCGGCCACTCCGCATTCGTCCGCCAGTTTTTGTAAGCTCTCGCGGTATGTTTCACCCTGATCGCGCACCAGGTTCGGGTGCGTGGCACCCAGCACCATATACACTACGTCTGGAAACTGCTCCACAATCCGGGGCAGCGCCCGGATCACGTTTTCGATGCCTTTATTGGGCGACAGCAGCCCGAATGTCAGCAGCATCTGCCTGCCTTCCATGCCGAAATGATCTTTGTAAAAATGCGGATCAACAAAGGGCATATCCGGGATACCATGCGGAATCAGATCTATTTTCTCTTCCGGAATGTCGTAAATCGTCAGCAAAAACTCTTTGCCCTTCTCCGACATGCAGACCACGCGGGCCGACAGGTCGGCAATGTTCCGCAGTACCTCCAACTGGTACTGATCGGGATTTTTCAGGATGGTATGAAAGGTAGTTACCACCGGGGCCGTCAGGTTTTCCAACAGCCTCAAGATATACGTACCAGCCGGTCCGCCGAAGATTCCGTATTCGTGCTGGAGGCAGACCACCTCCACGTTCTTGGTGTTCAGAAACTCGGCTGCCTTTTCGTAAGACTCCTGGCAGTGCTGGTAAAATTCGTACCGCACTTCATCGGGATACGTATAGCCTCCGGGGGTATCGTTGACCGACACGACAATGGGGTTAGCCTCCGGAATAAAATGGCGGTAAGACTGGTAGAGATCGGCCGTGAAGGTGGCAATGCCGCATTGCCGGGGGAGGTAGTCGCCAATAAAAGCAACGTTTTTTGGGTGGTGAATACCCAATGGGTTTATATTTTCAGCATTCATAGCGTTGATAGGCAATCTCTTTTATAGTAACGTATATAACTATTTCCAGACACGGCCGTTACTTTCTTTAAGCACCAAACAGCAGCCTTTGTTTAGAAAAGAATAAGAATTTTCTGTTAATTACCGCGTTACTAATACCTGTTTTCACCTGATTAGCGGATAAAAAAAACCATCAAACTATTAGTAAGCCTGACCTGTCTTGTACTATAACAAGACAGCTTTCAACTATAAGGTTACTGCAACATTGTTTCGTAAACCCACCCTCCTTTCGTAACTTGCAGACTTTATCAAAGGGAAACCGTTTGAATGATCTGGCACCGTATCGCATCATTAATCCTTAAGAACCGGGTAGCTCTGCTAACGACTATTCTGGTAGCAACCCTTTTTATGGGCTATCAGGCAAGCCGCGTACAGCTTTCCTACGAACTGGCCAAAATCCTGCCCAAGTCCGACCCGGACTTTACCCTCTACGAAGCCTTTAAGAGCCGGTATGGTGAAGATGGCAACGTGATGGCCATTGGAGTGGATACGGACAAAATGTATACCCTTGCGTTTTTCAACGACTGGTACGCACTGAACCAGCAGATCAGGCAGATCGACGGAATCAAGGATGTAGTGTCGAACGCCAATCTGTACCGAATCATTCGTGACGACAGCCTGAGCCGGTTCCGGTTTATTCCCATCATTGCCCGGCAGCCCACTACGCAGGCCGGAGTCGACAGCATCCGCAGCAGCATTGAATCGCTTCCTTTTTACGAGGGTTTTGTATCGGGCGGTGCGCACAATACCGCGCACCTGATGGCGGTGACCTTCGACCAGCAAAAGCTGAACACCAAAAACCGCATCGACATTGTTCGGCAAATCAAGCGAACGGTGCAGGACTTTGGCGTTCGTCATAACGTACCGGTCCACCTGTCGGGTATGCCCTACATCCGAACGGAATTTACGGCCAAGGTCAGCAACGAGATGGTGCTGTTTATGGCGCTGGCCTTTGTGGTCACGGCCATTATCCTGCTGGCCTTCTTCCGGTCGTTTCTGGTGGCACTAATCGCCATTCTGGTGGTGGGTGTCGGGGTGGTCTGGTCGGTAGGCTATATTGTCCTGTTCGGGTACAAGATTACGCTGCTGACGGGTCTGATTCCCCCGCTGATTATTGTGATCGGGGTACCCAATGCCATTTTCCTGCTCAATAAATACCACGAAGAACTCAGCCGTCACGGGAACCAGATGCGGGCGCTGAGTCTGGCTATCGAGAAAGTTGGTGAGACCACCTTTTACGCCAATCTGACTACCGCCATCGGCTTCTTCGTGTTTTATTTCACCAACAGCCCGCTGCTGCTGGAGTTCGGGATGGTAGCTGCCCTGGGGGTGCTGACCACCTACGCCATGTCGCTGATGCTGATTCCGATGGTGTTCAGCTACCTGCCGGTGCCCTCAGAGAAGCAGCGCAGCCACCTGGACAGCAAACGCATTACCCGGTTTTTGCGCTGGGTCGACCATGTTGTTCACCACCGCCGGCCAGTTATCTATTCCATTATCACCCTCGCCGTGGTGGTGGCCATTGTCGGTATGACGCGCATCACGGCGATCGGCTACGTGGTAGACGACCTGCCCCACAACGATCCGATCTATACCGACCTAAAATTTTTCGAGAAGAACTTCAGGGGGGTTATGCCCTTTGAAGTATCCGTTGACGCCGGGCAGGACGGGCGGGTGCTGAGTCCGCAGACACTGACAAAAATCCGGCAGATGCAGCGGGAGTTTGAGAAGTACCCGGAGTTTACCCGACCTATCTCGATTGTAGAGGCTGTTAAGTTCTTTTACCAGGCCTACCGCGGTGGCGACCCGAAGTACTACATCCTGCCGCCGGCCCTCGAAATGAGTAAGCTGGCTGCCTACGCCCCACAGCTCAAAGGCTCGGAGAACCGCTTCAAAAGCCACCTCGACAGCAACCGCCGGTACACGCGGGTGAGTTTCCAGATGGCCGATGTGGGTACCGTACGCATCAAAGAGCTGCTGAACACGCTACAGCACAAAGTTGATTCCATCTTCAACATCGACCGCGAAACCGGCCGGCGCGTAGCCGCAGATGAACAGTATGATGTTCGAATAACCGGCAACAGCGTGGTGTTTACCCGGGGAAACGACTATCTGCTCACCAACCTGGAAGAGAGTACGGCGCTGGCTATTGTGCTGATTTCCATTATCCTGATTGCCTTGCTGCGTGACATCCGGATGAGCCTGATCGCCATCTTTCCGAGTCTGGTGCCGCTGCTGATTACGGCGGGCATCATGGGCTATTTCGACATTCACCTGAAGCCTTCTACCATCCTGATTTTCAGCATTGCGTTTGGGATCTCGTCAGACGGCACCATTTACTTTATCACCAAGTACCGCGACGAACTCCGGAACAGGAAGATCAGCATCAGCCAGGCTGTCTCGCACACCATCCGGTACACGGGCATCAGCATGTTCTACACGGCCATCATTTTGTTTGCCGGCTTTGCCATTTTTGCGGCCTCTACCTTCCAGGGCACCGTCGCGCTCGGTATTCTGGTGTCCATTACGCTGCTGATGGGCATGGCCTCTAACCTGATTCTCCTCCCCGCCTTCCTGATGACGGTGGATAAGCGACGCACCACCCGGCAGCAGAAAAAGGAGTTGCGAGTAAAGAATTAAGAACTCAAGTTACGCAGCCATAGCTAATTAAGAAGTAAGAGTAGAGTACAACCTGAAGCGGCAGCAATTTCTCCTTGCTTTGCTATTCTACACCCTCACCGTCCTGCACTGGGAAAAACTAAAAATATTTTTAGAAAATAGAGGATTAAAATAAACCCATCCCGGCATTAGTATAATGAGGGCTCCGCGTGATCAGGAACTTCCTGCCATTGCTCTACCAAGCCTATAAGTAAACCCATTTATTCTGTGCCGTCAATCTCTTCCCATAGCCATTTATGGAATGCCTTCCGTCTGGGCGATGAAGCGGCATTTCAGCAGATCTACCGGTTATACGTACGTGACTTGCTCAACTACGGGTATAAGGTAACCAACGATGTGCCGCTGATTGAAGACAGCATTCACGATTTATTCATTGAACTGTGGCAGAGCCGGGCAAACCTGAGCGACACCGATTCCATCAAGTTCTACCTGTTCCGCTCGCTGCGGAATAAGATCACGAGGGTTCGTAGCCGGGATTTATTCTATACGGCCTCTGACATTGATACGGTAGCGACGCCAACCGACAGCTACAGCATTGAAGCCAGCCTCATTGAGCATGAGGAGACGGAACAGATTCATCAGCAACTGCAAAAAGGCTACGATCAACTGACCCCGCGCCAGCAGGAAGCGCTGAACCTCCGTTTTTACCAACATTTTAGCAACGAAGAGATTGCCCAGATCATGGGCGTCAATTACCAGTCCGCCTGCCGGTTTATTTATTCCGGCCTGAAAACGCTACGCGAAACTGTCCGGACTTCTTAATCAGCATTCACTCATGAATTACTATCAATATAATGCGGTAGACCTGGCGGCCGACGACTATTTTAAAGAATGGGTCTGTTCGCCTACATATGAGACCGACACCTTCTGGCGGGAGTTTCTGAAGGATTATCCGGAGCGGTATTATGAGGTAGAGGAGGCCCGGCAGTTGATCATCGGGCTCCATGCCATTCAGCGGCCTCCTATGCTGATTGATAAGGAGGAGGCCATCTGGAGCCGGATTGAACAAACCCTGGTTGAATCGCGGCCGGCTCCGGAGCCGCGTAAGCTGCTCTGGCGGCAGATCTGGAAAGTGGCCGCATCCATCATGCTGGTGGTGGGTGCCGGTTGGTTTAGCCTGTTTCAGTTGGGTCTGTTTGGTTTTCCGGGAAGCGGCTCGGCGCAGGAGGAGAAGTGGATTGAAATTGTTAACGATGCCAACCACCTCATGCAGGTTCAACTGGCCGACGGCAGCCAGGTTGCCCTGCAGCAAGATGGACACCTGCGTTACCGCGAAAAACTGGCGGGCGTGCAGCGGGAAGTTTACCTGACCGGCGATGCGTTTTTCAACGTCAAAAAGAATCCCAAAAAGCCTTTTGTAGTCTATGCCAACGGATTGGCTACTAAAGTACTGGGAACCAGCTTTTGGATCAAAGCGCCGTCGAAATCCGCAACCGTCATCGTCGACGTAAAGACCGGCCGGGTTTCGGTGTACCCAAACCAACCCGCTCAGACCACCGACCCCGAATCAAAAGGACTGGTGCTAACGCCTAATCAGAAAGCTGTTTTTCAGCGAGAAGGCGCTACCCTCAGCAAGACCCTGACCGATAATCCCACCCTGCTCAATCCGAACCAGCGGTTTGTCTTCGAAGATGCCTCAGCCACCCGCGTTTTTGGCGCTCTGGAGCAGGCGTACGGCATAGACATCATCTTTGATGAAGAACTCATGCAGCATTGTACGCTAACCATGAATATCGATGCAGAAAATCTTTTCCAAAAGCTGGACGTCATCTGCAAGGTGCTGGATGCCCACTACAAAGTCATCGACGCGCAGGTGGTGATCTACAGCAAAGGATGCCCCCGGCCTGATACATTCTGAATGCAATAAAACCTAACCCTTACATCTAATGAAAAAACCAGTACAGATTCCGTGCGTTCGGTATCTCATGAGCCGCTCGCTGTTGCAGGCAGTGTTGATGGTGATTTTTACCAGTGTTTCGTTCGCGGTTGATACCTCAGCTCAGGAGTTGCTCAACAAGCGGGTAACGTTTCGGTTCGAAAACCAAAGCTTACGCCAGGTGCTCAAAGAAATTGAAAGCCAGACAGAAATCCGATTTGCGTTCCGCCCCCGGGAAATTCCGTTTGACCAGAAAATTACCCTCACCGCAGCCAATGAGCCGTTGGGCGACGTATTGACTAAAGTAGTCCGGCCGCTGCGGCTGCGGTACGAGGTCGTTGGGCGGCAGATCGTCCTGAGTCCGGCGCTGCAATCGTCCAGGGCAGAAGCGTCAACAATGGGTAGCGTGCCGGATCAGACGGCCTCCCAAATCGCTGACGAAATCGTGAGCGGCACTGTTCGGGATGAGACAAACCAGCCGGTGCCGGGAGTAAACGTGGTGGTAAAAGGCACTAACCGGGGTACATCAACCGATGCCGAAGGTAAGTTTCGGCTATCGGTGCCGGGTACCAGCTCGGTGCTGATCTTTTCGTTTCTGGGGTATGAGTCTCAGGAAGTGGTAGTTGGTAATCAGACGACGCTGAACGTGTCACTCAAGACTGATACCAAGACGCTGAACGAGGTCGTCGTGGTGGGGTATGGTACCCAGAAAAAAGCCGACCTGACCGGGGCTGTTGCTTCTGTTTCGGCAGACAAGCTTAAAAATAAGGCTGCGGTATCGTATGGCGAAGCACTGGTAGGTCAGATGGCCGGCGTACAGGTACAGCAGACCAATGGCGCACCCGGTGGTGAAGGACTGACTATCCGGGTACGGGGTACCGGTTCCATTACGGCTGGTAGCTCTCCCCTGTACGTGATTGACGGGTACCCGATGGAAGGCAGCGCCTTTTCGCTGATCAACCCGTCTGATATTGAGAGTATTCAGGTGCTGAAAGATGCGTCGTCCACCGCAATTTACGGTTCGCGTGGGGCCAATGGGGTTATTATTGTGACGACCAAAAAAGGGACGGTAGGGACTCCTACTATTTCATATAACACCTTCTATGGTATGCAGCAGATAGCCCGGAAAATCAAAATGATGAATAGCCGCGAATACCTGGAGTTCTTCAAAGATGGCCATAACCAGGCCTGGCTCGATCGGGCACCGATGCCGGGCGACGCTCCGCATTCCATTACCGACGGTAACGCTATCCGGCAAAAATATACCAACTCCAGCTTCTACATCATTCCCGAGAGCTTCAATGATCCCAGCAACTTTGGGGAGATCAACTGGCAGGACGAGATCTTCAGAACCGCCCCGACCCAGCGGCACGAACTCTCGCTGACCGGCGGGGTTGAGAAAACCCGCTATGCCATTTCGGGTAGCTATACCGATCAGCAGGGTATCCAGATCAATAGTGATTACAAGCGGTACAATCTCCGCACCAATATCACGTCCAACGTCAGCAAAAAACTGGAAGTGGGCATGACGGTGAGTGGATACTTCTCCGAAAACAACAGTGTGGATAACGGAAAAGACAGTCCGCTGGCTTACGCGATTTATTTACCCCCGATTTATCCGCTCCGGAACCCCGATGGCACCTATGGCTCGCAGGTGCGGAACCCCGAGATCTGGGCCGGCGATGTGGCGAACCCGGTGGGTATTGCCGAGAATATTACCAACCTTACCAGACGGAATGGCCTTATTGCCTCGGCTTATACGCAGTACGAAATCATTCCCGGTTTAAAGTACCGCTTAAGCCTGAACGGGACCCTGGAAAACCGGCGGTTGAAATACTACCGGCCTTCGTTTGTGGATACCGACGGGTCGCGGGCCCCAAAAACGGCCGATGCCCGTAATGAAACCTGGCTGGACCGGGACTGGCTTATCGAGCATACGCTGAATTACAACAAGACGCTCGGCAATAAGCATACCATCAACCTGCTGGCCGGTTATACAGCTCAGAAATCATACGGTGAGTATGCCCGCGTCAACGCGCAGAACTTCCCCAACGATGTGGTCCGTACGCTGAGCGCCGGTCAGATCGTTGGCGGTACCAACACCGAATACCAAAGCTCGCTGATCTCGTATCTGGGCCGGGTTAACTATTCCTACGAAGACAAGTACCTGCTGACGGCCAGCATCCGGACGGATGGTTCGTCGCGGTTTGGGGCCAATAACAAATGGGGTACATTCCCCTCGGTATCGGTCGGCTGGCGGGTAAACAGCGAGCCTTTCATGAGCAGTTTCCAGCCGGTGAGTGACCTGAAGCTAAGAGCGAGCTGGGGTCTGGTGGGTAACAACCGGATCGGTAACTATGACGCCATTGCCCGTACGGGAACCAGTTATTACGTGCTGAACAACAACCTGGTGAATTCGGTGAACCCGATCAATTATCCGAACCCGGATCTGGGCTGGGAGAAAACCCGGCAGTGGAACCTGGGCTTTGATCTGAGCCTGCTGAATGAGCGGATTCGCCTGGAAGCAGATTTCTATAACAGCCGGTCGGTGGATCTGCTGCTGAACGTGCCGGTTCCCACCCTAACCGGATATGCCTCCCAACTCCAGAACATCGGACAGGTAGAAAACAAAGGAATGGAATACCTGCTGCGGACACGTAACCTGACGGGTAAACTACGGTGGTCGACGGATTTCAACATCTCATTCAATAAAAATAAGGTCCTTGCGCTGGGTCCCGACCAGCGGCCTATTTATGCAGGAGCGCCGAACGCCAACAACACTTTCATTACTACCATCGGTATGCCTATCGCTACCTTTTATGGCTACTTATACGACGGGGTATTTAAAAATCAGGCCGAACTGGATGCCGCTCCCCACCTCGCCAATGACCGCCCCGGTGATCCCCGGTATGTAGATATTAACAAGGATGGGGTAATCAATGCCGATGACAAAACCTATATAGGCAACAACCAGCCAAAATTCATTTTCGGTTTCGGCAATGATTTTGCCTACAAAGGCTTTGACCTCAATCTCCAGCTAACCGGGTCACAAGGCGCTAAGCTGTTCAGCTTCTTTAACCGGATGGTGGGTATTTATCACGGCGACCGGAACGGGCTAGTCAAACTAAACGACCGCTGGCGTTCAGAGTCTGAACCCGGTTCGGGCAATATACTGCGCGCCAACCGCGACCCGAAGGGACTGCAAAAAGAGCCCTCCAGCTACTGGGTAGAAGATGGCTCGTTTGTGCGCATCCGAAATGTATCATTAGGTTATACGTTTAATAATACCCTTACCCAACGCATTCATGTACGAGGGTTAAGGGTCTACGTGACCGGCCAGAACCTATACACCTTCACAAAGTATCCGGGCTTCGATCCGGAAACGAGCAGTCAGGGCGATGGCTTATCGCGGGGTGGTGATTATCTGGGCTATCCCTCAGCCCGCACCATCATTGCCGGTCTAAACGTCAGCTTTTAACCACATTAACCTTTAATTCTCAGGCAATGAAACGATCCATCATACTCGCAGTCTTAATATTTGTCTCTTTCTCCTGCAGGAAGGACTTTATCGACCTTCAGCCTATATCGGATATGAATGCCGGTATATTCTACAAGACGGAGCAGGACATGAATCAGGCAGTGATGTCACCCTATACCTCCCTGCGGAACCTGTATAATCAGCTTTTTATCTATGCGGGAGAAGTCCGTTCGGATAATACCACTTTCTCGTGGGTTCCGGGTAACTCAAAGGACATGACCTCCATTGATAATTTCGGTGATGTGTTGCTCTCGGATAACTCCTTTGTGCTCGGTCTCTGGAATAACAGCTACCATACCATTCTGCGGTGTAACATCGTGTTGGACAAAATAGACGCTGTTCCCTTCACGGATCCTAAACTCAAAGAGCAGTACAAAGCCGAAGCCAAATTCCTCCGGGCGTTGACCTATTTCTGGCTGGTTCGCATCTTTGGCGATGTGCCTAAAGTGGATAAGCAGTTATCGGTCGCCGACGCTTACAAGCTGGGGCGGGCCTCTACTCAGGAAATCTATGACTTTATCGTGGAGGATCTGAAGTTTGCGGAAGCTAATTTGCCGGCTACGTATCCGGCGGTTGATAAGGGACGGGTAACGGTTGGGGGCGCAAAAGGCTTGCTGGCTAAAGTGTACATGACCATGGCCGGCTATCCACTGAAGAAGGGCGCCCCCTACTACGCCCTTGCCGAAGCCAAAGCCCTGGAAGTGATCAATATGCCCCAGTACTCGCTTGTATCGGACTACAAAGCGCTGTTCGACGTCACGAAGAAAAATAGCACGGAATCGTTATTCGAAATTCAGTATAAAAAGGGGGGAACTAGTACCGGTAGCCCCTGGAACAATGATTTTGCTCCCCGTTTCTCTAATCGGGAAGTAGTACTGGTAGGCGACAAAGGTGGGTTCAATGCCCCAACACCTTCTATATCGGACGCCTATGAGAAAGGCGATCCCAGAAAGGCTATTTCCATGAGCGATGGGTACGTCTCCGTGCCAGGAGGGAAATTTATCAATGAGAAATACGTAAAGAAGTACTACGATGTATCCTTCAGCGGCTCCGATAATGATAACAACTGGATTGAGCTTCGTCTGGCCGATATCTACTTACTGTATGCCGAGGCCCTGGTCCGGCAGGGAAAACAACAGGACGTTGCGCTTACCTACCTCAACAAAGTCCGGACAAGAGCCAGAAACAGCACCGGCGGCTCGGCCGACATTCTGCCCAACTACGCGCCTTTTAGCTCCGATGCCGCGTTTTTACTGGCCATTGAAAATGAGCGACGCGTAGAACTGGCTTTCGAAAACCACCGGTGGTTCGACCTCGTCAGGACTGAGCGGGCCAAAGCCGTTATGACGCAGGAGCAGAAGGAGCAAAATGGCTTCAATCCGTCGGCCTGGAATGACAACATGCTGTTGTTCCCGATACCCCTGCAGGTGATACAGTCCAACCCGGAAAAGATTAAACAAAACCCAGGCTATTAAGTACATGAAAATCCGTACCTTACAATGGCTGTCCGGCTGTCTGCTGGTTTGTATGACACTGCCGGCTTACGCTCAAAAAGCAAACACCTTAACGCCTAAAGAAAAGAAAGCCGGCTGGGTGCTGCTGTTTGACGGAACTAGCTCCAACGGCTGGACCACGCCCGGTGGCAAGCCGGTGCCGGCCGGCTGGGAAGTTAAAGATGGCCTGCTGATCGCCAGGAAAGGCGCTAAAGGTGGTGACATCATCAGCGCAAATCAGTACGCTGACTTTGATCTGATGCTGGATTTTAACCTTGAGCCGGGCGGCAATAGTGGCGTCAAATACTTTTTTACGAAGTACGAAAAAGGGGGTAATCTGGGGATGGAGTACCAGATCCTGGATGACGAACTGGCGGAAGACAACAAGAAAGAAAACCACCTGACGGGTTCTTTTTACGACGTTATACCTCCTAATGCCGCACTGAAAAAAGTAAAGGCACCCGGTCAGTGGAATACGCTGCGTATTGTGGCTAAAGGCCGACAGGTGGAGCATTGGCTCAACGGGGTCAAGATCCTGGAATTTACCAGAGGCAGCCAGCCCTTTACGGAGGCTGTGGCCTTAAGCAAGTTCAGTAAGACCGTACCGGCCTTTGGTACTGTTGAAAAAGGCCATATTCTGCTGCAGGAGCATGGCCATGAGGTTTCATTTAAAAACATAAAAATAAAACCCTTGTAAACCCTTTCCATGGAAAAGAGACGTGCGTTTATAAAGAAAGTAGCCGCCGGTTCGGTCGGTGTGGCGCTGGGTGGGTCCGCTTTTGGATTTAGCGCCAAAAGCTACAACCGCATCATTGGGGCGAATGAATTAATTCGCGTGGCCACCATCGGGGTCAACAGCCGAGGCAACAGCATGGGCCGCACCTTTGCCGGTCAGAAAAATGCTGAAGTCGGCACGGTCTGCGATGTGGATGAACGGGCTATTCCGAAAGCCATCCAATCGATCCTGAAGACCAAGCAGACCCAGACGCCAAAGTCGGAACGGGATCTCCGCCGGGTGCTGGAAGACAAATCCATCGACGCCATCTATACGGCCACGCCCGATCACTGGCATGCTCCGCTAACGATTATGGGGTGCCAGGCCGGCAAACATGTTTATGTTGAGAAACCCTTGTGCCACAATCCCCGCGAGGGCGAACTGGCCATTGCGGCAGCGCGCAAATACAATCGGGTGGTGCAGATGGGCGCTCAGCGCCGGTCGGCTCCGGTGCTGACCCAGGGCATTGAGCAACTGCATAAAGGCATTATTGGCCGCGTGTATATGGCTAAAACCTGGTACACCAACAAGCGCAAGGCTACGGTGCTGAAGCCCGGCACCGTGCCGTCCTGGCTGGATTACGAACTGTGGCAGGGTCCGGCTCCGCGTATGCCATACAAAGAAGGCCTGATTCACTACGACTGGCACTGGTTCTGGCACTGGGGCACTGGCGAAGCTTTAAACAATGGCACCCATGAGGTCGATGTGGCGCGTTGGGGACTGAATGTCGACTACCCGATCCGGGTGAGTTCGATAGGAGGTCGGTACGAGTTTAAAGACGACTGGCAAACCCCCGATACGCAGGTCATTGTTATGGATTTCCCGAACCGGATCTCCCTGATGTGGGAGTCGCGCAGTTCCAACGGCCGGAAAATTGAAGGGCAGGACCGGGGTATTATCTTCTACGGGGAGAACGGAAGTCTGGATACCGGTGGCGATAGCTACACCGTGTACGATCTGGACGGCAAACTGGTGAAGGAAGTAAAATCAGTAGCCGACGGTGACGATGACATACAGGGCCGGAATACAGCCAGTCCGAGCTTAGGTATGGATAACCTCCACGCGATGGACTTTCTGGATGCCATCCGAAACAATCGCCGACCCAACTGTGATGTCGAACTGGGTTATAAGAGCGTGCTGGCCATGCAACTGGGAAACATCGCCTGGCGGGTGGGCCGCACCCTGCAGATTGATCCGAAAAACGGGCACATCATCGGCGACAAAGAAGCTCAGCAGCTATGGGGTCGTGACTACGAAAAAGGCTGGGAGCCGAAGGTGTAAGCCAGGGAAAAATACCAGGCATTAATGAGTAGGATTAAAGTTGGTAATAAAGGGATGAAAAAGCCTGGATGAGCAGATTCGTCCAGGCTTTTTAGTAATCGGTCAGCCATTAGGACGTACGGAGACCTGGCGGCTCTGCCAAAGGCGGTGAAATCCTGATCCAGAGCGGCCCCGTCTTACTTCTTCACTCCTCAGGCTTCTTCCAGCAGGCTCCGGAATGAAACGAACTTGTTGGGGTAGCGGTCGAGGACCTTTTGCTGGAGGGCGGGGGAATAGCGTTCGTGGTAGATGACGTATTCCTTCAAAGTGTTGAAGGTATACTGGAAAGTATAGGTAGAGCCGCCGTTGTCGACTTCGGTCAGCAGGCGCAGCACTTTACCGGCGACAGGAATACCGGTGGCCATGACCTCCGGCATATGGACTTCTTTCATCCAGTGGAGCCATTCTTCTTCAACGGCTTTGTCGATATTGATGGTGACGTTGTACAAAATCATACCCGGCTAACAATCCTTTTTCGCCGAAAGTTGAGCATTTGGTTGTTTCTTTGCCGAAGAAATTCATTTGCTTACCTAATCGCTATCACTGCATGCTCTACAACATACTGGTTCACGCCCACTCCGGGCTTCGTTGGTTACTTCTTATTCTGTTACTGGCCGCTATTGCCGTAGCGTTCAGCAAATGGCGCTCACGGGACGAGTACGCAGCCTCAGACAATAAATTATATGTGTTTGCAATGGTCTTAACGCATATTCAACTGCTGATCGGCCTGATTCTTTATTTTCTCAGCCCGAAGGTCGACTTTGGTATGATGAGCGAAAAGATCTACCGCTTCTACACCGCCGAACACACGGTCGGTATGCTGATTGCCATTGCGCTGATTACCGTTGGCCGTGTCCGCTCACGCAAAGCCGCCAATGCCGTCGACAAGCACCGCCATGTCTTCGTCTTCTACGGCCTGGGTCTGCTGGTGATCCTGCTCTCCATTCCCTGGCCCTTCCGCATCCCCGGCGCCGGCTGGTTCTGAGGAGTTAAGAGTTAAGAATTAGCTGGCGCACGCAATTCTTAACTCTTAACTCTTTTGGCTTCATGGCTGGAGACCCAGTCGAGAGAGGAGATGGCGGCTGCGAGGGAGAGTTCGCCGGCGGCTACCACGCCGGCTATGATTTCGGCCAGTTTATTGACCTGCCCGGCTCCGTAGCAACCCATCAGTTCGAGGCATTCGCGCTGGGTGGGCAGGCCGGTGCCTCCGCCGTAGGTGCCGATCACCAGCGAGGGTAACGTAACGGAGCCGTAGAGGTCACCTTCGGGCGTGACTTCGGAAAAGGCGATGGCGGCCGATGATTCGGCGAGACAGGCCACATCCTGACCAGTGGCGATGAACAGCGCAGCCAGTCCATTGACAGAATGCAGGCCGTTGTTGTTGGTGCCGGCCAGCCACGAACCAATATGGCCGATGCGGGCGTGACGGTCCAGCGTAGCCGGCTCTACCTGTAACTCACGCACCAGCAGGTCACGGGGAATACGCACCTCAGCCGTTACGCGCTTTCCCCTTGTTCTCAGCACATTAATCTGCGAAGGCTTTTTGTCGGTAGCCATATTCGATTCCAGAAAGAACTGCTCAATGCCTTCATAATGGTGCAGTATCCAGTTGCAGGCGGCCAGTGTGGCCTTGCTCACCATGTTCTGCCCGGCCGCATCGCCCGTAGAAAAGCCAAACCGCAGAAAAGCCAGCCGGCCGGTGAGGTAACTGTCGACGTAGCGGAGTTTGGCGTAGCGGGAGGTAGCTTCGGCTTCGGCTCTCAGGTCATCCTGATGCTGGTCAATCCAGCGGGTGAAATCGCGGGCCTGACGGGCGTCGGCGAATTGAAAAACGGGTGCCCGCTGCATGCCTTCGTCCTGCACGGTGCAGCGGACGCCCCCGCTCAGGTTGATCAGTTTCATCCCCCGGTTATACGAGGCTACCAGCGCACCTTCCGTCGTCGCCAGCGGAATCAGAAATTCCCCCTGCGCATGTTCGCCGTTGACGAGCAACGGCCCTGCCAATCCAATGGGCACCTGCGCCACCCCGATAAAGTTCTCGCAGTTCCTGTTCATAACCCCGGCATCAAACGAATAGCTCGTCAGGTGCCGGGGATCTGTTCCGGTAAACGACCGTAGGTACTGCTGCCGCTGCCGGATAGCTTCCGGCGTGTAGTCGTTCACTGCATCGCGAGGAATGCCTATTCGGTCATTCTGGTGTAGGTCGGGCTGCAATTCATCCTCCACGTTTAGCGTAATGAGGCCAAAGGGCTGGGTATGGAGCGTAATAGCCAGCGTATGCTTGCCTTCGGGTAAACAAACGCCTTGTGCCCGCACCCGCACCGACCGGCGCAGGGGAAAGTCGAGCGGCCGCTGCGCCGAGATAGCCCCAACCGGCACCACCTCTCCCCCATCGGTCTCCAGCGTAAATGCCTCCACCGGATACTCCCGCCCGTCGATACACGCCCCTTGCAGCCCGGTAAAACGGGCATCGGCCAGCCGGTTCTTCAGCGAGAAGGTAAAACCATCGGGCGTATTCCGCAGGCTTTTACGGGTATACAACTGCTTCAGCAACATAGTCGGGAGAAAGCGGAACATAAAGGGAGTTATAGTTAAGAATTAAGAGTGAAGAGTTATGAGTTAAGAAGGTGTTCGTCAGCTAACTCTTAATTCATAACTCATCACTCATAACTTAGTTTATAAGCTACGACCAAGCGGCTGGCACACTGTGGCAACGGTATCCATCATCATTCCGACACTCAACGAAGAAAAAACACTGCCCCGCACCCTGCGGCAAATCCGGCAGCTTTGTCCGGGTCCTTTGGAAGTTATTGTGATAGACGGCGGCAGTACCGACCGGACCTTTCAACTTGTTCGGGCGCAGCAGGGTGAACTACCCTTTTTGAAAATTCTGCGTAGTCCGGTCGCCTGCCGGGCCGCGCAGATGAACCAGGGTGCTCAGGTCGCCACCGGCGATATTCTCTGCTTCCTCCACGCCGATACTGCCCTGCCCGACGATGCGCTGACGGTGATGCAGCAAACGCTGGCCGATCCACGAACGGCAGCCGCCGGGTTCATCTCCCTGATGCGCGGCCCTATGCGTACCCGCTGGATTACCTCGTTTCACAACTACATCAAAAGCTACTACGCGCCCCTGCTATTTCGGCCGTATCTGTTTTTCAAAGGCGCCCGGCTACTGTTCGGCGATCAGGTGATTTTTTGCCGCCGGGCGCAGTTTCTGGCCTGTGGCGGCTATACCGATGACCTGCCCATTATGGAAGAAGCCGATCTGCTGCTGAAACTGGTCCGGTATGGGCGCATCCGGCAGGTGAACCGGGTGGTGGAATCGTCGGACCGGCGGCTGGAGAAGTGGGGCTTCTGGCGGGCCAATGCCCTTTTTCTGTACATCGGCTTTCTATGGGGCATAGGCTATTCGCCGGAGAAACTGAAGCGACTGTATACCGACATTCGGTAAACTTTGTTGGATAGCCCGGCAAAAAAGTGGATAAAAGCCGTTTCATTTAGTAAATTTCGGCTTTATACCCTGACCTTATGAAACGATTCCTCCTGCCTGTCGGCGCGTTGGTGGCGCTGGCTATCTGGATTTCTGCCCATACTCCCTCTTCGGAAAATACCGTAGCCTCGGACCGCGAATGGCCGGAATACCTCGGCGGTCCCGACCGCAGCCATTATTCCGCCCTCACGCAGATCAATACCGGCAATGTGCAGCATTTGCAGGTTGCCTGGACCTACTCGGCACCGGATACCGGGCAAATGCAGGTAAGCCCAATTATGGTTGATGGGATGTTGTACGGAGTCACAGCGGCCGTACAGCCCTTTGCGCTCGATGCCGCCACCGGTCGTCAGATCTGGCTGTTCACGGGCAATAAAACCAAAAACGGCCTCAGCACCAGCCGGGGTGTTACTTACTGGACAGACAACAAAGAGGATAAACGCATTCTGTTTACGGCCGGAGAATGGCTGTATGCCCTCGACGCCCGTACCGGCCAACCCATTTCTTCGTTCGGCGATGGTGGCCGGGTGAGTCTTAAAACCGGCCTGGGCGAATCGGCTAAAAATAAATTCGTGATCTCCAATACGCCCGGCACCATTTACGGTGACCTGATTATCATGCCTATGCGGCTATCGGAAGGAGCCGATGCCGCACCGGGGCATGTGCAGGCGTTTAACGTCCGGACCGGCCAACTGGCGTGGGTGTTCCATACCATTCCGCAGCCGGGCGAATACGGCTACGATACCTGGCCGAAAGAGGTGTTTAAAAATACAGAAGTGGGTGGGGCCAACAACTGGTCGGGCATATCGGTGGACCGTCGGCGCGGCATTGTGTACGTGCCGACCGGCTCGGCAGCTTTTGACTTCTACGGCGGCAATCGCAAGGGGCAGAACCTGTTTGCCAACTGCCTGCTGGCGCTCGATGCCAAAACGGGTAAGCGGCTGTGGCACTTTCAGTTTGTGCACCACGATGTATGGGACCGCGACCCGCCCGCGCCACCAAATCTGCTGACGGTGACGCAGACCGGCCCCGACGGTCGGCCCCGAAAGATTGATGCCGTAGCGCAGGTGACCAAATCCGGCCACGTATTTGTCTTCGACCGGGTGACGGGCAAGCCGCTGTTCCCGATCAAGGAAGTGTCGGTACCGGCCTCCGACCTCCCCGGCGAAACTACCTGGCCGACGCAGCCGCTGCCGCTGAAGCCGGCCCCCTTTGCCCGGCAGTCGCTGACCGACGAGGATGTGAACCCCTACACGGCCAACCGCGACTCTTTACAGGCCATTTTGCGCCGGGTGCGCAAGCGGCTGTTCGACCCGCCGAGCAAGCAGGGTACGCTTATTTTTCCCGGCTTCGACGGTGGGGCCGAATGGGGCGGTGCCGCCGTTGACCCCGACGGTATCATGTATGTCAACTCCAACGAAATGGCGTGGGTGCTGACGATGGTGGATGCCCCAAAGCAGGATGCCCTCGCCCACCTGAGTACCGGCGCACGGGTGTACACCCAGAACTGCTCCTCCTGCCACGGTACCGAGCGCAAAGGCAATCCCAAAGGCGGCTACCCGACGCTCGTCGACATTAACCAGCGTCACGACCGGGCGTATGTCCACCAGATTGTCAGCAACGGCAAAGGCATGATGCCGGGCTTTACGCAGCTCTCGGCAGCCGAAAAGCAGGCTCTGGTCGCCTTCCTGTTCGGCGATGAAAAGCAGGAAGCCACCGCAGCACCGGCCTCGAAGATGCCGTATCTTCCTTACAAAATTACCGGCTACAATCGCTTTCTGGACGACAAGGGGTACCCGGCCATCAGCCCGCCCTGGGGCACCCTCAACGCCATCAACCTGAACACCGGCGAGTACGTCTGGAAAATACCGTTTGGCGAGTTTAAAGAACTAACGGCCAAAGGCATTGCCCCCACCGGTACAGAAAACTACGGGGGACCAGTGATTACGGCCGGGGGCGTATTGTTCATCGGCGCTACCAAAGACGAGATGTTCCGGGCGTATGAGATGAAAACCGGTAAACTACTCTGGCAAACGCAATTACCCGCCGGCGGTTATGCCACCCCCTGCACCTACGAGGTGAACGGCAAGCAATACGTGGTGATTGCCTGCGGAGGCAATAAGATGGGCACCAAAAAAGGGCATCAGTACCTGGCGTTTGCGCTGCCGTAATTGACAACTAATTATCTGTTGAGGCAGATTTGCTTCACAAGTAAAATTTCAACTATTTTCAGGTGTATTTCTTACACTTATAAGCTTAGTCTTTGCCATTATGTACGGATACGCCGACAAAGCCTTCGCCCGTCAACCGCAGGATGTAGTGCCGGAATACCATGGAGAAGAGCCTTCATTTCATCATACGGTAGACTGTGTCATTCTGGGTTTTCACCGGACGGAGCTGCACGTCCTGCTTCATCGTTTTCCCTATAAACCGTACAAGGGGCATTGGGCGCTGCTGGGCGGCTTTGTCACTCCGGATGCCAGTCTGGACGAAACAGCCCTACAGACGGTGCAGCGGCTGACGGGTCTGGAAAACATATACATGGAGCAGGTGTATACCTTTGGTGAGGTGCGCCGGGTACCTACCGAACGGGTCATTACCACCTGTTACTACGCGCTGATTCGGGTAGAGCCGACGCTGGATCAGCTGTCGCCCCACTACCAGGCTACATGGCACCCGCTGTCTCAGATACCTAACCTGGATCTGGTGTATGATCACCCCCTTATGCTCCGGAAAGCCATTGAACAGTTACGTTTGCGGATACGGTTACAACCTATTGGTTTTGAATTGCTTCCCGAAAAGTTTACCATGACCGAACTGCGGCAGTTGTACGAATCAATCCTGGATCGCCCTCTCGACAAGCGGAACTTCAACAAAAAAGTACTGGCAATGAATCTTCTCCAGAAGCTGGAGGAAAAACAGAAAGACACCTCCAAACGAGGTGCTTTCTACTACCAGTTTGATGCGGAGCGGTACCGTCAGTATCTTGAAAAAGGCTTTCTCTTTGAGTTATGAACCCAGTAGCATCGCTGCGTCATTTCACAAAGCGAATCCAGCGGCCACTGTAGCCCTCCAGCGCTATTGACCCATTTAACGGCAAAAGTTGTCCGGTGATAGCATCAACGGCAGACCGGTATTTGAAGGTGTCAAACGTTAGCCTGACGGATTTGGCGGGTCCGTCGTTCAGCAGAAAATAGTGATCAGCTTCAGGAGCCGCTAACCGGTAAACGATTGCATCGGGACAGTTGAACGGACTTTTATGCGAACCCAATGCGTGCGTCAGCAGCAGGGTTTCGGCTGGTATATTACCTGGTTTGAAACAATCAGAGGAGGCTTCAAACCCCATCAGAATAGCGGTTCCTTTTCCCAGAGCGTGTTCAGTAACAGCCGGGCGGCCGGTGCTGTACGTTGCTGCCGGACGAGCCTTTGTGGGGGTAGCGTTCAGAATAAATCCATTCAGGTCGTAAGTACCCAGGCGAATGGGCCGATTAGTGCCGGCGTATTGAAAGTCATCGAGGGTAACACCAAAAAGCTGCTCAAAGGGCGATCCCTTACCGGTCTTTAGCACGCGACTGTATTCATCGTAACCGGCACCGGGTAAATCCATCACCAAACGCCCCCCCTCGCGGACATACTCCATCAGCACCGGCATCAGGTCACTGCGTAAGCAGAGAAAGCCGGGCAAATACAATACCCGATAGCGGGCACCAAGTCTGTTTTTTAGATCCTGCGGGGTTACATACTCAAAAGGAACGTTGGCGTTGGTGAGCGCCCGGCCCAGCCCCACCCGAGCTTTCATGGGACGATCTTTGTAATGGTCACGACCCGGTATGCTCATGGCCGCCCACAACGCTTCGTTCTCCCAGTCGTACAGAATACCCACCACCGGCTCTTTGTGCGCGTCCCACAACTCAAAACGCCACCGCTGCATGGCCTGGGCCAGCTTGCCGATGGCAATAGCCCGCTCCGTTACCTGACCATTCCGGTCCAGCAGGCTGTACTCGCCCCCCTCCTTACCCGCACTGCGGCTGTTCCAGCACCAGATACCGAAGCCTTTAAAACCGGCCGCTAATTGAGCCAGATACAACTGCATCAGCTCTCCCGATTCCACAAAATAGGCGTTTTGGTCGGTGCCGCTGCGCTCGCCATCGAATTGCTGCGGACCGCCCGTACTTTCCCACCCACCGGTCCAGCCCCCTTTGAAGAGGTCATTCATCAGACTAGCCTGCTGGTACAGCGAGCGGGTTAGTTCATACCCCACCTGCCCAAAATGCCAGGAGAAGTGCATGGATGGGTAGAATGAACCATAATCCGTCAGCACATCGGCGATGCCGGCCATATCGACCCCGTACCAGGCAATCGGGTTGAACAGGCCAATTTCTCCCCCGCCCCGGTACGGTGCATTCGGGTCAAACTGCTGATAACGTTGCGCCGACTCCCGGATACGATCCAGGTTGTGCTCAACCTTGAAGCGCAGCACATCCCGCACGTGCCGGTACTCCCGACCGGTTACTTTCTTCCAGTTGGCCGCTACATCATTCCAGTCCCGGAATGTCCGCTGCTCGTTCAGGAATAAGCCGGCATGGCCCTGATTCCAGGCTTCATTCAGTCCCTCTACGGTCTTATAGGTTTTCCTGAGCCAGTCGATAAACAGGCTTTCCCCATTTTCGTTGAGTTCCAGCCCCCGCCCGCCAATCTCCGGGTCATAGGCGACACTGGTGGTACGCATAAATTTCTGATCCGGACTGGTACGCGTGTATTCCTCCATTCGGCGGATACGCTCCCGCAGCAGGTTGTGCTGGTATTTTAGTACCGCAGGATGTTTGAGCGCATCGGCAGTGGACATGGTCGGCGATACACCCAGTTTTTTCAGCAGGTCAGGTGTGATGGCCTCGTACCCGCCTTCGCCGTACCACCAGGGAATAATTCCTTCATCCAGCGCAATGGCGGCAATCTGCTCAACAGTCCAGGTTGGCAAGGGCATGATCTGCTTTAACGCATTAAAGCCTAACCGCTTCATGGTTCGGAAGTGCTCCCGCATGTCGGCTTCACCTTCTCCCTGTTGCTGTATATACACCACGCCGGCCGGCATGGGAGCCAGTTTGCGGTACTTCTCCTGCTGTGGCGAAATGTGCATTTGGGCGTACCGAGCGGTCAGATATAAGTCTGCACGCTGATCCTGGGCAACTGATATATGGACTATTGAAGCCAGACCGACAGTCACCATCAACTTTTTGAAGCGCATAGTAGATGAGTGGGGAAAAGTAAATTCCTTCCCAAATATATGCGTTATTTTTTAGTGTACATTTTACACTAAAAATTTTTACAGTATAAACCTGCTAAGAAAAATTTATCTTTTCTCTGTTGCACTACCCATTTAATCACTTATTTTTGAGTGTTCATTGTACACTTATTAACGCCAAAACCTGCTTCTGATTAAAAAAGCAGCAAGCGGTGGTAAGTGACGTTTTACGGTGCGCCTTTTATTGGTGTATTTATTACACTTAATGCAACAACCCTATTTTAACAACCAGCTTATTTTCACCCATTCATTATGAAAAGAAACCTACTCTGGCTGCTCCTGTGTCTGATGATTCAGGCTGTTCAGGCTCAATCGCAACGCACAGTCCGGGGGACTATTTACGCGGAGGGCGGTAGTGAACCGCTTCCGGGCGTAAGCATCACCATTCGGGGGACCACCACCGGTACTACCTCAACCGGTGAAGGAACGTACACCCTCACTGTTCCGGCCAATGCGGTCCTGGTGTTCAGCTATATTGGCTACGCCAAACAGGAAATCCCCGTCGGCAACCGCTCCACCATCGATGTACGCATGGCGGTGGATACCCGGCAGCTATCCGAAGTGGTGGTGGTTGGTTACGGTACGCAGGTAAAGCGCGACGTAACCGGGGCCGTCTCCACGGTGAAAGGGGCGGAACTGGCTACGCTGCCCGTACCGTCTTTTGATGCCGCTCTGCAGGGGCGGGCGGCTGGTTTGCAGGTTACCCAGGCCAGCGGAGCACCGGGCGGTGTTGTCCGGGTGCTGGTGCGGGGAACCAGCTCTATTTCGTCGGGTGCGGAGCCGCTATACGTGATCGACGGAATGGTGGTCTATCAGGACATCAGCGGGATCGGCTCGGGGCGGACCGGCAACACCCTCAATCCGCTTACCAACCTGAATCCCAACGATATTGAAAGTATCGAAGTGCTGAAAGACGCAGCCGCTACAGCCATCTACGGCTCACGGGGGGCCAATGGGGTGATTATCGTTACCACCAAAACCGGTAAGCGCGGGCAGGCCCGCACCACCATCGACCTGAACCGGGGTGTTTCCAATCCCGTAAAAACCATTGATTATGCCACCGGGCCGCAATGGCTGCAGTTAGTAGATGAGGCCCGGCGCAACAGCATCGGGTTTGGTATTCCGGCCAATCAGGAAAAGTTTGATCCGATGGTTCTCTCCAACAACGCGCTGCCTACGCCGGCCGGCATCAGCGGTGCGCAGTTTGGGCCGCTCACCACCTGGACCCGCCAACTGGCCGAGCAGACCAATACCAACTGGGTCGACCAGGTTCTGCAGCAGGGTCAAATTACCGAGGCCAACCTCTCGACCAGCAACGGCTTCGACAAAGGTGCTTTCTTTATCTCCGGCCAGTACCGCGACGAAGAGGGGGTCCTGAAAACGCACCGGCTGACCCGCTACGCAGCCCGTGCCAACCTTGACTTCTCCCCCACCGACAAGATCCGGGCCGGGGCCAAGATGACCTTTTCCTACCTGCAATTCAACCAGCCGCAAATTGGCATCGGCAACAATGGCGGGGGTATAGGCCGGCAGAACTTTGGGGCTACCGGTGGCTGGGGTCAGGCTAACCTGGGCGCTCTGCCGATCATGCCCATCTACAACCCCGACGGCACCTACTTTGACCCGTTACGGGGGCGTAACGTGGTAGCCGGCCAGGACCCGGCCAACTTTAGCAACCGCAACTACCAGAACCGGACCATTGGTACCGCCTTTATGGAGTACACCCTGCTACCAGGTCTGGCCATCCACGGCGAAGCGTCGGCCGACTTTCTGAACTCCAACGGCATTTACTGGGCCAGCGATATTATTCGGTACAACCGGGTGGCGCAGGAAGAAGGCCGGTATGTCAACAACCGCAGCGCCAACATCTACGCTACCTTCAACCGTCAGTTGGCCGAAAAGCACGACCTGCAGGCAACGGCCGGCTACGAGATTCAGAAGACAGTACAGCGCCGGCAGGACTATGCCTTTGAAGGGGTGGTAGGCAACCAGCAGGAGATTGGCGAGATTGCCAATGGCGCTACCCAGTTTGTGGTGGGCGTATCGGGCATCTTCGGCGACCAGTTCTTCCGGTCCATGTTCGGGCGGGTCAACTACAAATATAATGACCGGTATCTGCTGGGGCTGAGCTTCCGGCGCGATGGCTCCACAGCCTTCGGCCCTAATAACCGGTATGGTAACTTCCCGGCAGCCTCGGCCGGCTGGATCATCTCCAGCGAAGAGTTTGCCCAGCAGTCTTCGTTCCTGCGCCAGTTTAACCTGCTGAAACTACGGGCCAGCTACGGCCAGACGGGGAACGCCAATATCCGCAGCTTCGCTTATCTGAACAATTACGTCAATTGGCCGGTATACGGTCAGTCGGCTGCCCTCGGCTTTAGCGTACTGGCAAACCCGGACATCCGCTGGGAAAAAAATGCACAGGCCGATGCCGCCGTTGAGTTCGGTTTACTGAACAACCGGATTTCCGGTTCGGTCGGCTTTTATGACCGCGTATCACGCGATATGCTGCTGAACGTACCGGTTGCGCCCAATGTGGGTATTGGTCCGGGCAATTCGGTGGTGATTACCAATATCGGAGACCTGCGCAACCGGGGTTTTGAGTTGCAGTTGGGAACCGTCAACATCGACCGGGGCGGCTTCCGCTGGACAACGGACTTTAACTTCTCGACCGTCAACAACAAAATCCTGAAGCTGACGCCCCAGTTTGAGGTCTTACCCAGTGGTTCTCTACCTATAGCCACGGGTATTCAGCAGGGCGTATCGATTACCCAGATTGGTGGGCGGCTGTCTACCTTCTACCTCGCCGAATATGCGGGGCTGGACAACGAAGGCTTCGAGACCATTTACGAGATCGACCAGAATGCGCTGCGGCAAACCGGAAAAACAGTAAAAACGGGCAATGTGCTGCGGGCCACCCAAGCCAACATCAACGCTAACCGCATTGTGCAGGACAACAAAACCGCGCTGCCCACCTGGTTTGGCGGCCTCACCAACACATTCAGCTACAAAGGCATTGAGCTGAACGCGCTGTTTACCTTCCAGGGTGGCAACTACATCTACGACAGCCACGAAGAAAATACGGTATATGTCCGTACGGGGACCAACGTAATCCGGGCCGATGTGATCGGCAACACCTGGTCGGAGTCGAACAAGAGTGCCATTTACCCGAAGCCGACCTGGAACCTGCGCGACAATGCGCTGAACACCAATGGCCAACCGGCTCCGCAGACACTGGGCACACGTACGACCCGGTTCATGTACAAGGGTGATTTTCTGCGGTTGAAGACGCTGCAGTTGTCGTACACCTTACCCCGCCCGGTGGTCAGCCGTCTGAAAATGCAGAACGTCCGCATTTACGGCAACGCACAGAATTTGCTGACGTTCAGCCGATACCCGGGTCTGGACCCCGAACTGGTGGTCCTGGGTGACTCTCAGACCCGGAACCTGGGTCAGGGTTTTGTGGGTAACCTGCCGCTGCCGCAGGTGCGGGCGTATAATGCCGGTATCAGTGTGACCTTCTAACTTTAACGAAACTACCTTATGAAAGCGATAAAAATCAGTGTACTGAGTCTGTTACTGCTGGCCGGCACCACCGCCTGCGAAGAGAAATTTTTTGACTCGGCCCGCCAGCAAACCAATATTGCCACCGACCAGTGGGGCAGCACCGTAGACCTGGAACGCCTGGTGGCCGGGGCCTATTACGGCATCAGCGGCTACGAAGGCTTCCGGGGACTGCACGGCCTCCAGTTTACCCACGAGGCTCTGTTTTCCGATCTGGGCCTGTTGCATACCGCCGGCGTAACCGACGACTGGTCGCAGGACCTCTACGCCCGCAAAAACAACCGCAACGACATTTCCAACTACGGCAACATGTGGCTGGGAGCCTACCAGGCCGTAGCTCTGGCCAACGAGGTGATCGGCTGGGTGGAGAAGAATGGTCCGTTTAAAGATCAGTACGGCCCAACCTGGACGGACCGGCTGGTGGGCGAATGCTATTTCCTGCGGGCGTGGGTGTATTTTACGCTCGTACGGATGCATGCGCCGGCTTACGGGGCCAACAACAGTGCGCCGGCCATAATCCTGAACACCAAACCATCGAAGGAGCCGTTTGCCAATCCCGGCCGCGCCACGGTGCAGCAGGTGTACGACCTGTTGCTGGCCGACCTCGACCAGGCCGTTAAGCTGCTGCCGGAGACCTTTAACCCACAGCGCGACCCGACCGAATACCAGGACCGGGCCACCCGCGATGCCGCCCGTTTCCTGCTGGCGCGGGTTCATTTCCAGATGAAGAACTTTGCAAAAGCTAAAGAGCAGGCCGACATCCTCATTAACTCCGGGCGCTACCCGCTGACCGAAGACCCCATTGAGGCCTGGAACAAAACCGGCTTAGGCGCCAAAGGCAGAGAAGTGGTGTGGCAGTATGTCCAGTACAATACGGCGCAGCAGCAATGGAAAGGCTCACCCGCCGGCGCATATATGGGCTTTACGGCACGGGGCAACGCCACGCAGATCAACGGCGGACGTATTATTTCGGCCTCCGACGCGTTCCTGAAAGCCGCCGGCTGGACACCCGACCAATTCACGATCACGAGCGTACCGGCCAACCGGCCACCAGCTACCCTGGGCACCCAGGCCAACTTTATGATCAACCACCCGGACAAACGGCTGGCGCAACTCTGGCGGGCCATTCCGGCCGGTTTCGATCCGCGCTCGGAGTTCACCTCCTACACCCGCACCTACGTATGGGCCAATAAGTGGAACCGCCTGAACGCACCGGCAAACAATAACCTGTTCAGTCTGCCGCTGATGCGCATTGCCGAACTGTACCTGACGCGGGCCATCATCCGCTTCCGCGAAGGCGATAAAGCCGGAGCCGCCGATGACATCAATGTCGTACGTCGACGGGCCGGTATACCGACCCTTACGGCCACTACGCTGACCGAAGACGATATTCATGTGGAGCGCATGCGCGAACTGGCCTTTGAAGACGACCGGCTATACTACCTGCAGGCCCTGAGCCTGCCTATTCCGCCGGGTGACCGCGCCGGTGAGCAGCCTCTCGACTGGAAAAGCGACCGGTTTGCCATGCCCCTCCCGGCCCGCGAAACAGACCTGAATCCGAACGCCCGATAAGCAATTGCAGCCAACGTATCATGCCCTGCCGGCAGAGGAAAACCGCCTGTGGCACGGCATGATACGTTTATCTATCCTGCTGGTTATTGAATGTGTGGGAACGATTAAGTAAATTTCGCCAAAGCGCTAACGAATGACCGTTATCAGTAATAGGAATACATCGCCCCAAAAGTTGAAAGCTACCTTGGGGAATACGCAACCCGCTCAGAAGAACCTGCGCAACTTTGTAGGCAAACTACAGCCTGGTCTGGACGAATTAACCTCTCAAACAGCGATTCGGAATGGAGGTAAGCTTCTGCTGTTCTTGCTCCTTGTTGCCTCTTCCCTTTCTGCCCAGCCCCTGCGGCTGTTGCCGCAAAACCCGCACTATTTTCAGTTCAAAGGCAAACCGACCGTACTGGTGGGGTCAGGTGAGCATTACGGAGCGGTAATTAATCAGGACTTCGACTATAAAACCTACCTGCAAACGCTGGGGCGCGATGGGCTGAATATAACCCGAGTGTTTACCGGCGCGTATTTTGAGAAGCAGGGGGCATTTGGCATTGCCAAAAACACCCTGGCTCCGAGCCCGGATCGCCTTATCCTGCCCTGGAGCCGGAGTACCCAGCCGGGTTTTGCCCTGGGCGGCAATAAGTTTGACCTGAACAGATGGAATGATGCGTACTTCACCCGTTTGAAGGATTTCATGCGGGAAGCTGAGCGCAATAATGTCGTGGTGGAGATTACGCTGTTTTCATCGTACTACGGTGCCGGCTGGGCGCACTCGCCGTTCAACCGGGATAATAACATCAGCTACACCGACGACATCAACCCACTGGATGTGAACACACCCAACAACGGCAATATCCTGGCGTTTCAGGAGGAATACGTCAGGAAGATTGTGCGGGAACTGAATGGCTTTGATAACTTGTATTATGAAATTCAGAACGAGCCCTGGGCCGACCTGAAAGATACGGTGCTGACGCTGAACGAGTATTTTCCGGCCGAAGATATGAAAACCGGTCAATGGCGGGCCGCCCTGGAAGTAGTGGCTCAGCGGGCCAACGACTGGCAACGGCGCGTGGCCGAATGGATTACGGAGGAAGAGGCCAAACTCCCGAAAAAGCACCTCATTTCGCAAAACATCGGCAACTTCCGGTACCCCATTACCGACCCGGATCCAAACGTTTCTATTTTCAACTTCCATTATGCCCATCCCGAAGCCGTAACTATGAACTACCACCTCAATAAGGTCATCGGCTTCAACGAAACAGGCTTTGCCGGCTCAAACGATCATACTTACCGACGTCAGGCCTGGCGGTTTATGCTGGCCGGCGGGGGCCTGTTCAACCACCTCGATTACTCGTTTTCGGTTGGGGCGGAGCAGGGGCAGGATACAGCCTATCAGGCACCCGGCGGAGGCAGTCCGCGCCTGCGGCAGCACTTCGCCTTGCTGAAGCAGTTCCTGGAGTCGCTCGACCTGCCACGGCTCAGGCCGGACGCATCGCTTGTGAAAGCGGCACCCGGCCTGATGCATACCCAAACGTTAACCAACCAAACCAATCAGTTTATCGTCTACGCCGAAAGCGTAAGCCCCCGAACAACGGAGCTGGTTCTTACCCTGCCCAGGGGCACCTACACGGCGCAGTGGATGGATACCGCTACGGGACAGATCGAGCAGGTCGAAAACTTTACCCACGGCCATGGCGAGAAGCGGGTAACCTTCCCCAAACCGCTGGCCGATATGGTGTTACGCATTCAGAAGCAGTAGCCGCTTACAGCTTCTCCAATTGCGCCTTTGTCCAGGTATTGTTTGGTTCCAGCGCCAGCGCCTTCTGGAAGTACTCTTTAGCCAGGTCTTTGCGGCCCATCTGCCGGTACAGATCACCGGCAATGTTCAGCGGCCAGCCTTCTTTGGTCAGGTGAGCAGCCGCCAGTTGCGCCAGGGCCAGAGCATCTTCTTGCCGCTTCAATTGGCTGAGTGCATCGATGAGGCCGATCCAGTCGCGCTGACCGGGTGCCTTTCCCTGTTGCAGCGCCAGGGCCAGTTCCTCTTTCACGGCCGCAAAGCCCCGCCGGTCAATCGCGTCCAGCAACAGACTGGAAGTGTATGGCTTCGGCCCTTTCCAGGTGCCGGTATATACCAGATCAAGCATGGCCTTCGTGATGTCGCGAACATTAGTGCGGTTGTTCGCCATGACCACCACAATGAAGCCAGCAACGGGTACAATCCGGAAATCTGTGGAGAACCCATGCCCGCCCCCGCTGTGGCCAACGGTCATTCGGTCGTAACGTGTTTCCACATTCCAGCCGTACCCATAGTTATGGGGAGCCGGCACATGCTGGGTCCAGATTGGTCCGGTTACGGCTGCCGGCTGTTTCAGCAGCCACTTACCAAACTGCCACATATCGGCTACGTTCGATTGCATACCGCCGTCGGAGAAGGGCGGAAACTCATCCTCAGTAGCATTAACTAAACTCTTTTGCGAGAACACATAATACGGCACCGCTTCGGCCGGGGCATTAAACGTAGCCGGGTAATGCAGGTACGAATTCCGGATACCGGCCGGTTTGAAGATGTACGTCTGTAAAGCCTCCGGATACGACAGACCGGTTACCTTTTCGATCAGCTTGCCCAGCACCACAAATCCGGAGTTGGAGTACTCGTACCGCTCGCCCGGCTGGAAACTCAACGGCATACTGGTCACCAGGGGCATGGCATCATTAATGGATTTCAGGTTGCGCCGTTTGGCTTCAAAATCCGGGTGCTCCATGTAGTTGTTGGTACCGCCCGTATGCGTCAGCAGATGATGAATAGTCAGGTTATCGGGCAGATTCGGACTGCTGAATTCCGGAAAATAGTGCCGGAAGCGTTGCTGCAGGTCAATTTTCCCGTGCGAAGCCAGCAGCGAAACCAACGCCCCTGTATAGGTTTTACCCACCGAAGCGATATTGAAGTTCGTAGTCGGCTGGTTGGCAATGCCTTTCTCCCGGTCGGCCAGGCCATAGGCTTTGTGGTATAGCAGTTGGTCACCTTTGGCCAGCAGCACCGTACCCGAAAACTGGCGGTTCTGCATAAACTGTTGAACAATGGAATCGATGCGGGGGCTAAGATTCTGCTGAGCCATAGCAGGCAAGGCCAGCATAGTCAGGCTCGTGACGGCAGCAATAATTTGTCTCATGGCTATGGTGTGTTAAAAAGTTAGTGAATCCTTATTGTCCGACGCGGCCCTGCTCATCCTCTACGCTGGTCCGGCGCTGGCGGGCCGATTTGATGTTGCGATTCCCGAAGTTGTAGGTAAATGTGGCCCGGACCACCCGCGTCTCACCCGTGCTGATGAAGCGCAGATTCAGGTTGCTGTAGTCGATTACGCCCCGGAACTTCTGCGTGAAAAAGATGTCGTTGACGTTGACCCGCAGGTTGGCTTTTTTATCCCAGAAGCTCTTTTGCACCCCCATGTTCACGGCATAGATACTCATCGGCTTCAGAATACCGTAAACGCCGGGCGAGTTGTAAAAACCGGACAGTTCGGCCGTAAACCCGTTGGGCAGCACAAAGCTGTGGTTCATGGTCAGGTTAGCGGCAAAGCGGCTGTAGTCGAGTTTCTGGTTCAGGTACTCGGCATTGTACTTGTTATAGAACAGGTCGATGCTCTGGCGCATGGTCCACCATTTGGTGATGGTCACAGGGAAGCCGATGCTTAGGCTGTAATTGTGCAGCGTATTCAGGTTAATGACGCTCTGCCGGGTCACTTTGGTCTCATCGTTCTGCTCCGGCATGTATGTAATCACATCCAGGGTGCGGTTATAGCCCACGCTAATGTTAGTGGCCCCTTTGTAGGTATACGCAGCCTGGAGCGCGTTGGTGTACTGCGGCTGCAGAAACGGGTTACCCTGGCTATAGGTGTAGGGGTCCATGATATAGATGAACGGGTTCAGATCCTGGTAGCTCGGCCGATCGATCCGGCGGCTGTAGGAGTAGCGCAGCTGGTGCTCTTTGCTGATGTTCTGCGTCACGAAAGCGCTCGGGAACAGGTTGGTATAGCTCCGGTCTACCACCTTGTTCATGGTAACCGAATTACCGACCGAATGGGTATGCTCCATCCGGAGGCCGCCCTGTACCGACCATTTCCCCCAGTCTTTGCTGCCGTTCAGGTAAGCCGCGTGGATGGTTTCCTTGTACACGAACTGGTTGGTCCGGTTCGGATCGATCTGCCAGTTGCCGGCTGTCTGCTGCTCAAATTTCACATCGTTGTCGGTGGTCACGAAGCTGCTTTTCCAGCCGGCTTCCAGTTTAGCGCCTTTCCCCAGCGGGTGTACATAATCCAGCTTACCGGCCCGGATACTTACCTCCGACTGGGTGGTATTCCGCTGGAGCAGCGCCGGAGCCGTTTCTTCGTTTAACGCGTTGAACGTCCGGGTAATCATGTTATCGCGGGGATTGATGTTGACCCGCGAGTAGTCCAGATCCATCGTCAGCTCTTTACCGTTACCGTCAAACGTATGCTTGTAATTGGCGTTACCCGCCAGCCGCTGCATGGTTCGCCTGGAGGCATTAACCAACGTAAGCAGGCTTTGCAGGACGCTATTGGCATCGTACAGGTAGTTGTCGTTGTTGATCTGCGCCCGGTTGGCGTTTATCATACCGTTCAGCATGAACCCGAAGGTATTCTTTTTACCCAGAAAGTAGTCAGCACCGGTTTTAAAGGTATGGCCCCCGAATTCGCTGGGCCGGTAGCCTTTGTTCCGCACCGAGTTGCCTTCTTTGAAGTACCGGTACGCATCGACCGTACCGAAGCCTTCGCGGTAGTCGTAGTTGTAGTTGCCGAACAGCGCCCAATTGCCCTGCCGGTGGTTGAGCGTCAGGCCGGCATTGGCTTTCGGGAAGCGGCCGTAGCCGCCACCCAGTGAGGCACTACCGTTCGTGCCGTCCTGATTAGTGCCCCGCTTCATTTTGATGTTGATAATCCCGGAGTTGCCGGCGGCATCGTACCTGGCCGAGGGGTTGGTGATTATCTCGATGCTTTGAATGCTGTAGCTGGGCGTGTTGCGCAGCAGATTGGCTACTTCAGCCGCCGACAGAAACGTTGGTTTGCCATCGATCATAATCAGCACGCCATCGCGGCCTTTCAGGCTGATGCGGTCGTTTTGTGAATCGACCAGTACGCCGGGCGCTTTTTCCAGCACCTCCAGCGCATTGCCGCCACTGGCTACGATGCTGTTTTCGACGTTCACCACTGTTTTATCCGCCAATTGCTCAATAAAGGGCTTCTTGGCCGTTACCTTCACTTCGCTTAGCGTCTTAGCGTCTTCCTGGGTAACCAGACTCGGTACGGTAACCGTCGGGTGATCGGCATCGATGGTAAAAGCGGCCGAAAACACCTTCTGATACCCCACCAGCGAGGTAGCCACCCGGTACGAGCCGGCCGCTACATTCTCGAGGATGTACCGCCCGGCGGCATCACTGATAGCCCCTTTGACCAGCGTCGAGTCTTTGGTCCGCACCAGCAGCATGGTAACAAACTCCAGCGGCTTACCGGCTGCGTCGCGCACTTCACCGGAGACAGTTCCGGTAACGGCTGTTTGGGAAAACGCCGGACCCGCGACCAGTCCGATGCTGATCAGGAGCATCAGACTGGCGCAGCCGTTCATTGCCTTACGTGTCATGATGTGGATAGATGTGAAAAACGTTTTCATGTACTTTGAGGTGTGGATAGTGCTGATTCGTTGTGTTTTTGACTGATGCAAAGTTGGCCGTTAACGCCACGCGCATCAATCGCATAAGCATGTGAAATCAGGACCGGGTAACGAGCGGGTCTGGACGAGTGGGCGTTGCACACTACGGATACCGTTTGTGGAGGGATTTTTCCACTCGTCCGTATAAGGGGGGCAAACGGGGTAGGTACTGGTATGGAAATCGCCCCTGCCTATGTAATTTAGGCGGGCCTGCTGCCCAAAACGATTTATACAGGGCCGGCCGAATCACATGATTATGCTATTGCTGTCTTTTCTATGAAGCTATTCGCTACGCTCTGTCTTGTTTTTACTACCCTGCTGGCCGTTGCGCAACCTCGGGTGGCAGCCTTCGTCTCCGCCGAACGAGCCTTCGCGCAGAAAGCCCTGGAAACAACTACCAAAACGGCTTTTCTGACCTACATGGCCGATTCAGCCATTGTCTTTGTCAATGGCAAACCAGCGCCGGCCAAACCGTACTGGGAACAGGCTCCCGAATCACCGGCCAAACTCATCTGGGGGCCGGCGGTTGCCGATGCGTCCCGCTCCGGTGATATGGGCTACACCACCGGGCCCTGGTACGTGGAGGTCGACGGCAAGCGGGTGGCACACGGCCATTATAACACGGTCTGGAGCACCCAGCGCCCCGACAACCGCCTGCGCTTTCTGATTGATGCAGGCGTGCAGCACCCGGCCCCGTCCAACGAACGTATACCCGACAGCGTACTCCTGACGGCCATCAAGAGTCAGGCATCCTCCGACAAGATCAATGATTTGCTCCGGCTTGAACTTCAACTGGCCGATCAGATCCTGGCTCGGGGTGCCGCTCCTGCCTATCTGCCCTATCTCAGTCAGGAAGCCCGGCTGTACCGGCCTAATCAGTTCCCCTTTGTATCGGCCCCGGCCATTCGGCAGCTTTTGCTGACAGAATTACCCTTACGTTTCAAACCCATCGATGGTCAGGTTGCGTTGTCGGGTGATTTAGGCTATGTGTACGGCCTCTACCAATCCGGGCAGAGCCGCGAGGGCGGCTACCTGCGTATCTGGAAGCACGAGATCGGAAACGGCTGGCGGCTGGTGCTGGAAGTGCTGAACGAAACGTCGAAAACGCCGTAAACTGCCCTTGTGACGCTCTGCGTAAAATTATTAACCGGACCGACTATCCTTCCGGCGCCTTATAATTTTACCAATCGCAAGTTGCGCTTTCATGGATAATCATATAAAAAGCGACGGCAAGACACCTAAGCCGGCGGTAGACTACCGGTGTCGAGTCGGTCAACACGCTTATCTCCGACCTGGTACACCCCACCATTGAGATTGCGAACGTAATTTCGTCGGTGGCCAAAGGCGACCTCTCGCAGGAAATGCCGCAGCAAATTGGCGCCCCTATTATACAGGGTGAGTTTGCCCAGATTGCCCGCGAGATAAACGGCATGGTAAAGCAGCTCAACTCGTTCTCCATTGAGGTAACCCGCATAGCCCGCGAGGTAGGAACGAAAGGGAAACTGGGCGGGCAGGCCAAAGTGCAGGGGGTAGCCGGTACCTGGAAAGACCTCACCGACTCGGTAAACATGATGGCCTCCAACCTGACCAATCAGGTGCAGGGGGGGGCCTGACCTGTAACATCCGGGTTGATGCCAAAGGCGAGGTGGAAGCACTGAAGGATACCATCAAGATGATTGCCAACCTTCGCACCACCACCCTGCTTAACTAGGAGCAGGACTGGCTGAAATCGAACCTGGCCAAATTTACCAAGATGCTCCAGGGGCAGAAAGACCTGAATACGGTAACCCGCCGGATTCTGTCCGAACTGGCGCAGGTCGTAAACGCCCAGCAGGGGATGTTCTACATCCTGAAACAGGACGAAGACCTCCGGAACAAAAAGCTGAAGCTGGTGTCGGCCTATGCCTACGGGGCCGATGTGGCTATGAACAAAGAATTTGCGCTGATCGTGCTGAACACCATCGAGACCAACTCCCGGACCGAGGAACTGCTGGCCCAGTCGCAATCCCTGACCGAGAAGCTCCGGCGCACCAGCGAAGAACGCCAGGACAAAGCTCCGCTGCTGGTAAAGCAGAAAGACGAGGTAGAAGCCAAGAACAAGGCGGTGGAAGAAGCCCGGCGGTTGCTGGAAGAAAAAGCCGGGCAGTTGCAGCTTACCTCCAAGTACAAGTCGGAGTTCCTGGCCAATATGTCGCACGAGTTGCGGACTCCGCTCAATTCGCTGCTCATTCTGGCGCAGCAGCTTTACGAGAACCACGACGGCAACCTGAGCGAAAAGCAGGTGCGCTACGCCAGAACCATCCACAGTTGCGGAGACGACCTGATCCAGCTGATCAACGACATCCTCGACCTGTCGAAGATCGAATCCGGCTACATCTCCACCGACTTCGGCAAGGTGCGCTTCCGCGAGATTATTAGCTTTGTGAAGACCACCTTCAAGCACATCTCCGACGCCAGGAACCTGCGTTTCAGCATCAACCTCGACGAGCGGGTGCCGGAGAACCTGGAGACTGATGCGCAGCGGCTCAACCAGATCCTCAAAAACCTGCTGTCCAACGCCTTTAAGTTTACCGAAAAAGGAGAAGTCCGGCTGACCATCTACGAAGCCGGCCGCAACTGGAAAGCCGGCAATCATACACTGGACAAAGCCGACCGCGTGGTTGCCTTTGCAATCAAAGACACTGGCATTGGTATCTCCAAAGACAAGCAGAACATCATTTTTGAGGTTTTCCTGCAGGCCGAAGGCTCTACCAGCCGAAAATATGGCGGCACGGGTCTGGGGCTTTCCATCAGCCGCGGCCTGACCGAACCGCTGGGCGGCACCATTGAGCTGCATAGCGAGCCGGGCCGGGGCAGCACCTTTACCCTCTTCCTGCCGCTACACTACAATCCGGCGCACACCAAACCGGAGGCCAGGTCCATTACCCTCAGCGAGTACCAACTGGCGCAGGGCGACGACAATACCCCGCTGCAATCGGTGCCGACGGTGAAGCTGCCGGAGCGGGATCTGGACCACATCAGCGAGAACGGCGACGACCGCAGCAGTATCGCACCCGGCGACCGGCTGGTGCTTATCGTGGAAGACGACGTGCGATTTGCCCGCATCATGATCGAGAAGGCGCACGAGAAAGACCTGATGGCCGTGGTGGCTCCCTCGTTCGGCGAAGTCCTGAACCTGGTCAACAGCTACAAGCCGGTAGCCGTAACGCTGGATGTAAAACTGCCCGATGCCAGCGGCTGGCGTATACTGGACCTGTTCAAAAACGGCCTTAATTTCCGCCATATTCCGGTACACCTGATCTCGGGTGAAGAAAACCGGATGCTGGCCATGCAGCCCGGTGCCTGTAGCTTCCTGCAGAAGCCCCTGAAAAACAAAGCCCTCGACATCCGGGCATCGGCTTATCTATCTGCAAAAAGATCATCAACAAGCACAACGGTATGAGCAAAGCCGAGAGCCGGCCCAACGAGGGCGCTACCTTTATTATCACGCTGCCGGAAGCCGTGGCCGAAACGACCTGATGGTGAAATGAATACGGCAACTCCCCTATTTTCCCTTGTGATAAACTTTACTTGAATAAAGCAAAAATTAAACCCAGTATTGTATAATTCCTGCCGGGACTGTCTTTCCGGCTTTTTATGTATATTCCGGTTTTTACGCTGTAAATTATAGAGCCCGTGTCACCTACTGCTGAAATCAAATCCGCCAAACTGCTTTTTACCCACCTGCCGGACTTCGCAGCGTTTATCATCAACCAACATCTGGACGCCTTCGTCAGAGAACAGATCCGGCGGTTGCGGCTATTGAACAACCGGCTGTTAACTTATTTTGAAACCATGCCGGAAGAAGAGCTGGTTGCGTTCTCCAAACTGACTACGGGCCAGTTTCTGCAATATTTTGCCGAGAACCGGGCCACCGATCAGATCCGGGATGCCACTGAGCAGTGGGTTTCAAACCAGCTTCCGGTCATCAATCAGAACCAGATCGTAGCCGACGATATTACGCAGATCAACTATGTCCGGAAGCAGACGCTCTACAAATTTCTGCCGCTCTACACTACCGATCTGGCCACCTCGCTGGCCATTATCAGTGAGTTTGATGAATACATAATGGAGTCGGAGGTTCAGTCGTTCCAGACGTTGTTCAACCTCCAGCAGCGGCAGATCAACGAGCATCTGCACTTCATTGAGCGTATCACCAACACCTCACCGGGTATCATTTTTGTGTTCGACCTGCTGGAGCGAAAAGAGGTCTACACCAACGAAAACCTGGAGAAGATTCTGGGCATCACCCACGACGAACTGCACCAGATGAATGGTGAGCTGGTGGCAAAGCTCCTTCACCCCGACGATCTGGCGCGGGGCATCGAACACGCCCAGGTACTGGCCGATGCCAAAGACGGGGAGGTGTACTCGTTTGAGTTTCGGGTAAAGGACCGGCATGGCCGCTACCGCTGGATGCGCAATTACGAGACCGTTTTCCGGCGCAATGAGCAGCAGCGTCCGGCTCAGGTGATCGGCATTGCATTTGATATTGACCACGAAAAAGAAACCGCCCAGCAACTGGCCTATCGCGAACAGCAACTGCTGGAAGCCCAGGAGCTGGCCGAACTGGGCAGCTTTGAATGGAATCTGCACACCATGAAGACCACCTATACCCCCCAGGTGCTGAAGATTCTGAACATGCAGGATGGCGAGGGACTGAGCAGCTTTCTGGCGAAAATTCACCCCGACGATCAGGAACAGGTACAGCAGGCCATCGAAAAAGCCGTTAAAAATCAGGGGCGGTACGATAGCGAATACCGTTACCTGACCGACAAAGGTGAACGGATTATCTGGTCGCGGGGCAATATCGCCATTGAACACGGTGTACCGGTAATGAAAGGCACCCTGATGAACGTCACAGAACGCCATCGCATGGTGCAGCAACTACAGCAAAGCGAAGCGCTCTTTAAACAGGCTCAGGCCCTTACGCACATCGGAAACTGGACCTGGGACGTGGCCGCCAACGATGTCAGCTGGTCCGATGAGATGTACCGGATCTTCGGACTGGAACCGCAATCGGAACGCATAAACTTCGAGCGTTTTCTGGAGCTTGTTCATCCGGACGACCGTGATCTGGCCTACCAGCACATAAAACAATCGCTGGAGACCGGCCAGCCCAACGATTTTTACCACCGGGTTCTGATTTCCGACGGTACGCTAAAGGTACTCCACGCTAAAGGCGAAGTGGTGCTGGATAAAACCGGGCAAATAATCCGGATGGTGGGTACCGGGCAGGATGTCACGCTCCAGAAAACTACGGAGAAAAACCTGCTGGAAAAGCAGAACTTCATCCAGAAAATTGCCGACGCCACACCCTCCATTATCGCGTCGTATAACCTCCATACCGGCAAATACACCTTTGTGAGCCAGGGGCTGGAAAAACTGCTGGGCTATGATCCGCAGGAAGTGCTAAACTCGGATGTGCGCTTCTTTGCCAACCTCATCCACCCGGATGATGCCGCCCTGATTATGGAGAAAAATGCCGAAGCCCTGAAAGAAGCCAACCAAACGGGTGCCAACGATCTGATTGTTGAGTTTACCTACCGGATGCGGCACCGCAACGGCGACTACCGCTGGTTTCATACCTACGGCACTATTTTCGACCGCAACCCGGAAGGGCAGGTGGAGCATGTGCTCAATATCTCCCTGGACGTGACCGAAACCATAGAAGCCGAGCAGCGTATCAAAGAGCAGGAGCTGTTTATCGAGCATATCGCCGATGCCTCACCCGCCATGCTGTACCTGTATGATCTGACCAAACAGCAGGTGGTGTACGTCAACAAGGAGATTACATCCGTGCTGGGCTATACCGCCGACGAGATTCTCGACATGGGCGACTCGTTCCGGTCGGTACTGTACCACCCCGACGATGCCGGTAAAGTACCCGACCTCCGGCACCCTATCGACAGTAAAGGCGGGCGAAACAATAGGTACCAGTACGAATGCCGCATGAGGCACAAAGAACTGGGCTGGCGCTGGATGCTCGTGCGGGAAATAGTGTTTAAGAAAGACCCAGCAGGCAGGGTTCAGCAGGTGCTGGGGGCCGCCCTCGACATTTCGGAGCAGAAAGATATGGAGCGGAACCTGTTCCAGAAAACGCTGCAGCTCCAGCAGTCCAACGCCAGCCTGAAAGAGTTTGCCTACATTGCCAGTCACGACCTGAAAGAGCCGCTCCGCAAGATCTCGACCTTCGGCGACCGGCTGATGGTGACCCAGTATGACAACCTCAGCACCGACGGGCAGGCCGCGCTCTCTAAAATTATCGATTCATCGCAGCGAATGCAGTTGATGATCAACGATATTCTGTCCGTATCCATGATTGCGGGGGATGTATCGTTTCAGCCCTACAGCCTGCAAACTATTCTGAAAGAGGTGTTGCAGACGCTCGAACACCGGATTGACGCACAGCATGCCGTAGTAGAGTCCGACAAACTGCCGGTGGGCAACATAGTACCCTCGCAGTTCCGGCAGCTATTCCAGAACCTGCTGAGCAACTCGCTGAAATTTGCCCGGGAAGGCGTACCGCCGAAAGTTCACATCTCCTGCACCTACCTCAGCGCCGAAGAAGTAGGTCAGTTCAATATGCCGAGGGCCAGGCGCTACATCCAGCTCACCTTCACCGATAACGGGATTGGGTTCGACAACCGCTTTGCGGGTAAGATCTTCGCCATTTTCCAGCGGCTGCACAACAAGAAGGACTACGAAGGCACCGGCATTGGCCTGGCCATCTGCAAGAAGATCGTTGAGAACCACGGTGGTGTTATCTTTGCCTCCGGCATTCCCAACCAGGGGTGTACCTTTACCATCATCTTACCCGATTAGTAACCCCGGCCCGGGGTACAGAAAAAAACAAAACCCGCTGTCAGGGACGGCGGGTTGTCTGATTTACTCAACGTTATGAAAACTATCTATGTTTCTGGTTACGGCAGGTTTTCGACAAACCTGAGTTGCTTATGGGCAACGGCTAAATGAACATAACAAAGGTACAGCCTGCCGGGGTACACTACATTGAGATTGCATTAAAAATACTTGCTGCTGCGTTAAAATCAACTAAAAAGCGGAGTCACTTATTCTTGACGGCCAGGCGGATTCTCACTTTTTTTGTATCCTACGCAGATCCTGTTTAATTTAGCCGGTAAACTGGCTGGTTGGCAAACGAAAAGCTCCGGTTCAGGCGTTATCTAACTCAAAACCGTTCAATACGTATGAAAAAGACATTTTGGCTGCCGATGGTGTTGATGTGGTTAATGGTTGGTATTGGTATTAGCCAGGTGGCAGCCGGCGATGACAAGAAAAAAAATGACGAAGACGCCGGTATTCAGTTTACCGAAGCCTCGTGGGCTGCGATCCTGAAGAAAGCCAAAGCCGAGAAAAAGGTGATCTTTCTGGATGCCTACGCCAGTTGGTGCGGTCCCTGCAAGCTGCTCCAGAAGAATGTTTTCACCAAAAAAGAAGTAGGTGATTACTTCAACCGGCAGTTTATCAACGTAAAGATGGATATGGAGAAAGGCGAAGGCCCTTCTGTTGCCCAGATGTATCCGCTTGAAGCCTATCCGACCCTGTTCTTCATCGATGGCAACGGCCGCGTCCTGAAGAAAGTCATCGGCTACCGGTCTCCTCAGGAACTACTCTCTATTGGCAAAGGGGTAAAGGCCCCAGCCCTGTAAGCGCCCGATACCGGATCAGAAAGCCTCGCCCACAGCGGGGCTTTTTGGGTTATTACCGCATCAGCCGCCATTTTACGGCAGCATACAGCCCGGCAAGCGTCAGCAGCACGCCGGTCGCTACCGCAAGCTGGGTCGCGGGCGGCTCTGCCAGCGCCCGGATCACGGCCGCATTGATCAGCAGTTGCGCGGCCGCGTACAAACCCGAGACCCGCAGGTGCGGCCACCGGAGCCGGTGAACCAGCAGTTGGAACAGATGCAGCCGGTGCGCCTGAAAAATATTTTGCCCCAGCCACAGCCGGTGCACGATCGTCAGCACACTATCAACCCCATACACCCCCAGCAGCAGAATCAGCAGGTAGTTCTGCCGGGCCATAATGGCCGTGTACAACAGAAACAGAATCAGCAGGGCCATAGATACGCTGCCCACATCCCCGGCAAAACAAACAGCCCTCCGCCGGGCGTTGAACCAGGTAAAGACCAGCAGCCCGATCAGGGTAAACCCAAACAAAGCCTGGTTATCAGGGGTCCGTTGTATATACCAGAGGGTGCCCACCGTGACCAGGCTGTACAGGGCCGTGATTCCGTTGATACCGTCCATGAAATTATACGCGTTCAGAATACCCACGCCCACAATCAGCACCGGCAGGTACACCCAGCCGGCGACCGGCCACACGCCCGTTTGCCAGAGCATCAGCCAAACGCCCAGACACTGCCCCAACAACCGGTACCGGTTGGGCAGGGTGTACAGATCGTCCAGAAAGCTGATGAGCGTGACCACCGTAAGACCGGCAAAAAAGAACGGATGCGCAAACTGACTATACACAAACGCGCCGAGGGCCGCAAACCAGAACAGCACCCCTCCCCCCCGAATCGGCAGGTCGGTATGGGAACTCCGCTCGTTGGGCTTATCAACAATACCCAGCCGACTGGCCAGCCGCAGGTAGGCCAGCTCAATGCCAAAAAGTAGGGTGGTCAGCAGAAAATACGCCGTTAGGGTCATACGAAAAACGAAAGTACCGGGCGCGGCTGCCAGTTCAGCCGCTGCCGGGCCTGCTCATCACTAAAGGTAAGAGAACTGGTAAGCTTAGCCAGCGCCACCGAATCAAACGGAAACACCCGGCCGGCCACGGCATTGATGCCGTCACCTACGGTAGCAATTATCCGGGCCACCGCCGGGGGCATGGTGGGCATATAGCGCCGGCCATATTGGCGGGCAATGGCATCTTCCAGCTCCCGCACGGTAGGATGATAGCCGTCTGTCAGGTTATAGATGCCCCCGGTCTGGGCTACGCGGGGAATGATAGCCGCCACATCGTCGGCCAGAACCATGCTCCGGCGGGCCAGGCCCGAACCGATGCGCAGGTAATACCCGCGCCGGATGGCGTTCGTCAGCGCGGCCAGGTTGCCCTGTGGCTGCCCGGCCACCACCAGCGGCAGCCGGAGAATGGCCGGGCAGACACCTGTGCGGGCACCCCAGTCCAGCACCGCCTGCTCGGCCCGAATCTTGCTCAGCCCGTAGGGATCAGTTGCCGCCAGCGGGGTTTGTTCGTCCAGACCGTCGCCCGCAGACCGGCCATACACCAGCACCGTACTGATATAGACAAAGGCCGTGGGTAATGGGCGTTGCGCCAGGGCGGAGAGCAGGTTTTTCGTACCCTGCACATTCAGCCGCTCGTACTCGGTCCGTTCCTGAGCGGTGCGCGGCACAGCATGCGCTTTGCCGGCCACATGCACAACCCAATCGAAACGGAGCGGCTCCAGTTGGGGAATAGTGCCTGCCAGATCACAGCCGATGTGCCGCTCTCCAACCGGCCGGCGTCCCAGCGTGGTAACGGGCTGAGCTGCGGCCAGTACCTCATATATACGCCGGCCCAGAAAGCCGGAAGCACCCGTGAGCAGAATACTCATACCGGCAAAGGGGTTACGGGTACCGGTTCGGCCGTCGGCCGGCCATTGGCCGTTTGCAAAATCTGCCGGGCCATCTGCTGCACAATAGTCTTGCGCTGAAACGTCGCTACAAAAGCTGCCCGACTAGCGTTGGTCACCGGCATCTGCCGGAGCTGCCGCACCAGACCATCGGCATCACCCGGGGTAAACAGCAGGCAATTATCGACGTACTGCGTCAGAAACCGACCGGCATACCCCGCCACCCCGGCCACAATGGGTTTGTCGGTGGACGCGTATTCAAACAGTTTCGACGGCAGCACCTTTTCCAGGGCTTTAAGGTCGTTCAGGTGGAGAAACAGGTAGTCGGCCTGCTGGTACAGTTGCCGCAGTTCCGTACGGTCCACCGGCTTACGAACCTCCACATTGGTTACCTGAGCCTGGTCAATAGCCGCCAGGAGTTTGGCTTTGGCCCCGCCATCGCCTACGATCACAAACCGGTACCCGCTCCCCAGTTGCCGGGCCGCCTGGGGAATGATCTTGTGCAGCCCCTGCCCTTCGCCGATATTGCCGGCATACAGGAGCGTGCGGGGACCCGCCCGGTGCTTCGGCGTACTGACCGGCGTATCGAGAAACTCGTCGTCGATGCCGTTGGTAAAAAAACTGTAAGTGGCCTGCGAATAAGGGCTGAAGTACGTCCGGAACCCTTCTGAGACCAGGTTGATATGGCGGGCATACCCGAAGGTGAAGCGCTCTACCAGATACAGCAACGGATTAAGGCCCAGTCGGATCATCGGTTTTTTCAGCATTTCCAGAATCGTTTCGCGGAAAATATCCCGGATGTCCAGAAAAAGAGGCAACTGCCGCCGGCGAGCCAGGTAAGCGCCCAGAAAGGCCGTGAACAGGCGCGACGACGAGGCCACGACCACATCATACTGCTTATTACGGGTGAGCCGCAGGGCTGCGCGGTAATAGGCGGCAAACGAGCGGATCTGATCGGTGAGGCCGCTGGCGTGGAGGGGAACCGTTACCCGGTCGATCGTAAGGTTACCCCGCTGCTCGTGCGGGGGAGCGGCCACCTGAAACGTCTGGTACCGGTTGGGCTGAGTTGTCACCACATGAATATGGTCGTCGGCGGAGAGTAGCGCCGATAACTCCTCGACCAGGGGCGTATTCCGGAACGAGCCGGCACACAGATCCGGTTTAAAATAAAACGTCAGATACAGTATATTCATCCAGTTACGGTAATTGTTGTTGTGAGCAGGTTCCGGAAAGAAACCCTCAGGCACTGCGCGGGACGCCGGCGGTTGAAGCCGTCGGCTATCTCGTAGGGTTCTACGCTCGTTTCTTCCAACCCATCTCCCCCGAAGTTAATCAATACCGGCCCGACCCGATAATAATTTTCGTGTGCGGTTACGGCCACATCCGGATGCAGGTGCAGCCGCGCTACACCGGTGGCCGCTGCCCCAACCCGGCGGGTGGCAATCAGCCGGTCGGTAATGAGCAGCCGTCCGGGCTCGACCTGCCAGGTTCGTTCGTGTAGCACCCCCAGCCGGGCGTACCCGTCGTGCCGGACCCGCAGGCTATGGGGTGATTCTTCTGGCCGGCTCACCCTGGCCCGACGTGCTACCCGAAAGCCGCTCCAGACCTCGGAGGAGTTCCGGCCCGCCACGTCGACTGTATTGTGGGCGGCCGTGCTGCGTTCCAGACTCCGCTGCTGATCTATCTGGTAAGTAGAGGTACCCAAATCTACAATAATAGGCTGGTTATTTACATACAGCACAAACGAAAATGTATCGGCATGGGCGTGCCCCGGCTGATGGTCGGGTCCGATAGCGCCGGCATTGGCAACCAGCTCAATTTCTCCCAGATTGATTTTCCGAAAGCCACTTTCCCGCAGTGGCAACGCAAGGGGTATGACTCCTGCCTGCCCGGCTTTTTGCCGGAGTTGCCGCGTTGCCGGCGCTATGCCGGGTGCGGCATCGTTAAAATAAGGAATGTCGCCATTGGCAAAGGTGATGGCATTCAGCCAGCCCAGCATCCGGGCTGTCGTTCCGGCCAGTTGAGCGGTCAGTTCCGGGGTTTGGTGCCAGTTGTCGCCCCGGAGCAGCACATAGGCGTCCAGCAGCCGGTCGAGCAGCAGCTGGTGGTACATAGGACTGCGCTCGTAATGCCCTCCATCGGGCAGTACCTGTTCGGTCAGTTGGCTTTGCAGCAGCCGGATAGCGGCCCGCAACCAGGAACGCTCCCGGAAATAAACCGCCCCGGTCAATAAAGCCAGTCCGTTTTCCAGCAGGTGATTGGCACCCAGGTGATATTCCGGCCGGCTCCGCAACAAGGCCACCTGCGCGTACAGATGAGCGTGAATGGCCGCATCCCGAATGGCATGGCGGCTCAGAAACGCTATCCAGTTCAGAATACGCAGCGAGGTGGGATACGGCTCCAGCCCAGCTGTCAGCCGGTTGGTCTGCCGGATAAAATCCCGGATGAGTGCCAGGCCCTGTTGCGGCTGCAGGCCGGGCTGGTTCAGGTAGTCAAAGTAATTGAGGTTATACGTCCAGAGTTTACCGTGAGCGGCATAGTTCCAGTCGATCTCTTCCGGAAAGGAGACCGACTGATGAAGAAAGGTAAACGTACGGTCCTGAAGCGCTACCGGTTTGCCGGCTGCCGGCGCGGCTACCGGATAACCAATAACCGGCTCCGGCGCGATCGACAGGTGAGGGCGTGGCCGGAGCCGGTTGAGCACCTGATACAGAAGCTGGCGCGGCTTTAGGTACCGCACCGTATGCCAGATCAGGCTAACCCTGCTCATGACTCACCGGATTGCCGGCCACCGGGGTGCCGGCCACCGGGGTGCCGGCCGGCTCTACCCTGCTTACGCGTACCTCCACCCAGCGGCCTTCGCGGAGGCTGTCCAGCGCGGCCAGCGTGGCCTGGGTGGTATTGATCAGGTCGGCCAGGGGAATCAGGGGTTCTCCACCCCGGCGGATCTGCGCCACCAGCCGCCGGAACTGTTCGGTATGGCCCTTGTCCTGCCCTGTCCTCAGTCGGGAGAAGTTTGCAAAGCCATACCCCCTCAGCGTCCGGAAATTATCCAGCACCAGCGTCCGCTCCTGCGCGTATACTTCCAGCCGCTCTTTGGCGTAGGCTTTGCTGCCGTTGGCGAAATAATTGACTACGCCCGTAGCGCCGTTTTCGTAGCGCAGCAGCAGCGAGGCCGAGTCGGTGGTTTCGGAGGGCTGCTGCCCCATAGCGTTCAGGCAAACCGCCACCACGCGGCTGCCGGTCAGGTATGTAATCAGATCAATGTAATGGCAGGCTTCCCCCAGCAGGCGCCCTCCGCCCACGGCCCGGTCGTGTACCCACGAGCCGGCGGGTATCGCCCCCGCGTTCATGGTAGCCACGATGTTCATGGGCACCTCGCCGGCGCGATCGCCACCCAGCAGGGCCTTCATGCGCTGCACGTGGGGCGAAAACCGGCGGTTGAACCCCACCAGCACGGTTTTGCCGCTCGCCTGCTGAGCCTCAATGATCGGCGGCAGTTCGTTAGCGAAGAGGCAGAGCGGCTTTTCGACAAACACATGCTTTCCCGCCCGCAGCGCGTCTACCGTTAGCCGGGCGTGCAGGTTGTGGCGGGTCGTAATCACCACCAGATCAATATCCGGGTCGGTCAGAATCTCCCTATAATCGGTGGTACTCACGGCAATATTGTGTTTCCGGGCCAGCAGCGTACCCGTCAGTCCTCCGGCGCTGGCAATGGTTTTCAGGTGCGCCCCGGCGGCCTGCAAAGCCGGCAGCAGGGTGGCCCCGGCAAAGTTACCAGCGCCAATAATGCCTACAACGCCCTTGGCTCCCTCATACCGGGTCTCGCGCAGCGTCACCGCCGACTGCACCGGCTCTTCCACCGGATACCGCAGCAGGGACGCAATAGCCCTGGAGCGGCTAATCTGCCCATAAATGGTCTGGTACTCCGCCAGCGGCACCACTTCGCTGATGAAGGGCTTTACGTCCAGTTGCCCCGTCGAGAGCAGGTACAGAATAGTCTGGAAATTCCGGTTCTCGGTCCAGCGCACAAACGGCAGGGGATAGTCGTGGCCCTGCTGCTCGTAAACCTCGTCGTACCGGCCGGGTCCGTAGGAGCAGGACACCTGAAACGTCAGCTCTTTTTCGTAAAACTCCGCCCGGCTCAGGTTCAGGCCGACCACCCCCACCAGCACGATGCGCCCGCGCTTGCGGCTCATGCGGGCGGCCTGCGAGATCAGATCATCGGTGTCTGCCGACGCGGTAATGATCACGCCATCGGCCCCGATGGCGTTGGTGAGCGCCGTCACCGCCGTTACGGGATCGGTACCTACGGCGGGGTTCAGCGTCAGAATGCCTTTCTGCCGGGCCAGGGCCAGCTTCTGTTCGTCAATATCGAGGCCAATGACCCGGCAGCCGTTCAGCCGGAGCAGATCGGCCGTCAGCAGGCCAATCAGGCCGAGGCCCACCACCACCACCGTCTCGCCCAGCGTCGGGTTTAGCAGCCGGATACCCTGCAGGCCAATCGCCCCGATAACGGTAAAGGCCGCTTCGTCGTCGCTCACCCCATCCGGTACCCGCACTACCAGGCTACGCGGCACGCTCACAACCTCGGCATGGGGACCGTTGGACGCCACCCGGTCGCCGATAGCCAGATCGGTAATGCCCTCGCCTACAGCCAGCACTTCGCCCATGTTGCAGTACCCCAGCGGGAGCGGCTGCTCCAGTTTCCGAAAAACGGCCTCCAGCGTGGGAATCAGGCCATCCGTCCGGATCTTATCCAGCACCTGCTTTACTTTGTCGGGCTGCCGGCGGGCCTTGGCAATCAGGCTGGCGCGACCAAACTCCACCAGCATCCGCTCGGTACCCAGCGATACCAGGCTCCGGCGCGTCCGGATCAGCACCTGCCCCCGCCGAACCTGCGGAGCCGGCACTTCTTCCAGGATTGTCTGCCCGTTTTTGAGATTTTGCACAAGTTGTTTCATAGGAGAGGGAGTTGTTACTCTTCTCATCCTACAAATGTACGCACACAACCAATGCCATTTCCTGCGAACTTTGTGCGTATCTTTGATGGCTATTTTAGTACACAAAAAAATATCGCCTGTTTTTCTTCGATAAATGAGTATCTGGTCGCGATTTAAGCAAGTATTCACCGGAAACGCCGGGGAGGCCGCCGAACTCCCGCCCAATCCCTGTTTCTGGCAGGTCGATATGCACTCGCACCTCCTGCCGGATATCGACGATGGCGTCGCTACTCCCGACCAGGCCCTGGAATGCCTGCAACAATTTGCCGACTGGGGTATCCGGAAAGTCATTACCACCCCACACGTTAGCCGGGACTGGTACCCAAATGAGTCGGCAACCCTCCGTGCCGGGCAGGCAACCTTACAGACGCTGGCCGACACCCACAACCTCCCGCTCCGAATTGAGGTAGCCGCCGAATACCTGATCGACGATTTTTTTCCGGACCTGCTGGACAATAATGACCTGCTGACCTTTGGCCCGCAGAAGTACCTGCTGATCGAAACCGGCTGGGCCTCAGCTCCGTTTCAGTTCAACGAACTGTTATTCCGGATTCAGACCAAAGGGTACACCCCCGTGCTGGCCCACCCCGAACGATACCGCTATTTCCATGACGACCTGGCCGGACTCGCCCGCCTGCACGACGCCGGCTGCCTGTTCCAGCTCAACTGGATGTCGCTGACGGGCCGCTACGGCAGCCGTATTCAGACGCAGGGCCGGCTGCTGCTCAAACACGGTCTGGTCGACTTTATCGGCAGCGATCTGCACCGCCCTCAGGATCTGCCGGGGCTGACGGCCCTCTTTACCTCGTCTGACTATGAACTTCTCAAAAATCAGCCGCTGAAGAATGCTGACCTATTGGCGTAACCCCACGCCCCAGACGGTCATAACCCACTGAACGCTGCTATATATGTTGTTCCCCATCCTCTACTATCTTGTCTCCGCATGCCTGCTTACGGGCATCCTTTATGTGATCTGGCAGGACTACCGGGCAGACAACCAGCCAGCTCCTCGTAACCCGGCCGTTCTCTTTGGATCGCTTACGTTCCTGCTGCTCCTGGTCATGCGGTTGCCCAGTATCCTGTATAATCAACAATTGAACGAAGACGAGAGCCAGGTGCTCACGCAGGCCATGACACTGTGGCAGGACCCGGTCTACGGCCGGTCGGTAGATAGCGGCACCATCGGCCCGGTCAATTCCTATATCCTGCTGCCGTTTCATGCCCTGGGCTTACCCTTCGAGTATACCCTGCTGCGGGTAACAGGAATGGTGCTGCTGATTATTTCCCTTATTTTCTACTACCGTAGCTTACAGCTGCTTGTCTCTTCCCGCATCAGCAGGCGGCTAAGCTTTCTGGTGCTGACCCTCTTCTTTGCCTCGGCCAACCATCCCGATTTTCTCCAATACAGCAGTGAATTGACGTCTCTGGTGCTGATTACCGGCTGCTTTACCCTGGCAATGCGGGTGTTCCGGTATGGGCGGCCGTCGATTTCCGGCCTGATTACGCTGGGGTTCCTGGCCGGCCTGACCGCTTATTGCAAACTGCAGAGCCTGCCCATTGTGGGTACGCTGCTGCTGGTGCCGGCCGGCTATTTACTACAGACATACCGCCTGAGCGCCCTGCGCTACGGGGCGGCCCTGCTGGCCGGCTTTCTGATGCCTACCCTGCTGGTGTTTGCCCTGGCGTACCGGTTTGGGGTAGCCGACTACTTCATCAACTATTACTTTATCGGCAGCTTAACCACCTACAGCGAACTGTATACCGCCCTAAATGGCGTTCAGCGTGGTTTTGGGAGTAACCTCCTGCGCTTTCTGAGCCTGCAAACGCAGCCGCCGGAGTTTATTTTCGTTGTCCTGGTCCCCTGCATTCTAACGGTTGCCGGTGCGCTGGCCGGCCGGCGGCTATCAGTCCGTGGCCCAGCCGGTACCTGGCCCCTGGTTCTGGTTATCGCCCCGGCGCTCATGGCGGGCTGGGCGGTTATTGCACCGGGCACCGAGTTTGCACATCATCTGCTGCTGCTGGTTTTTCCGCTTGGCTGGCTACAGGCCATCTGCCTACAGGCTATACTCAACAGCCCCTCCATCCGGCTTCGTAAACCGCAGGTTGTCCTGTTCGCCGGCTTCCTGTGCCTGCTTGCGTTTACCCTGAACAACTCGTATGTACAGGTATACGGCAAATCGCTGGTGAATTACCTGCGGGGAAAGCCCGTGGCCGACGTGTCTCAGCGCTTATTCAACCGAAATCCGGCGGTGTTTTCCTTCCCCGACAGCCTGAACGTGAGCAGATCAGCCGTGGCCGGCATCGTCAGGCAATACGCCGTTCCCGGCACCGACAGGCTGGCCGTCTGGGGCTGGAACTGCCGCTACTACGTTCAAACCCAACTGGCGCAGGGTGTCTCCGAAAATCACACCCCCCGGAGTATCATTCCCAACAGCATGCGACAGGCCTACCTCAACCGCTATGCCGCCGACCTGCTGAGAAACCGGCCGGCGGTGTTTCTGGACGCCGTTGGCAATACCAGTCTCCTGCTGACCAAATTAAGCCAGCGGCACGAAAACTTTGCCCTTATTCACCGCATTATCCGGCAGTACTACGTGCTGGCCGCCAGTGCCAACGATGTCCGCATCTATGTCCGGCAGGACCGGCAACTCCGCCTGGCGGCCGGCCACCCCATGAGGTGATTACTTAGCCGAGCAAACTGGTGTACGCCTGTCAGAAGAGGGGGTACGGCTTCAACTCAAAGCCATGGAAATTGTCCTTTCGCGACCTCAACACAAGATCAGTAGCCCGGATCCTGATTACCTACTTAAAAAAGGAGGTGGAAGACAAACCAGACCATTTAGAATTCGATTATTGGGGCGACCCGACAAGTCTTTCTTTTAAAGGGCGGCTGGTAGGCGAGGTTGAGGCTTACAACCCTGAACTCAACTTCTCTTTCATCGAGAACGAGGAAGCCAGCCAGACCGGTAAGGAGGTTGACTGGACTGAGGTGGTGCGGGATCTGTTGCCTATCGAAATCAACCGCTTTGCCGCCTACAACGGCGGTATTGAACTGGTTAACCTGTTCAGGGCCACTAATACCGGTCTGACGTTAAAAAATATGAACCTGTTGAAGCAGATGCCGGATTTTAACTATGACCTGAAACTTGACGATCTTCAACTGGTCAAACTCAACAAAATACTCCGCTCTTACGCAGATCTGGATTTTGAAGCAGGCACGGTCAGTGTGGTCAGCGAGATGGCCATGTACGATGGTAAGTTGCAGGGTTATTTTAAACCCCTTACCAAACACAAAACCGTTCGCTAAAGATCCGGCGAACTGCTTTTGGTATATACATGAACAGGCTGGCTATTAATGCCCACCAGCAGGTAACTCCGGATAAAAAGAAAATCACGCGTGTCTCCTCTCAGATAAAGGCCTGATTCGGTTTGCGGGAGGTACCGGAAATGCCCCCTGCGGTCGTTCAGAAACACCTGCCCGAAGTTGGCGTCGATGTTCCCAGTTCGTACCCGGCCGCGGCTCTGGTTCCCTCCCAGAAGCAAATCTTTGTAGCCGTCGCCATTGATATCCTCGCAGGCAATGGCATACACCGGAGCAAACTGTGCCTGAACAGGTAGCGCCTTCGGCTCGAATTTGCCGTTGTTGTTCACCAGATAAACCGTAGAAAGGGTACTGGCCTTCAGCATCTGCGGAGTTTTATTTTTAAACTCGTTCAAAACGTCCTCCGTGGTGGCTTCTGAGTAGAGGGCATAATTGGTATACTTCTTCCGGAGCGGCACCAGTTGGTCCAGAAGTTCGTCCCGGCTGTAGGCAGGGTAGCTTTTCCCCTGAATGGCATAAGACAGTATCGGGTCTGCTTTTCCGTTATCATCGAAATCGGCGACAGCCATAGTCAACGGGCTCTCTGTCGATGCTTTCCATTGGGAGTTCAGTCCGTAGTTGCCGACAATTAAGTCCAGATCACCATCGCGGTCGAAGTCGGCGCAGGCAATCCGCTGCCAGAATCCCGTTAAGGTATCGGTATCATCCGGCACCCGTTCCAGTACTCCGCGGTTGTTCCTAAGGCGAATAACCGGTGTCCATTCGCCAACGGCTACGAGATCATCATAGCCGTCACGATCAAAGTCAATGACACAGGCATCGGTCAGCAGGCCCAGTGATTCCAGTGCCGGACTGGCTACCGGAACAAGTTTTCCGCCATCATTCCGGTATAGCCGGCTGGGGTTGTAGCTGGGGTAAATACCGGGAACGGCCCCACCACCCACAAACAGATCCAGGTCGCCATCGCGGTCGAAATCAATCGTCTCTACAGCATTATCGGCGTAGCCTTCTGCCGGCAGCGCGTCAAAATCTTTTTTAAAATTCCCCTTACCATCGTTCCGGTATAGCCGGTTTCGCAGCATCAGGTCATTGGGCAGGTACTCGTACCCCCCACTAGTGACATACAGATCCAGGTCACCGTCTTTATCGATGTCAAACAGCACCGCATCGGTATCGGTACAAAGTTCATCCTGCGCAAAGTCGGGCTGCTCCCGGCGGCTAAATGTGCCGTTGGCCTGCTGGACAAAAAGGCCACCAGCCTGTCCCTTGCCACCACCGATATAGACATCCTCCAGTCCGTCGCCGTTCACATCGCCCTTTGCCATACGCGGCCCCTGAAACGAATACATATGCGGTAGCAGAATCTGCCGGCTAAAGTCGTTCAGGGGCATCTGCTGATGGGCAAACGGAAAGACAGGAGCTGCCATAAAGAGGGGAGATGAAGCGGGAGCGGCAGGATTCCACGCGGGCAGGTTTTTGGCGTACGTGACTGTTAACCGCTGATTAGCCGCAATGCCCGTCAGTTTCTGTTCTTTTCCGTCGGGCCAGACCACTACCAGGCTATCTACTGATTTGTTGGCGCCCAGACCAAAATGGACCGGAGTGGCCAGACTACTCTGAAACCCGTGTGTCGGGCTGTATTCCTGAAACTGTTTCAGGCTACCGCTGTACAGATACAGCTTCGTGCCGGTGGTGAAGGCCTTATTGCTACCGGCATTCAGCACAACGTTCAGGTAGTTATTACCGGACTTTTCGGTACTCAGGTTCTGGTACACGCCGGCTTTCTCATTGATGTTGTTGGTGATAATCTCCAGATCGCCATCATTATCCAGGTCCGCATATACGGCCCCGTTGGAGATAACCGGTGCTGAAAAGCCCCACTCAGCTTGTTTGTTGGAGAAGGTCAGGTTGTGCTCATTTCGGAAGATATAATTAGGCACTTTCGTTGACGGCATATGGCTGATAAGCCCCAGAATACCTTCCGAACTGCGCTCGCCCTGGTCGGCGTAGTACTTCATAAAGTCCATATTGGTGTAATCCCGCAGGTAGCCATTGGTCATGAACAGGTCTTTGTAACCATCATTGTCATAGTCTGCCAACAGTACCGACCAGCTCCAGTCGGTATTGGAGATACCCGCCACCTGGCCTATTTCCGAGAAAGTTGGCATGGGCGGTCCAACGGGTCGGCTGGGGGCATGGGGCTGGGGGCTGGAGGAACTGCTGATAACCGCTTGACCCTTGCCCCATGCCCCATTATTCAGTTGCAGCATATTGCGCATGATTTGCGGGTGAATACCATTGCGGAGCATAGAGAGGTAGCCTTCGTATTTATCGGGCCCGAACAGCAGCTTCTGCCGTTTATTGTCCTCCGGGAGCATATCGGCCGTGATAATGTCGGGGAGCAGGTCATTGTTGACGTCTCCGATGTCATTCCCCATCGAAAAATAGCTGACATGGTTGGTCATCCGGGTAATCTGGTCGGAGAAAGCAGGGCCACCGGTACGGCCGTTGTTAATATAACAGTAGTCGTTTTCCAGATAGTCGTTTGACACGTAGATATCCGGCCAGCCATCCTGATTAATGTCGGCAATATGAATGCCCAGTCCGAAACCAATGGGATTACCTTTGATGCCTTCCACTGCGCTTACATCCACAAACTTGCCGCCGTCGTTTCGCAGCAGCCGGTCTCCGGCGAGTGAGTCGCGCATGGCCCGGACAGCCTCTACATCAAAGCGATTGAAATCTTTAACATTATGGTTGAGGATATACGCGTCTAAATCACCATCCCTGTCATAGTCGAAAAAAGCGGTTTGGGTGGTATAGGTATTTAGGTCTAAGCCGTACTCGGCGGCTTTTTCGGTAAAGGTTGGCGGTCCCGATACGTCGGAACGGCCCTTGCCGTTGTTGATGTAGAGTTTGTTCCGGCGCAGCTCCGGCCTCTGCACATTGCCCGACACAGACACATAGAGGTCCTGCCAGCCATCCTGGTTGATATCCACAATGGTGACGCCCGTTTTCCATTCGCCTTTCCAGGTGATACCGGCCGTTTGAGTGACGTCTTTAAAAGACAGCTTGCCTTCGTTGATGTACAGTTTGTCTTCGCCCTGATTTGCGGTGAAATAGAGGTCAATAAGTCCGTCGTTGTTGAAGTCTGCAGCCGCTACGCCACCCCCGTTGTAGAAGTACTCATAGTTCAGCACATTGTCGGTTTCCGTCTCCTGAATGCTGTTAATAAACTCAATATGGGTCTGGTCCGAATCCAGTTGTTTGAACAGCGTATCCGGCGACGTATGCAAGCAGGAGCTTAACGAGAAAGCCAGGACCAGGAAAACACCGAATTTCATAAACGACTATTACTGACTGCGAAAGGAAACTGAAAATTACATAAAAAAAAGATGCCTTCGTTTCCAAAGGCATCTTTTTACCGGGTAGCCGGGCTTACTGCTTATCCCACCATACACGGGTGGTAAACAGGTCGGGGCCCTGCCGCGTAATAGCCTCGTTGATATTGGGGTTTACGCCAAACTCACCTTGCGAATACCGCAGACGGCGTGGAATCTGACCGTTGGTTTCGTTACCCGGATAATTGACCGGTGTAAGCTTCGGATAACCCGTACGGCGCCAGTTGTGCCAGGCTTCCATATGGTTGAGCGTAGCCCCGGTGGTCATCCAGAGTTCCGTATGGATGGCATCCATCTTGGCGTCGAGCGTACCCGAAGCCGGATAGGGGTTAGCCTCCAGGTAGGCCTGGGCCTGGGCGGCTGTGAGGTTGCCCGCGTAGGAGTTGAGTTGCAGCACACCGGCTACGAGCGCGTTGTCGTACGAAGTTTTGGCGCTGCCGGTTACCCAGCCACGCTCAATGGCTTCGGCTTTGAGCAGTTCCGACTCGGCATACGTCATAATGAAATAAGGGTTGCCGAGGGCATACATATTCGGAGCCGGGCGCGAGTAGTTGGCGCGGTTGTTGAGCGGAGCGGGCAGAGCCGCCAGCATGGTGGCATCCGTACCGATGGGCAGGCCAATCTGCTTATCCGGCGTAGTATCGCCCGATTTCAGTGCCGACACCACCGACAGGCGGGGGTCTTTCCGCCGTACCAGGGCATCAATGTAGGTTTTGCCCCACTGTATGTTATCGGCAGTCACAATACCCCGGCCAATAGCCGCCATATTCCACGAGTTGGGGTTGGAGTTGGCACCGGCGGTGGTTCCCGGCACATACTTCAGCGCGAAGGTATCGTCGTTGCCACTCATCAGGCCCTTATCAGCCGCTTTTTTGGCCCAGCTTTGGGCGGCAGCGGCATCGGCTTTCTGCATCCGCATGGCCAGCCGCAGCATGAGCGAGTTGGCCGCCCGCTTCCACTTGTTTATGTCGCCCCCAAACACAAAGTCAGCCTGGGTGGGAATGTAGGCCGAGGTGCTCAGGGCTGAACCGGCTTCGTCTAGTTCCTTGAGCAAATCGGCATATATTGCCTTCTGTGGGTCGTACTTGGGCGAGAACACGCCCGTCAGGGCACCATAACCGGCTTCAAAATATGGCACGTCGCCGTAGATGTCGGTGAGGGTAGCCATTTCAATCACGCGTAGAATCCGGGCCATCGAGGTGATGTTCACATTCTTTGCGTCTTTCTTGGCCAGTTCAATCAGGTTCACCAGGTTTTTAATCGAGTTCGGGTAGGCCCGCTCAAACCAGGCCGCGCTCAGGTCGCCCTGGAACGTATAGACCGTTCCCCGGTAAAAACCTACTTCTACCGATGACATCTGCTGCATCATCATGGCGCAGTAGATGATGTTGGTCCGCCAGGAGCGGTAACCGGGGTCGCCCCCTTCGCCCGCAATCATCAGCGAGGATTGAGCCAGCAGGTAATCCAGCGGCACCGACGATGGACGGTTGGGGTTGATATTAATCTGTTCGAAGTCTTTTGTGCAGGCACCCATCGTCAGGATAAGGGCCATCACTATCGCTAGTTTACGAAACATAGTCTTTGTCAAATGTGAGGTTAAAACTTCAGGTTCAGGTTTACACCGAGCGTACGGGTTGCCGGCACGCCAGCCAGTTCAAGGCCCTGCGCGTTGGAGTTGTTATACGTTGATTCGGGGTCAATGTTCGGGATTTTCTTCATCAGGATGGCCAGGTTGCGCCCGACAATCGAGACAGAAGCTCCTTTAATCGGTGTCTTAGCCAGCAATGCCGACGGCAGCGAGTAGTCAATGATGATTTGCCGCAGTTTCAGGAAGTCAGACTTATATACAAACGGTGTAGCTACGTTGAACACGCGCTCGGCATAGTCCTGCGGATTCACCTGTACCGCGTTTTTCTCACCTTTTTCGGTCACACCTATCCCAACGTAGCCGCCTTCACGCCCTTCCAGGGTTTCTTTGGCCAAACCCCGGCGGTATGCGTAGGCATTGGTGCCGGAGAACAGATACCCGCCAAACTTCCCGTCGATGAGGAAGCTAAAGCCTATGCTTTTATACCGGAACGAGTTGTTCCAGCCCAAGGTCAGCGGAGCTACGCCCGTTCCGAAATTTTTCAGGTCGCCCTGGATCGGGAAACCCTGTGCATTATGTATGATGTTGCCGCTGGCGTCGCGCTTGTAATCAAAGCCCTGTACCTGGCTGTAAGGCAGACCAACTACATGGTTGATAAACGCACTCCGGGTACGGTTTTCGTCAACCCGCAGGGTGGTCAGAGAGCCATAAAGGTTGATAACCTTGCTCTGGTTATAACCCATGTTGAATGAACTTTCCCAGGTAAAGGCAGGGGTCTTTACGGCCTGATAGTTCAGCAGCAATTCGATACCCTTGTTTTCAATTTTACCGACGTTGAACAGGGCGTTGCTGTAGCCCGAGGTTGCCGAGATGGTAGCCCCCACAATGTCGTTGGTGGTGGTCCGGGTGTAGTAGGCAAAATCAATGTTCAGGCGGTTGTTGAACAGGCGCGTATCGAAACCGGCCTCAAACGTAGTCGAGGTAAGTGGCTGCAAACTGGCGTTAGGCACGGTACCACCGCTGATTTGGGCCAGCGGAGCGCCAAGGTGAGCACCAGACAGCGCATAGTACAGCGAGAGGTTGTAGGGGTCCGTATCGCCCCCGGCCTGTGCCCATGACGACCGCAGCTTCAGGAAATTAATGAACGATGGCAGCCTCATGGCATCCGACAACACAAAGCTGGCCCCCACCGATGGGTACAGAATGCTGTTGTTGCCCGGTGCAAGCGTCGAGAACCAGTCGTTACGGGCCGTAGCGGTCAGATACAGGTAGTTGTTGTAGGAGAATTCGGCTGAACCATACACGGAGTTAATCCGCTTGCGGAACCACTGCTCACCCAGGCCCCGGTTGGCCGGGTCGGAGTTGGAGATGTCGTAGAAGAACGGAATGTTGAGCGGGCCGCTGCCGTAGTTAAAGAACCGGCCTTCCTGCCGCATCTGGTTGCCCCCAACGAGCAGATTGAGGCCAAACTTTTCAGAGAATTTCTTCTGCACGCCCAGCATCAGGTCGGCGTTGGTTTCTGTAAAGTTCCGACCCGTTACGTTGTAGTTTCCGCGCAGGCTGAACGGCGTACCGTAAGGCGTTTGGTCCTGGTAGCGATAATTGTAATTATCGAAACCAATCCGGCCTTTCACATACAGCCAGTCGGTGAGGTCGTAACGGGGTTCAAACGTTCCGATGACCCGGTTTTTCTGGTCTTGGTTCAGCCAGTTATACGCTGCGTAGTAAGGGTTTTGAATGTAGATGTTATCGGACCAGGTGAGCTCGTAATTGCGCGAGTCCACCTGACTTTCCTGCAGAGCCGCTACACCCAGCGATGTAGGCATGGCATTAAGTGCGTAGGTAGCACTGCCCGGCGAGTCAGACAGACGCGGGCGGTTTCTCGCTTTCTCAATAATGTATTTAACGTTGCTGACAAACGAGAACTTCGGGCCGAGGTCGCCGTTGACATTCAGGGCGAAGTTGTTCCGACGAAGACCGCTGTTCGGAATGACTGAATTGTTGTTCAGGTCATTCATCGACAGGCGGTAGGTTACCTTGTCTGTTGCACCGGTCAGGGCCACCGAGTTGGTAAACGTCGAGCCTGTCTGGTAGAAGTTAGTCAGGTTGTCGCGCTGCGCCGAGTAAGGACGAGACTTACCGTCGAACTGAATCACCGGCGAACCGTCGAGTTTAGCCCCCCAGCTATTGGAAGTCAGGGCTTCCTGTACAGTAGTGGGTTTTACACCCCGGTTTCCGGCACCGTATTCATACTGGTAGCCATCGAAACGCTTGATGAGAATGTCTTCGGCTACAAAGTTGCTGTTGATTTCCAGGCCAATACCTTTACCGGCCTTGCCCCCTTTGGTGGTTACAAGAATGGCTCCGTTGGATGCCCGTGAGCCGTAGAGAGCGGCTGCCGTTGCCCCTTTCAATACGCTGATATTATCGATTTCGTCCGGGTTCAGGCTGGAAATACCATCCCCGCGGTCGCCCCCCCCCCACATCCCGGCATTACCCAGGTTGTCGTTGTTGATGGGGATACCGTCTACCACAATCAGGGGCTGGTTGTTGCCCGAGATAGAGCCATTCCCGCGAATCACAATCCGGGTTGAACCCGCCGGACCCGATGCCGGAGCCGAGATGTTCAGACCGGCTACCCGACCCTGCAGGGAGTTGGCAACGTTGACGGTCCGGGCCTGCGTCAGTTCATCACCCTTTATTTCTGAAACGGCATAACCCAGTGCTTTTTTCTCTTTTTTGATACCAAGAGCGGTTACAACGACTTCCTCCAATACAGACGACTGCGGAGCCAGCGACACATTCACGGTAGCGCTGTTGCCGACCACTGCGTCTTTTGACACAAAGCCGATGTAGCTAAAGGTCAGCGTGGCGCCTTTCTGCGCCGAAATACTATACTCACCCTGATTGTTGGTGATGGTTCCCCGGTTGGTGCCTTTGACAAGGACGTTGACACCATAAATCGCGCTCCCCGTCTCATCGGTCACCCTGCCCTTGACCTCCATGGTTTGGGCAAACGTGAGCGAAGTCATCAGGGACAGGAGCGTTAGTCCCCAAGAGAATAGAAGTTTTTTCATTAGATTTACGGTTAAATGTTAAGAAGAACATATTAAAACCGGCGAGCTTATTTCATTTGCCGGAGTCGGCGGAAAAGTAAGTTTTTTCCCGGCAAATAACAATGCCTTGAAAATAACCTATTAGCGTACTAGTGTTCTAACCGCCAATAGTTGACGGATATAAGCGTTTCAATTTTGTGCGTGCATCCGTCGTAGTGAATTGCCAATCCACTTTGGAGGACTTGTCGTTGCGACGAGTGACCCAATCCTGCACTTGTTTAGTGAACGCAGCTTGATTAGCAACTCGCTCGGTTAGCCCCTGACGGCTCAACACGCTCAACTCTACCTCCGCTATATTCAGCCACGAACCATGTTTCGGCGTGAACACAAAGTCGATTTTACGTAAAATAGCCCGCGCCCGTTCAGCACTAAAGATCTCATAAAGTGCCGCTTTGCGGTGGGCCGATAAATTGTCCTGCACCAACATAATGCGCTCGGCATCCGCCCACCACTCTTCAGACAATCTTGCCCAATACTTTAGCCCACTCCTGGCTACTATGACTTTCCGTAGCCTCCACCTGACGCTGACCACCCTAACGGCTCACAGCCCATGAACATTTCTGCTACGCCCTCCCGGCGGTACTCATAATCGATATGCTCAACCCCATTTTTAGTAAAACTCTTTGGAGTCTCACTGACCAATTGTTGCCGGGCTTCGTCCAGACAGAGTACCAGGTGAAGCGGATTGTAGGGCCGCTGGTATACGGTTAAAACACTAGTTCGGCTCCTGCGCCACCATCATGCGGGCTACATCCGGCATGCGGTAGGTGGCCGACCAGCCGAGCATGTCCCGCGCTTTTGCCGGATTGGAGTGCCCTTCGGCAATATCAGACGGGCGAAAAAAGGACCGGTCCGTTTCGACATGGTCTTCCCAGCGAAGGTCCAGCGATGAAAACACGGTATGGATAAAATCCCGCAATTTGTAGGTCTCACCGGTGGAGATAACAAAATCATTGGGTACCGGCTGCTGTAGCATCAGCCACATGGCTTCGACATACTCCGGTGCCCAGCCCCAGTCCCGGGCAATGTCGATATTACCCAGCACGAGTTTTTCCGAACTCCCGGCGGCAATGCGCTTAGCCGCTCTAACAATTTTCTGGGTCACGAACCGCTCCGGCCGCAGGGGCGATTCATGGTTAAAAAGGATGCCGGTGCAGGCGTATAGGTTATATGATTCGCGGTAGTTGGCCACCTGCCAGTAGGCCGTTGCCTTAGCCACACCATACGGACTGCGCGGCCGGAAGGGCGTGGTCTCATCGGCCCTCAGGCTACCGGTATCCCCAAACGACTCGCTGGAGCCGGCATTGTAAAAGCGAATGGGCAGGTCGCTGAAGCGGATCGCTTCCAGCAGATTCAGGGTGCCCATGCTGATACTCTCCAGGGTCTCGACCGGCTGCTCAAAGGAGAGCCCCACCGAGCTTTGCCCGGCCAGGTTATACACCTCATCCGGCTTTATACGCAGCAGCGTTTGCAGTACACTGCGGAAGTCATTGATGCTGATGGAAACGAGCGTTACCTGCCGGCGAATGCCCAGACGGTCCAGATTATGAAAAGAGGCCATCTGCGCATCGCGTGACCCGCCGTATACCTCATAGCCCTTTGCGAGTAACAGGTGGGCCAGGTACGCCCCATCCTGTCCGGAAACGCCACAGATTAGTGCTTTTTTTGTCATTTCGTAAAAGTATACACCCTCTGCCAATCAACCAAAGCCTTTGCCCGACGCCGGATCGCTTTTCTGTTTGCTATGGCAATCCTGATGGTACCGTACAACCTGCCGGCGAGGGCAGCCCGTACCTCAGGCAAAAAGGGCTTCGCTATCAGGCTTTCTGATAGAGAACCGCTGCGATGCGCCCGGCCGCCCGGCCGTCCCACAAGGCCGGCTGTTTTCCAGCCTTAGCCTGTCCATTCAGGATCTCTGCTACGTTCTGCTGCACCGTTACCGGGTTCAGGTCGGCCAGCAGCTGATTGGAACCGACATCTACCGTAACCGGTCGCTCGGTACTGTCGCGGAAGGTGAGGCAGGGCACCTGCAGGTAGGTGGTTTCTTCCTGAATACCGCCGGAGTCAGTAATCAGCAAAGCCGCGTTTTCCATCAGGTTCAGAAACTCCAGATAGCCCTGCGGGGGCATCAGGCGCACGTTGGGAATCGCTTCCAGATGGGTCATAAGCCCATACCGGACCAGGTTGTTGCGGGTGCGGGGATGCACAGGAAAGAGTACCGTTCGGTACCGGGCGGTATCGGCCACAATCTGAAGAATACGCTGTAAACCCGCTTCGGTATCCACATTGGCGGGTCGGTGCATGGTGATGATCGCGTACCCCTGAGGCTCCAGGCCCAGGCGGCCAACCTCATCCAACTCGGCCGCTTTTTGCCGGTAATGCACCAGCGAATCAATCATGACATTGCCCACGAAATACACCTTATGGTCTGGTACGTTCTCCCGCTTCAGGTTTTCCAGGCCGGCCGGCTCGGAAACGAAAAGGTAATCAGAAATGGCATCCGTTAAGATTCGGTTGTTCTCTTCCGGCATCCGGCGGTCGCCACTCCGCAACCCGGCCTCTACGTGCGCCACCGGCACCTGCTTTTTACTGGCCACCAGCGCACAGGCCAGCGTGGAGTTGACATCGCCGACCACCAGCACCAGATCCGGCTTTTCGGCCTCGATCACCGGCTCAAACGCCAGCATAATACTCGCGATCTGCTGCGTGGGCGTTCCGCTGCCTACGCCCAGAAAATAATCGGGCGTGGGCAGTTCCAACTGCTGAAAGAAGACATCGCTCATTTGCGCATCGTGGTGCTGACCGGTATGCACAATTTTCGACTGAAATTGTGGGTACTGCTGGAAAGCACGGTGCAGCGGAGCCACCTTCATAAAATTGGGCCGCGCACCCACAATGTTGAGAATTTTCATGAGATTTGGTCAAGGAACCGACAGAGCAGCTTCTTTACGCTAAAAAGCCTGGTCTATGTTCTTTTTCCATTGATTTACTTGTTGCCTACAAAGAACGTAAAGCCCTATTGGTTTACGTAGTCGTTCATGCCCCTTTTGTTCAGTTGATAGTTGAAAAAGAGTTGCTGGGTTGCTTCTATCACTCCCAAAACCAATAACGGATAAGCGCCAAACATATAAGCAGGTATTGGTGGGTAATATAACGTAAACGTGGTAACAGTTGCCAGAGTCGCCAGTATATAAAACTGCTGCCTTCCAGCTTGCAGATACACGATTATCAACAAGCCTAAAAAAGCCAGACCATAATTCACCCAATCAGAAGCTCCCACAACATACCCGACAGAGAAGCTTAGCAAAGTATTGATAAACGTATTTTTTAAGACAAGCCAGGGATCCCTTTTCACAATACCAATTACTTCCTCCTGTAATATTGCGCCAAACCTCTTTTCCTGCATTAAATCGTTCTCATGAGCATACGGAGTTCCTGTTTTACGCTCATAAAACTTGTACCCAGCTAGATCTGAAAGTTGATCTACATACGGATTTTGGTAAGCAGCTAAACCTACATAAGCTGTAAACCAGAAGCTTCGTGCTATAGGTCTGTACAGTATAATGACCAGGACAGATAGTAACAGCCCTAATAGCATCGCATCTGTACGACTTCCTTTCCAATATAGCAGCCCCATGTAAAACAGGATTGCCAGTATTATTGACGGCCGGGTCACAAATACAATTGCCAGCAAAACTCCCCAGAATACAGTAGCCCAGCGGTTCCATTTATACCCCATAAAATGATGTATAATTGTAAATGCAGGGATAACCTGCCAGAAGTAATAATAGTCATACGTGACAAACTTTATCACTACCGGATTAACACAATACAGACACAAAAAGGCTACCTGCTTCCAGAAGCTTAACTGGTAAAGAACCAATAAGCAAAGGAGTACATGCACCAGTACCTGCAGTAAAACGATGCTCACCGAATCACCAAAGAAAGGAAACAAGCGCCGGGCTACAGAGCAAAGATAGCCGTACCCGATCTGGGTTAAAACATGTTTCGTCAGGTTGCCGGACCGATGAAACCGATAGGACTTCTGCTCAATCTCAGGTAGAGCGGCAAAGTGATTGACTTCTGTGGTATCGATCAAAAAATCACCACCTAACCGCAGGTTAGCTGCTAATGAAAAATAGCTGCCCCGCCAAGGCGAAGCCTGGTGAGTTCGTGAGTGGAAAAGCCAGCAAGAGCCTAGTATTAAAATACCCTGAATGATTAATACAGTAACCCTCATTCCGATGTAAGGATAGCCAGTGGCGCAACAGCGAATTTACTGATTGATAATGAGCACCTTAATTAAATTATACTTAAGCAAGTTGCAGCCCTGACACATCCAAGATACCTGTTTTGTCTGGCGATACCAAGGTCATCAACTGATGGGGCCGAATCTCCCCTGCTGTTTACGCTAACTTCTGCGTATATTTACACCTCTTGATCTCTGGGACCAAAGCACTTCTGTTACCTGAGATACCACAAGTGGATAAGAACTTTATGTCGCTTACCTCCATAAAAGTATACAGTTGTGAACAAAAGCACTTCGTTTGACTATTCATGCATTTTCTTCTGACCGGCGGGGCTGGTTTTATTGGCTCACATTTAACGGAGCAGCTATTGGCTACAGGACATTCCGTCGTATGTATAGACAACCTAGACGATTATTATTCATCAGATCTAAAGAGGAGTAATATTGCCCCCTTTCATCGACACCACTTATATACTTTCATTGAGGGCGACATACGTAACGGCATTTTATTAGAGAGCCTACTCCAGAAGAACTCATTTGATATGGTTATTCACCTAGCGGCCCGCGCAGGTGTACGCCCTTCCGTCGAAAACCCCTCCCTGTACGTAGATGTTAATGTAAATGGTACCCTCACCTTACTGGAAGCAATGCGTCAGGCCCAAGTAACTAAAATAGTGATGGCATCCTCTTCATCTGTATATGGGAATTCATCCACAATACCTTTCACAGAGGCTGATGCCTGCGATAGACCCTTATCTGCCTATGCCGCATCAAAACGTGCTGCAGAGTTATTGGCCCATACTTATTATCACCTGCACGGGTTTGATATTACCTGCCTTCGCTTTTTTACCGTTTATGGACCACGCCAACGACCAGAAATGGCAATAAGCCAATTCACTGCTTCTATTTCAAATGGTTATCCAATAACTCTTTACGGAGATGGCAGCACCGCACGGGATTACACGTATGTTACAGATATTGTATCTGGCGTTTTAGCAGCTATCAAAAATCTAGGAGGATTTAATATATACAATATAGGTGGATCTGCTCCTGTTACCTTATTATCGCTAATCCAACATATAGAAAAGGGCCTCGGGTCTAAAGCAGTTATAAATTGGCAACCTATGCAACCGGGGGACGTAGAGCAAACCTATGCAGATCTCTCTTTAGCCCGGAAACTGCTCCATTACGAACCAACTATTTCAATTGAAAAGGGAATAGAACAATACATAATCTGGTTCCATCAGAATAATACATTAACTATGCTTTAATCAACAAATTGTCGGAACCAAGACTCAATGGCCATTAGTCCCCAAAGTGTATAGGATGCGTCTGTTTTACCGGCCTGATTAGCCTGTATCAACTGCTGTACAGCCACCGAATCAAACAGCCCCCTTTGCTGCAAACATTCTTCAGACAGGTATTTGCTGGTCAACGCTGTCAACTGACCGCTTTGAAACCAATTTCGTAGCGGAGTACCGAATCCGGTTTTGGATCGATAAACAATTTCGTGGGGTAAGTAACGTTCCATCAGTTTCCGCAGCAGATATTTGGTCGTGGTCCGGCGCATCTTCATGGCCGGTGGCAATGTAGCGCTGAACGCCACCAGTTCTTTATCCAGAAACGGCACGCGTGCTTCTACGCCCACCGCCATACTCAACTTATCGGTATAGTTCAGGTTGTGGTTGGGCAGATAGTAACTCAACTCCCAAAACAATACCTGATTTAACAGGCTCTGCTCTTCCGGAATCCGGTGGAGAGAATCCAGCAGATGAGCACGGGGCTGGTAATCCAGCAGCGTATTCCGGATCGACTCCTGAAACAGTCCCTGATTAGTCGCCAGCGGAAGCCAGGCGAAATAATCGGCTATCCGCTCTAACCGGGGCTTCCCCAACCCCAACGCTACTTTCTGCATACGCCGGAGTATTGGGCTAGTGCGCGGCCCGGTTCCCAAAACTCTCTGGAGCAACCGTCCGGACGCAGTCGGTAATAACGCAAGCAACGGCTCCAACGCCAGGGCCTGGTGACGCCGGTAGCCCGAAAACACATCGTCGCCCGCCATGCCCCCCAATAAAACAGTATGACCGTTCTGGCGGGCCTGCCGGCAAATATTCCAAACGTTGATAGGAGCCGTATCGGCCTGTGGTTCATCCAGGTGGTAGATCATCCGATCAAAATCGCGCACAATGTCTGCTTCAGCCTCTACTTCAATCAGGTCAACGCCGAGGTGTGCCGCCACCTTTCGAGCATAGGGTAAATCATTATCAAAACCCTCATACTGTTGTTGGCCGGCGGCAGTCCGTATTGTATAACAGGTCAGTTTCTCGGTAGGCCTCGCCCGTCTGGCCATAGCTACTACGGCGCTGGAATCGAGACCACCCGACAAAAAAAAGCCTAAAGGAACATCCGATTGTAATTGCCGGTCTACGGCCTTATATAATTTTTCATCCAGCTCGTTCAGAAGCTTTTCTTCGGTCTGGTTGGTGAATTGTCCGGCAAAAGGGATTTCGTAGTACCGGTGCGTCTGAATGTGCTGGGGATCATCAACCGACAGCGTCACATAATGCCCTGGCAGCAGCTTACGGGCGTAAACGAAGGGAGTTTGCTCACCGGGCGAGTACAGAAAATGCAGGTAGTTGACTAAGGCTGTGTAGTCGATCGTCTTATCGATTCCTGGCAGGCCGGCAATGGTCTTCAGCTCGGAACTAAATATAAACCGGGCATCTTTGTGGTAATAGTACAGGGGCTTTACACCAAACTGATCCCGAGCCAGTACCAGCTTCCGGGTGTGCGAGTCGTATATAGCGCAGGTGAAGATGCCATTTAACCGGTTAAATAGTGCGGTGCCATAGGCCGCAAACCCATACAGGAGTGTTTCGGTATCGGACGTAGATCGAAAGGCAAACCGGGAAGAAAGTTCACTCCTGATGTCGAGATGATTGTAGATTTCGCCGTTGAAGATAATCACATACCGCCCATCTGGGGTTTGCATGGGTTGATGGCCCTTGGGCGACAGATCAAGAATGGAAAGCCGTGTGTGAAATAATGTCAGATTGGGGGCTGTATATAGGCCTTCATCGTCCGGGCCCCGATGCCGTATCGAACACAGCATATTGTCTGTATTTGCCTCTCCCTGCCCCACAATACCTGCAATGCCACACATAGAAACCTGACTTGTTTAATGCCAACGGTAGTTCGCCAAACAGAAGCTTTTTGTCTGGCGTCCGTTCAAAGTTAGCGTACCTCATCGGCTTTCCTGTAACAGGCGATCCATTTGTCAATATTTTTGGCAATGTCGAACTGATTTTCTACCAGCGCTCTGGCTCGCTGACGCATAGCCTGGTAGTCAGCTTCCGGCATGGCTACCAGGGCATCTATTGCTTTCGCCAACTCCTCCGGGGTGTTTCTGACCCAACAGCCGGCTTTCTCCTCAGCCAGCAACTGCCAGGGCGTTCCGGTTGAGGCAATTACCGGTGTAGCCTGCGCCAGCGACTCAATCACAACATTGCCGAAGTTCTCGGTATGCGAGGGTAGTAGTGTAACAAATGCATCGGCATACAACTGTTGCTTGGCCTCACCTTCGATCTGACCTAAAAATTCTACCTGATCAGCCAATCTTAACTCGCTGATCTGCTGCTTTATTTCATTCGTGTAGGCATTGAAGCTTCCGGCAATTTTTAGGGTGAAACCAGATGATCGGAATGTACCCGATTTATCTAAGGCTTGTATAAGTCGGTCCAGACCCTTTATGGGATGCATTCGGCCAATAAACAGGAGATAGGGAGTAGCCGGATTTCTTGGCTTCAGGGCAGGCATTTCCATATAGTTGGGAATGGTAATTACCGTTACCTTCTTCCCAAACACATCTTGAACATACGCTTTTTCCAGGTTAGACGTAGCGTGGAAAATAACACGGCTGGCTAGCCCAAGGTGTTTAACCAGCCCAATGACCATTCGCTTTTTCCGCTGACTAAACGAGAGCGCCCCCGGATCAAACTCACCTCGTACCGACCAGAATACGCGCTTTCCGGACAAGCCGGCTAATATACCAATGAGCGCACCCGGAATATGGAAAAAGCTCGACAGGTGTATAATATCTGCGTTAGGCAGTCTGGTCAGCGCTCTTAAAAATAGCTTTGGTGTAAACAGGTAGACATTTGATGTTCCCCGGTAAAACTGATACGCTGATTCATTCGTGTACATTACTGAACCTGCATCTGTCTGTAACCAGCGGTCCAGCGGTACCGTACCGGGGGGTATGCCCATATCTGTAGTGACAATACATGGTTTATACCCTTTGTTTACCAGCGCTTTGGTTAACCAGTATACCGTATTGGCAGGGCCACCCGATTGAGAAGGATAAAAAGCAACTATGGGAAACAGAATTGTCAACATTCAATTTCGTTATTGCTGAGCCACTCCGCCAGGACGACCAGCGCCCAGATCTGACTCCAGATCACCCGTTTATCTCCCTTTAGGAAGTTCTCCCATAACGTATCAATAGCGCCAGCCTGGAAATAGCGCGTTTGGCCCAGCCCCTTTAACCGCTGACGACAAAAGCCTTTTAATTCGTTTTTCAACCAATAGTTCCATGGCAGTTCAAAACCTCTTTTGGGTCGGCTCCGGATTGCTTCCGGTAAAATCTCTTTAAGCGAATCAACCAGCAACTGTTTGGGTCGGGTAGGATATTTGTAATCGTCGGGAATACTCAGGGCATAATCGACCAGTTCATGGTCGAAAAACGGCACTCGTAATTCAAGCGCATTCGCCATACTCATCTGGTCCGAATCTTTCAGCAGCACGCTTTCTGTGTAGGTAGCTATCTCAGCTACCGAAAACTGGCTCAATACCGGCATTTGTGATAACTCCTCTGCTCCGGCGGCCAGGTAGGTAACCGCAAAGTCAGGCTGATTGGCAACACCAGTCAGCTCCCGAATTTGCGGATCTTTAAACAAACGCCGAAAGGGCGGATAAATGTCACCAATGGTCCGACGCTTTGAGGACAGCACCGTTTTTAGTTTTTCCAGCCGGTACGAAGCCACTAAATTCAGCGAATGCCCTGCCAACTGCCGAACCAGTCGGGGCGTATGCCAGAACAACCCCGAGCCGAACAAGTCATAATAATAGCGAAAGCTAGGGTACCCCGCAAACAGCTCGTCTCCCCCCAGGCCAGATAACGCCACCGTCAGACCGGTTTCCTTCGTGTACTTCGATACCATATACGTATTGATACCGTCGCTACTGGGCCGGTCAATACTCTTTAGTACCGTTGGCAACTCATCATGTAACTGCTGAGCCGACAGCGTAATGGTATGATGCCGGGTATTGAACCGCCGGGAAGCCAGAACGGCGTATTCCGATTCATCATACTGATCTTCCTGGAAGGAAAGATTTACGGTATTGACTGGTTGGTCGGTGCAACGTGCCATTAAACCGACAATGATTGAAGAATCGATTCCGCCCGACAGAAAAGCACCGATAGGCACATCGCTAACCATCTGCCGCTCCACCGCTTTTGTGACCAGATCGGCTACCTGCCGTTCCACCTCCGGCAACGATTGATCCAGTGCAGGTCTGAACATTCTTAACGACCAGTAAGTGTGTAATGCAACGGTATGCTGCACAACATCGACCCAGGCGTAACAGCCGGAAGCGACCTGATAAACACCCTCGACAATGGTCCGGGGTTCATGAACCGACTGATAGGCGAGGTAATCTGCCAGACCAACTAAAGACAACCGCTTTGAGAAAGCCCCACTTTTTAATAACGACCTTACCTCCGATGCAAACAGAAACACCTGATCGTCGTGGTAGTAATACAGTGGCTTCACGCCAAGCCGGTCGCGGCACAGAAACAGGCGCTGCGCAACCGTGTCATAAATGGCAAAAGCAAAGATGCCGTTCAGGTATCCTATACAGTGTTCTCCCCACCTTATAAAGGCCGCCAGAATCACTTCAGAATCCGACTGCGTCCGAAATACGTAATCGGCTTCCAGTTGTGCCCGTATTTCCCGGTAATTATAAATTTCGCCGTTAAAAATTAAGGCATACCGCATCGAACTGTCGAACATAGGCTGATTGGCTGCGCTGGATGTATCAATTATTGATAACCGGCGATGCCCAAGCGCTACTTTATCGTCCACAAAAAACCCCTCGGCATCTGGTCCACGATGCCGTACCGCATCAGTCATCTTCCGGATGCAGTCCGACAAACGATTGCTTTGCGTTCTGGACACTATGCCTGCAATTCCACACATAATCCTATCGAAGTCAAACTGGTTCAGACATACGGGTTTGGCGACCCAAAGACTCATACAATGCAAGGTACTTAGTGGCAACGGCAGCGACAGAAAACCGCTCCGCATTTACTCTCCCCTTCTGAATCAGATCAGCCCGGTAAGCATCATCATTACAAATTCGTTCGATTCCCTGACGAATAGCGCTTATATCTGTCGGGTCGACCAGGCAGGCCGCCCCTCCGGCAACCTCGATCATCGGACTAATATTACTGGTAATTACCGGTCTGCCCACTACCTGCGCTTCTACAACCGGAAGCCCAAAGCCTTCGTAAAGAGAGACAAATGTAACAAGGTCACACTTCTGGTAGAGACTAACCACCTGGCTTTGCGTCACATCTACGTAATTTACATAATCGATTTTGCGCTGAACTATCTCAGCCTGTATCTCTGCTGTTAGCTTGCCCAGTATTGTTAACCGGCACGGAAGTCCTTCAATTGCTTTAATTAACCTGGATAGGTTTTTGTGCGGGGCAGAGCCGATATGCAACAGGTTTGGGTATGTCTTATTAAAAGCACGTGGGCAATAGCTAAAGGCCGGATCATAATTGCAGGGGATTACGGTAACTTTATCAGCCAGTTTACCAATATAACGGTACAGCTCCTGACGCGTTTTTTCAGAAATAGCCGTCACTACGGCGGCCCGGCGAATGGGCAGGTAATACCACAATAACCAAAAGGCTAAAAACCGAATTGGCTGCGACTTTGTGCGATTAAGCATGACGCAGTCAGGGATTGTCAATATGGTTTTCGATGGCTTTGTTGCTAAGGCCGTATAATGAATATCGCCTGTAATATGAAATACCCCCCCTTTGATCTTCTTAACATAAAGAACATTAAGCCAAACCTTTCTAATGCTTCGACTAATGTAGGGGACAACAACATCAGAAACATGAACTTTATTTGTCCCAGATAAATATTCACCTATCCCCCCAAAAAGATTTTCAAGGCTATAACCCACCCCAATGCTCCTAAATATATATCTCACTTGAAGCATATAAACCAATCATTAAGCAAAAGTCCCTAAATTTTATACTTAAAAATTTCTGCTACTTTAAAAATAAGCGCAACGAATATAAAACTCTGAAATGTACCTCCCCAAGCTGTAAAAACATTAGACTCCATTAGAAGAGATGAGACAAAAATTTTAGGTAACCAAAGAAGTAAAGTAGGTTTATTTTCAGACTTTTTAAGGATATAATAGAAGACCCCACCAATTAAAACACCATATAATAATAGGAATAAAGTGCCCCAATAACCAAAATTTCCATAAGCTTCTCCAATAGGAGATATATCAAAATTATTCCCTTCAAATAGGGTCAATGAAGTAAATCTTTTTATATTAGCAAGACCGTTAGCTAACGGCTTATCAGTCCAAATAAAGCGAGGAATTACGGGGGCAACGAAATCGTTTAATATTTCACCGTTAGCAAAAGGGGCGTAGCTAGGTACATAAGCTAGTGTATGTCCAATATAAAACCCTTCGTTAAAGCGAACTAAAGCTGACAGAAAAAAACTTTCTTGAAATAATTTGTCAATATTATTAATACGATCAGATATTAACGTTAACATAAAACTCGCATTTCCTCCACCTCCAACTGAAACACTACGCCAGGCGTACAAGCGATATTCCAGTTTTATAGACTGAACTAGGATAGCTAAAAATAAGCCTAAACTTATGAATAGAATCTTAGTAGGCAGATAAACCTTTCTTTCATTTCCAGCCAGCATAAAAATCACAAAGAGCATTAGCCAATAAACTAACTCTCCAAACATACCAGCCTGAACAGTCTGGAAAAACAAATATATAATTACAAAAACTAGTACTACAAATTTGTACTTTGCTTTAGAAAAATATATATATAAACACCCTGTATACAGAAGGGACTTAAATAGAAATAAAATATTTTTAAAAACTTGTGGTACAAATGGTTCAAGAAATAGTGTCACTATTCCTAAACCTACCATCCATAAGCCGATATCTGGTTTGTCATTTAAATAAACCTTCAGATCACTGAAATAATGACCATGATTTTTTCCAGAAATAAGACTAAAATAAGCAAGACCAGCAAGTAATGAAATGGTAGCAGGTAAAACATAAGAAAAATAATCATCAGACTGGATGGGCATATATGAAGGCGCTATCTGATAAATTAATACTGGAGTCAATAAAACCTGTAGGCAGGCGATAGCACTTATGATTTCCATTATAACTATTCGCTTACTTAAATTTACGATAAGTACCATAAAAGCTAGCAATGAAATAGCAACAGAAGCTTCTTCAAAAATGCTAAGTGAATATAGCCCTTCAAGAATCAACATAATTATCGTGCCCCATATAAAATATTTAAAAGGCCTTTCCCATGTGCTCTCCATTTTGCTAATGTGATGTAACATTAAAAGTAATGGGTTTTCCAGTCAGATGAAAAGCCTGGAGCTAAACAAAGCATAAAATACTATATTTATTTATTAGTAGCTTTGTCCAGTATTAGATTCCTGAAGAAGCTTTCCAAGTCTTTACTTAGCGTTGACCAAGAGAACCGATCCAGCACTATTGTATTAACTTCTTGCTCTGGCTGTTGTAAGGCTCTAACTTCGTTGAGAGCCTCCTGCACTTCATGTTCATTATAACATACAAATAGTTTACCTTGGCAACTATCTGCCAATCCTACTGACTCGGATGACTCATATGAATATGCCAGCACTGGAAGCCCAAACGCTAGGATTTCAATAAGTTTATGATGAAATGTATTAGGACTCCCAATGTAACTAATTACATTAGAAGTCTGATAGAGCATAAATAAATCCGTATACGATAAAAAGTCGTATATACTTCTATTGAATTTTATGTTTAACTTATCTAATATAACACGGACACGCTCAGCATCAGCTCCTGCATAAATAAAAAATAATTGTTGATTATTTTTCCGTAAAGTGTCATAAGACCATCTGTCAATTGCTTGAAGTAAGTCTTTAAATTGGCAATTATCATATATACTACCAACCATCATTATTGTGAAAATTTCTCTACTTTTTTCCGCTCTATTTCCGCTGTATTGAGGCTTTTTAATCTCATTAGCGTCTAAACCACTATATAGCAGATAATATGGAATACCTCGAAACCAAGGCAAGCTGTGTTCAACCTGAAACATTGAATTAATTGTAATTCCGGCAGCACCTTTGAACTTTTTAGCTAATGAGTACGTAAATACCTTTACAAATCGCTGCCAAGGATCTTTTATGTCAAGTATGTATGGGATATTATATTGTCTAGCTACATTTCGGACGAGGAAAAGTGTATCTATATTCCCAAAAGTCCCCCAGCTTATATTGGCCGGAAAAGTTCTCTTCAAGTATGGAAAATAGCTTTCGACTTTTTCGCTCCAATCATAAAACAAACGGCCCTGCTTAAATAGGAAGCAATACAAAATGGCTATACGACGCAATAAGACTGGCGTATTAGCCTTCCGAATGAATGACAATAATTGACTTTTATTTGGGGCAACTGCCAACAGATATGGCTCCTGCCAATCATGTTGCTTAAGTTCCTCAACTACCACGCTATACGGTTTATTTTCGCCTTCATCTCTCAGTGTTTTGGTAATTAATACGACTCGGTTTCCCTGCATGGCCAGATGCTGAGCGAAATAGCTCATCCGTTTGGCGGAAATGTGCGGAAAATCAGGGTGACTATAGTTGAAAATGATAATATTCATTGAAATATGGAAATCTTTTGCCCAAATTGATGGCTCTTTACAAAGTACTTTTTCCAGACCTGTATAATAAACGGCTGCCAGACTACCCAACTGAGGCCACTTTCACCAGCGGCAATACGTGATAGAGCCGATTGCCACCAACCTGCATCCCATTGGTCACTCTGAGTAAACTCAGTGCTATGAAACAGATCCTGTGCCTGCTGCATCAGTTCCCCCTTAAACCATACTTCCTGTGGAGGCCGAAAACCTTGTTTATTCCATCGTGTCCGAATAGCTTCGTGTAAAATTCCTTTTGAACTCTCTCTCAGCAAACGCTTAGTCTGAACCCCACCCATCAAATATGAGGCAGGAAGTGAAAATACTAGTTCGGCTAAGCGATGGTCACAGAAGGGTAATCGAACTTCTCGTGAGTGCGCCATTGAATTTCGGTCTCCGTACCGCAGCAACGTAGTCAGAAATCGGCCAAAAGAATCCTGATGTAGCACTGCAGATAATGTTGACAAATCTGTTTTGCACTCGTATCCCGTTTGTCTGCTCATTTGATGGCTGGCATCCCGCTTCAGTCCATAAAGCAAACTATTACCTTTCCTGAAGTAGTTGGCGTACAGATAACGGGCAGTAAATGGCACCCGCTCACGCAGATTAACAAAAGTGGTAGGTAGGGCTGACGGGTAGCGTGCCTTAATAGCACCAATTTCCTCGTTGTAACGCCGGTATTCTCCCTGATCCTGGAGTGTTTGCAAGTAAAATCGAAAATACTGTTCATAGCCACCAAGCAGTTCGTCGGACCCCTGCCCATCCAGCAATACAGTAATATTGTGTTCTTTAGCAAGCCGGAATACACACCACTGCGCATACTGACTTGAACTATTTACTGGTAATTCGTTATACCAGATAAAATCGGCTAATTCAACGCTTAGCTTTTCGCTGGTTGGCTCGACTACGTGAGAAACAACATTTGTGTCATCAATTACTTGTTTGGCATATGGCCATTCATCAGCTTTTGTACCAGGAAAGATACCCGTAAATGTATGGTAAACAGTATCCGGTAATAATTGCTTTTTTACAATAGAAACAATGACACTAGAATCAAGTCCGCCCGAAAGGCATGAGCCAACCGGCACATCGCTTCGCATCCGAAGTCGCACCGAGTCGATGAGCAGATCCCGAAATTGTTCATTAGCCTCTGGCTCAGGTAAAAGAGAATAATCCGTATTTCTAGTTACAGTCCAATATGTCCAAATTTTTGTTTCAAAGCTCTTCAGATCCAACAACATAGCCTCTGAAGGTAGCAACTGCTGAATGCCACTAAAAACAGTTTGACGCTTACTGTCTAACCCCTTGCCGGCTACCACTGAACTCAATACCAGTTCCATCTCGTTAATATTTGCCCCAACTTCTGTTAGTTGCAGCATTGCTTTATATTCTGAGGCAAAAACAAGGTAATGTTGAGTTAGTGCATACAGAAATGGCTTTTCACCATAGCGATCACGAGCACAAAATAGTACCTGCGCTGTCCTGTCATATAAGGCAAACGCAAACATACCATTAAAATGCTGCAGGCAATCTGTACCCCACTGCTTATAGGCTTCGAGTATAACTTCAGTATCCGTATTACTGGCAAACTTGGCCCCGTAGTTTCGTAGCTCCTGTCGCAATTCTAGATAATTATATATCTCTCCATTAAAGGTTATAATGTAATTCCCTGACCGGTCACTCATCGGTTGTGTACCAGAATCGGACAAATCAAGAATAGACAGACGTCGATGCCCCAACGCCACAGTCATATCTTCACTGAACCAGTAACCCTTCCCATCAGGACCACGATGCACCATAGCATCAATCATCTGAAACAATGCATCAGAATTAATTTGCTGATGAGTAATGATACCGGCAATTCCGCACATGATCTCTAAACGTAATTATTTTGAAAGACCATTAAAAGGGCTTATAAAAAGAATAATCAGGCTCATAATTGCTCTTTTTACGTAACACAATAAGCCCAGAAGCAGTTTTAGTTTGATATACCCAATGATACCACGAAAATAGCAAACGAGGCTGCTTATACAACCTAAAAAGAAAATATCTCCAAATCTTCGCTCTATCCTTGTCATACAATCTATATTCATTTTCTACTTCATAATTACGGTGAGTCAGAATAAATCTTAAAACCTTTTGTTTAGCCAATCCATTCATATCATGAAATGCAACTATCCCACCCAGTCTTAAAATTTTATCAATAAAGAAAAAGTCAACCAAAGTATAATCAAACGTATGCCACCCATCAATAAAGGCAAAATCAAGCTTAATTGAATTATTTAATAATATATGGAACATTTCATGCGTTTTACCTTCTAATAGTTTAAAATTTTTATTATATCCTGCTTCATCTATAGACGCGAGTGCAGAACCGCACCAATCACTGTTTTGATTAGGATCTATAGCGTAATGAATACTACCACTACTATTCCGAATGGCTGCTGCGCATATAGCTAATGCAGACGCCCCACATGCCAGGCCGGTCTCTAAAGTAATTTGAGCGTTCAAATCAGTTATAATTTTCATTAATAGAATAGCCTCCTCCTCTGTTACGCCACTGTGAAATTTAAAATTTCTTCCGCTTATATCGCGTGTTTGACCAGTCTTGTACATGTTTTTTAGTACCTCTGGTAGCTCAGGCATGTTTAAAGCGCTATTCATAGTAAAAATGACGAAAATTTTCGAGGAGGATCAAATAAATTTTTCATTTAAGGTCAAAGTCTCCAAAGAGCATGCATATCTTGATCAATAATCCTTTAATCTCGTATACATATAAAATTCTCACCCCGTAAAAAGACCGAGAAGTTATACTTTGAAATAGCAGAAAAAAAAGATTTTGAACAACCTTTTCTTATAAAGTCATGCGTTTCAATCATAATAACTTTCGTATTAGGCAGCCACTTTTCGTATTTATCAGAGAATAGCTCTAGTTCAGACCCTTCTATATCAATCTTTAAAACATCAATCTCAGATTTATTGTACTGAGACATAATCTGGTTAATTGTTATTGCATTAACCGTATTTAAACTTTTTTCATTAACAGGGCGACAGTTAAAACCCCAATTACCGAAACTATTTTCATCTTCAACTTTCAATACTGTATTTGTATTCCAAATACCAGCTCTTATACAAAAAATTTCCGAATAAGAAGAAACATTCTTTATGAGCAAATTGAAGTTAGTAGCTTCTGGTTCTATAGCCACTATCTGCGCCTTTGGATATTTCGATTTGAAGAAGAGTGCTGATAGCCCAATATTTGCACCACAATCGACAATAAATTCTGGCTCGAAGCTTAGCGGGTAGTCATAACTTAACTCTACAAAAATTTGATTAAAGACCTCTATATCTGTTTTAGATCTACGTAGGAATATAGGAGAAACTAGCTTAGGTACCGTAATAATAGATATTCCAGACCTAAGGAATAAATTTTGACTTAAAATCTTTAAGCCATTAACCAAACCAAAACGTTTCATATATTTAATACTTTTCAATAGTTTATCCATATGAGTAAAATTACGTTTTTTTGACTATCCCCTTAGATAATATCTTATTTTTAATTTCACTAAATTTATTTTGCATTAAAGAAAACTCTGAATCTAGTAAAGCTATTTTACGGAATAGCCAAAGCCAGAATAGGGTAAACATAACCATGACTCCAAAACGTGAAACATAATCAATCGCATAGGTTAGTGCAAAGGTAGTAAACACCATAAAAAAAGAACTAATAAAAACCACCTTTATACGATTTTTATCTTTATAATTCTCAACTTGATTCTCCTTTCTAAATAAGATACCAAGCCCTATAATATATCCACTTGAAAAAGATATTAAATATCCTAATAATCCTAAGTACGGAATAAGTACTATTGCAGATATAATGCTTATACCAACACATAATACAGAAATAAAGCCAATAAAATTTGCGAGTCCACGAGCCACTAGGAATGCAGTATAAAATTGGTTAATAACTTGAACAAGTAGTATAACAAGTATAATACTTACGTAGACCTTGCTATCCATATATATTCTACCAAAGAGTAAAGTTGTTATTAAATCGTTAAAAGCAATCAGCCACATAACTATTAATACGATTATTGAGAACAGTACCCTAACCTTAAAAGATTTAAGCTTTTCATGGTCAACATGTGAAGCCGACTCTGACAGGAATGAGAAGGTGACCGGCTGTGTAGCAGCCACAAATACGTTTACAAATGAACCAATAGAAAGACCAATTCTAACAAAATTATACTCTTCAACTTTAATATATTGTGTTATTAAACTCAAGCATACTAAGCTATATAATGAACCACCAAAAGTACTCCCGCTGTATAAAATAAAACCTTCACGTAAAACTTCAGGTATTGCATGTATAGACTTCATCAGCGAAAATCGTATCGAAAACTTTTTAGCGATACGAGAAAACACTAAAAATGTTATAACAACATTTAACACAGTAGCTAATAATAATGCCTGTAAGCTACCAAGTAATTCAAATTTCAAAGCGCCTAAAGAAACAAAAATGGATACGACAAACGTACAAAGTACATTTCGAATACTAAAGGCCTTAAAGTCCTTCAATCCCATGATAGGAATTAAAGCAAATTGAGAGAGCCTACTCCCTAAGCTAATAAATAATATATAAATACTATAAACAGACCAATACTCTTTTAAATACAGGGGTGAATAATACTTTTTATGAAATAAATACACAGAAAAAGCAAGACAGTAAAATCCGAGAATTATCAGCCCGCCACCAAAGAAACGAGCACTAAGCTTTATAGATTCTTGCGGTGTTGCATTTGCAAAACTACGTTGTACTACTATGCTTGTCCCTAAATCAGCCATTTGTGATAGCGATTCAGCATATGAGTATGCCAAGTTATAAACGCCAAACCATTTAGGATTGAGAATACGCCCTAAAGCACTTAATGTAAGTAGATTTAACAACTTAGCTATTAGATTGCCACCTAGTACCCAAATACTGTTTGTAAAGTAGCTCTTTAGCATTGTATGCTCCTTTTCTTAGGTGCGTCCAACACCATTCTTATCAACTGCTCTGCTCGCTGGCTGTAGGTGTGATTCTTTAGAGTATGCTCTAAACCAAACCGACGAATTTCATTCGCATCTGCTTGAGAAGTTATTATCCTTTCAATTCTACCTAACAAATCGTCTGTTCCCCTATAATAATATACATGCTTGTTATTCTGATAGTTATCCTCCATTTCTGGGCATTGACTGACAAGTTGCAAGCCGCTGGCTATTGGTACTTCAAAAAATCGCATGTTTGCAGCCGGAAAACAGGTATCATCGATAACGTTTAGATTGATCCGGCTACTGTTCAGAAAGGCTGCATAGTCGCGTCCCCGCACCGGTTTATGCTGGATATATGCGCGTAAGAGACTTGTCCGGTTACGCTGCCAGTCAGTTCCCCGAACCGCAATCCGTAGCGTTGGAAAGTGCTGAGCAATAGTGGCTAATGTACGCTCACGCTCAGGACGCCAGGCACCCAAAAACGTGAGATCATAAGCGAAGGAGGATGGAACAACATCAAAACAATGAATTTCAACATCGGCGGCCAGAGGTATCCATTGTACATTTCGAAAACCTAACTGCTCAAAAATTGGCACCGAGGCCCGGCAGTAAGTAGCTACCCCATCATATAGTGAAGCCGCTTCGCTTACATGGGCTTGAAGATTTGTTAGCGGATCAGGCCAAACTAGAAAAAATCTGGTTGGAACGATTGAACGTACAAACGCTATGGTGCTGAACAATACTGGCGAATTACAAAAACTTAAAACAAGGTCAGGATGATTCTCTTTAATATCCAACGCCAACTCCCGATTCATTTTCCGCTGCCAGGAATCAACAGGAACAAAACGATGAAAAAGTGATCCCAAACGGGCATAAGGTATGTAGGGCCGTACCCTGGCTACAGGGTCAAAAATGATCACCTCCAAGCCCATCTTCTGAAATGCTCTCCGATATGAGGCCTCTAAAGCATACTCGTTGCTATTTCCAATGATGTAAACTTTCATATCAGCATGGAAGTAACTTTTCTTTTAGCTTCTGTATAATTACCTCGTAGCTATAAGTTTGTATCTTTAACTGCGAACACATACCCATTTCACGGATCTTCTCGGTTGATAAGTACAGGAACTGCTGCAAAGTATTTGTGAGCTCCGCTATATCTCCACAGGAGTAACTAAATCCGTTTTCAGCTTCACTAAGCAGATCATCGGCACACCCGACCTGACTTGAGAGCACTAAGGGCAAAGCAAAATTCATTGCTTCATTGGTTGAAAGCCCCCAGGTCTCACGTTCGTCGGAGCACATAACATAAAGGTCGGCAACAGCGTAATACTCTGCAACTTTAGATTGGTTAACAAAGCCAGTAAGAAAAACATCTGTAAGTTGATGCACTCTGATGTACTGCTCCATCACAGGTCTTAGCTCCCCCTCACCCATTAAGACCAGTGCAACATCTGACCGGTTAAGAGCTTTGAAAGCTCTAAGTAAATCTAGTGGGCGTTTCTTCTGAACATATTTTCCTGAATACAGGATTATGCGTTTAGAAGTGGGCAGACCTAATTGCTCTTTTAAGATTACTGTATTGCGACTTAACTCGGTATACTGCCTGAGAAACCGCTGATTATCGACAGCATAAGGGGTAAAAATCAATTTATCAGCCGGCACTCCATACCACTCATAAAATGCTCTGTTCTGAGAACCTATATACAAAAAATGGTGTACGAAACGGAACAAACACTGTTTAAGCAACACCTTACGTATCCACAACAAAGCTCTATTTTTTATTCTTTCCAGATTAAGTGGACTTTCAGCTCGCAAGCAAATTGTATGCCCTAGTATGCATCCAATCACAATAGTTAGCCAGTTAATTGCATAAGCCCATCCATGAACAAGAACAATTCCTTTAGGTAGCTTTCGTAACTTTTGTAAAACAGAGAAATTAAGCAGCCCCCAAAAAGAATAAATTGAAGGTTTAAGAGCCATGTTGGGCAGAAATTCGTAGTCATACCCATCTAGGAGAGGAATGTCCCATTGGATACCAGTTTTGAATTGTTGATCGATTTCCCCATTAAAGCCATGCTTGGAGCAGTAATAAACTTTGAGCTGAATAGTCTCTTCTTCAGCCATCTGCCGGTACAGTGGAGCAAAGTACTGTATTGGATGACTATTTAAAACAACTATATTCAATTTCTCCATTCTCTTCCGTTTAGTTGTTTTTAACAATTCTCTGTCACAATCCAACAAAGCTTCTTATTCGGACTAACCAAGGCTTTTTCTTTCTAATTGGCAACTCTGATTCTTCATGGTATTCATTTCGGCTGGAATAAGCATACCCATAACCATACTCAGAGCCATACCCATAATTGTATTCGTACTCTTTACTAGCAACAATTCCATTAATGAGCAATGCCAGGTTGATAAAACGCTTATCCTGATATAAAGAAGATATATTTTTCAAATAGGCTTTAGGTGTAAATAGATGTCTTACTATATAAATAGTCAAAGTAGCATAACGGGCAAGTACTTGAGCATCACTGACTAAACCGATAGGGGGTGTATCGGCAATGATAAAATCAAAACTCTCCTGTAAGTCACTCAAAAGTTTCTTCATCCGCTCACTGGCAAATAGTTCAGATGGATTAGGGGGTAAAGGACCACAGGGAATAAAAAAGTAGTTAGGATACCCTTCTATAGGTTTGATAATTTCATCAAGGGTAGCGTTACCAACTAAATATGTTGATAAGCCTTTTGTGCTTTTTATTGAGAGATATTTGTGGAGCTTTGGTCTACGCATGTCCAGCTCCAACAACACAACTTGTCGATCTGTAATTGCCAAACTAGCTCCCAGATTAAGAGAAATAAATGATTTCCCCTCGCCACTAATACTTGAGGTTACCAATATTGTCTGACACGTGGTCTCTTCAGTACTAAAAAATTGAATATTGGTTCTTAGCGCTCGAATTTGCTCCGACAGTACAGAGCGGCTACGAGGACTAATTTCAAGGGGTGATTTTATGACTGCCTGAATTACCTCACCGATTATAGGCATCCGAGTTGTTTCCTCTATCTGACTTTTACGACTAACTTTATTGTTAAAGAAATCAAGCAGCCAAAATATTATTGTTGGCAATAATAAGCCAATGAAAAATCCAAACAATTGAGCAGTGCGCCTGACAGGTTTAATGGGCGTAAGATCAGCTATAGGCGGGTCAATAACCCTCAGGTTTGAAACAGCAGATGCATAAGACAGCGCCGTTTCTTCCCTTTTTTGAAGTAAGTATGTATATAAGTTACCTTTTATGCTTTGTTGGCGGGATATATCCAAAAGAGCCCGCTCTTTTGCAGGTACTGAACGAATAGCTGACTCAAGTTTTCTATTTGAAGCAACTAGCTTTTCCTGCGTACTACTAAAGATCTTGCGTAGGGACTGGATATTATCGGCGATGTTTATTTTCGTTGCCTGAATCTGGTTATCCAGTACCTCAACAGCTGTGCTGGTTTCGGGCAGTGTTTTACTTATCTTTTCTCTTTGAAGCTCTAATTCATTTGCTTGCCTTATAAGATTAAGCATGGTAGGGTCTTCTATACCAACAGTAGCGGGAACCAGACTTCCCTGCCTTTGTTTACTCTGCACATATTTTTCCAGCTCCCGCAAAGCTCCTAATTGAATATTCACCTGGTTTAACTGAGTATCTGTTTCTTTTGCCTTTGTCAAGAAGAATTCCGACTCAGTGCTAAGATCAATGATACCGGATACTGTCTTGAAGTTCTGGATTGTTTGCTCTACTCTTGTTAAGTCACGGGCAATAATCTTCAGGCGGTCGTCAATAAACTTTAATGTGTTTGCAGCCACTTTATTTTTATCTTCTAAAGAAGCCAACTCATAAAAGTAGATAAGCCGGTCCAAATAGGCTACTCCTTTATCGGGTACAGAGCTTTCAACAATTAAGTTTAAGACGGAAGAAGAAAGTAAAGGTTGCCTAACCTTCAGACTGCCAGCATAAGATTGAACTGCATCCTCCGTTGATAATAAGTTTATCTGAACAGCAGAATAAATAGGTTTTTCTGGTTTTACTACTATTTGAAAGTGACCATAAGGAGTATCGATAATTTCGCTTACAGGATATTGCTTATCATCTATACTGACAAACTTCTGGCTCAGAACTCGTACCTCAAAAGGGCTTTTATAGGGGCCGTTAATCTTCTTGACAATTATTGGTGAATCACGATAAACCTCCTGCTCCCGAACTTTTCCTTTAATAATATATTTAATATCTAATCCTAAGTCACTCACAACTTTACCAGCCAAGGATTTCGATCTAAAAATTTCAATTTCATTTTCGACTACCTTTCTTGGCGAAAACATATTAAGTTCTTCCAGTATATTTTGTTTATCAGTTGTAGTTTGATCATCTTTCACTAAAACACTAGCCTGAATTTGATAAATCGGGTTTTTAAGTTGCAAATAAATATAAGATATTGTCAGCCCTAAAGCAACTGAAATAACAAACCAGTACCAGTTTTTATAATAACGAGTTAATAAAAATTTATAGTACTCCTTTGTGGCTTCGTTTCCAAAATTAGGAGCTGGTGATGTATCCATATAAATTTTTTCTGGTTGTTCATTAAAAATATGAATACGTCATTCACCTTAGAAGGTTAACCACTAAAAAAGTTATAAGTGACATACCACTTAAAATAGTGGGCACCCATGGAAAAAGCTTTCCAGCTAATAATTTCTTTGATCTAAGAGGCTCAACATAAATAATGTCATTTGGTTTTAGAAAATAATAAGGGGATTGAAATAAGCTTCTATCATTTAAATTTAAAACACCAAACTCACGTTTACCGCTAATTTCGCGTACAACTAATACATTATCTCTTTTTCCATAAATGGTTAAATCCCCTGCCATACTTATTACCTCAGGCACCGTTATTCTTTCCTTATGAATACTTAGTACAGCAGGTTTAGAAACCTCTCCTAAAACAGTAACTTGAAAATTCAATACACGCACTGTTACAAACGGGTTATTAATGTGCTTTTTCAGCTTCTCCTTTAATGCTTCAGCGGCTTGCCTTGTAGTGAGGTTAAGGAAGTTTACTTTACCAATTAGAGGGAATTCAATGTTTCCTTCCTCGTCAAGCTGGTAACCCGTTATTTCCTTAAGTTCAGAATTACCGCTTTTGCCAGTCGTCAAAAATGGATTGAAGACAACATCGGCTTCATTGTTCATACTTGATACTACAATCCCCACTTCTGTTCCAGGTAGAAGTTGAAATGGTGAAGCCTTCACTACTTCTGTTTGTGTAGTATCCAATTGATTTAATGTCTGAAAATAAGTAATTGGATCTCTCTTCCTTGCTTTATGTTGCTTCTGTGCCTCACTGTGATTAACAGAAAAAAACACAAGCATCATTAAAATATACATTTGCTGGTTTATCGATTGCGTCATGTTGAGAGCTCTATTTGCCTAAATACATAAGGTGGTATAGACTATCCGGTACAGATTTAATTGTTGAGACATTTTGTTTAATTTCATTAAAATCGAAAATCGTTGATTAATAAAATCCTATTTGCCACTGCTAGTACAAATCACTATAAGCAGTTGCTCCGATTCCTGGCGAAGCAGGGTATTAACTGGTCACACTTAGGCACCATTGATCTCGGTGTTGATGCAAAAGCTTGTTAGTCCTTTATAGATTTGCCATTTTGAAGTTTTGATCGCTCTTGTGTTATCTTTAATACCTAGTATTAGTACGTTGCTGCCTTGTTTATGGATGTCTTGAGGCTAGATTTTCTTAACTAGGACATAGCCACGTTCATTGTCATATGGCTTTTCACCTGCCGTTCCGGTAGAATTACCTTATGATAACTTCAGGGCCCAGTGAATAAAACTGGCTACCGGCGGCTTTCTGCAATCTCATGTTACCATTACCCATTTTAGAGAATCCAATTTCAAGATAGATTCGTTGCCAAACGAAAAATTGGCAATACACTTATCATTCTGGGTGGGTTTGGCAGTCTTGGTTACTTTTTGATTGAATGCGGCACAGTTGGTTACAGCCTTACTCTCATTTGTCTGGTTACCAAAACTAATAGTCGGGTATGTACCGCCAAACTTCAGTGTCAACGGCGGACCTACATAAATATACCTGACTGTACTAGGTCGATTTTTGTCAGTAGAAGTGTTCACAATGGTAAATAGGCAAGTTACAGACTGTCTGCCAGATATAGCAGTCTACAAAGCTAGTAATTAGAAGTTAAAGTACAACCACTACTCTACCAATTTGATATACGATTAAAGTTATATGACGGTAACGTGTATGTAAGGAAATATTCTTTACTTTCGTCGTATCACTTGTCACCTGAAAGCGCTGCGTTTATGAAAAAACTATACCTGTTGCTCTTCATGAGTACTACCCTGTTCGGTCTCTGGACCGACTGCTTTGCTCAGCGAAAGCCCCAATCCTATCAGACCAAGAAAAAAGAAGAAGATCCGCCGGCCAGTGTTACCCTCCGGGGAGGTGCCACCGTTATGTTTGGCGATCTGAACGAACAGGCCCGCGACTGGAGTTACGGGATGGACATAAAAGTGCCTATCACCAGGGCTATTGCCGGTGTCATGATTTTTGACAAGGGCTTTATGCAGGCGCAGGAAAGTACCTTTTATATTTCGAAAGCGAAATGCCAGTTTGCTCAACTGGCGCTGGGGGGCTCTGTTGATCTCCTACGGGTTTTCAAGATAGAAGGTACTCACTCCGTGCTTGACTTTACCACCGGGGCCGGCCTCATCTTTTTTCATACGAAAGCCTACGACCTGGTAACCGGCAATCTTCAACGGTTTACCAGCGACGAGACCAGTCATCACTCACCGGATGGATATAAAATTAAAAGCCCGCCAGGCATTCGGTACACCCGTGAGCTGGTTATTCCTCTCGGCTTATCGTTCAGCAAAGCCGTTAGCGAACAGGTGAGTGTGTATGGAGGGGTTCGCCTGAACCTGGTGCGTACCGATAAGCTGGATGCTACCGTGGATGGAGATAATAGTGTTCGGATTAACAATGTGGGCGGAGATATTTATAAGAATAAGTACGAAACCAATACCAATGATAAGTGGGTGCTGATTTCGGCCGGTCTGACCTATTTCTTCCGCTAAGTCTGCTCTCCCGATCCTGAAAAGCCTTGCAGCGATGTGAGGCTTTTTTAATTGACGACGGTTTACAGAAAACTCACCTGCAAAAAAAGCCCCGCAGTACTGCGGGGCTTCGTTGATTGACAGTTGCCTGGTTACGGCACCAGCCTTAATTCAACGCGTCGGTTTTTGGTCAGACCCGGACGGCTGGTGTCGCCGATGGGTTTGAAGGAGCCGAAGTAGTCGACCACGATGCGGCTGGGATCGTTCAGACCGGCGCGAATCAGGTACTGCCGTACGGCTTCGACCCGGCGACGCGACAATGCGATGTTGTAGCGGTCAGACGCCCGGCGGTCGGCATGACCGGCCAGTTGCAGGCGGCACTGGGTCTTGTTCATCAGCTCAACTACCTTGTTCAGCATGTCGTAGAACTCCGGCTTGATAATATTCTTGTCGGTATCGAACTGCACGTTGGTAAAGATTTCCGCGCAGGCTACACCCGGCAGCGCGGCACTTACGTACTTGTCGAAGTCGATGGCTTCACCGGAACCAGACACGATGCTTCCGGCAGGGGTATTGGGCTGCCGGTCGAAGTAGTCAGACACGCCATCGTTATCGGAGTCGGTCAGCAGGCGCGGGTCAATATCTTTAGGCCGGTTGGCTTTCGCAACCGAATCGATCTGTTCCAGCGTCAGGATAACCGGCGGCTTGATGAGTGATTTCGGATCGGTCCAGCGCAGGTGGTAGGTACCCAGTGTGGTATCATATTCGTACTTGCCGTTGACCTTCTGCACCCGGATGGCCCGTTTTCCCAGCTTATACGTCAGCATCGCAGCTACATAGCCGTATCCATCGAGGTTAGAGTTACCCCGCTTGATCTCGGTGGCGGTCAGGCTACCGCGGGAACCCGATGCATCGAATACGCTGGACGAATTGCCGCCGATGGTGGCATCCAGTTGCTCGGATCCGGTTTTGTTGTAGCGGACATCCAGCCCCAGGTCGAAGCGGGGGCTCAGTTCGTAGTGAATCCCCAGGCCGATAGGAATCGATAGCGTATTGCGGTATGAGGCATCCCGCACCACGCCGTCGCCGGGATTTCCGGTATAGCGCCGGACGCGGCCGGTACCCAGTTCGTACGCCGTCGACTTAAACGTCAGCAGGCCTACGCCGGTATAGGCATCGATTTTCCAGTGTTTCATTTTGTTGACCCCAAAGAGCAGGCTTTTCAGGTTCACGCTACCGGTGAGGTCGGCCTGAATATATTCGCCCCGGAAATACGAGAAGTACTGACGGCGTTTCATGCCGCGCAGCGTACCGTAGCTTCCGCCCAGTTGCAGGCCAAAGAGGTGCGACAACTGCTTGCCCAGGGCCAGGCCGATGAAATAGCTGCCCCGTTCGCTGGCGCTGTCGAAATTATTCAAGCCTACCGGATAGTAATCATATTCTCTCAGGTCGCCGTAGAACTGCGTCGGCCCACCGTGGATGGACAGCGACCAGGTGTTCATTTTTGTCGGACCTTCGTAAGATGCTTTCGGGTTATATTGTGCATACGCCCCTGCCGAAATCAGAGTACCCAATCCCAATGCCTTTACCAGAAGGGATACTTTTTTCATGTGTCTCAGGTTATTGTTTAACAGATACATCGAACATCAAGTGTGAAAAGAACTGGACCGGAGGTAGCCATAATCCGGTATAAGTACCGCTTATTTAGCCGTTTGGCGCAAAACTATGTATTTTCGTTAAGTTTACAAACAAGATTACAGATCCAATGTTTTGCCCAAATTATGAATTCTTTGTGACAGCGCAATGAACATATGCCGATTTTATAGTCGCTTCATCACGCGCGCGATCATTTCATTTTTCCACGATACATAATCGCCGGCGGCAATATGCTGCCGGGCTTCCCGAACGAGCCACAGGTAAAACGTCAGATTATGCAGACTGGCAATCTGTGCTCCCAGTATTTCTTCTGACCGGATCAGGTGCCGCAGATACGCCCTGGAATAGTGGGTACTGGCATACCCGCCCACGCCGGCGTCGATGGGACTGAAGTCATTGCGCCATTTTTCATTCTTTATATTGATGATACCTTCGGTGGTAAACAGAATACCGTGCCGGGCATTGCGGGTAGGCATAACGCAGTCGAACATATCTACCCCCAGCGCAATGGCTTCCAGGATGTTGGCCGGTGTACCCACCCCCATCAGGTAACGGGGCCGGTTGGTGGGCAGGATCTCGTTCACGATGCCGATCATCTCGTACATCTGCTCGGCGGGTTCGCCTACCGCCAGGCCTCCGATGGCGTTGCCCGCCCGCTCGTGACTCGCCACCACCTCCGCCGACCGGCGTCGCAGATCTGTATACGTACTACCCTGTACGATAGGGAACAGCTCCTGCCGGTAGCCATAGTGCCCTTCCGTTTCGTCGAATCGCGTTATGCAGCGCTGCAGCCAGCGGTGGGTCATGTCCATCGACCGGCGGGCGTAATCATACTCGCAGGGGTAGGGCGTACACTCGTCGAAGGCCATGATAATGTCGGCCCCGATGGTTCGCTGAATATCCATCACACCTTCCGGGGTAAAGATGTGCGGAGAGCCGTCGATATGCGATTTAAAGGTAACGCCTTCCTCCTTGATCTTCCGCGTGTTCGAGAGCGAATACACCTGGTAGCCGCCACTATCGGTCAGAATGGGCCGCTGCCAGCCGTTAAAGCGGTGCAGCCCGCCGGCCTGCCCCAGAATGTCGAGACCGGGGCGCAGGTACAGGTGGTAGGTATTGCCGAGGATAATTTCCGCGTTGATGTCGTGTTCCAGTTCGCGCTGGTGAACGGCCTTAACGGTTCCGGCCGTGCCCACCGGCATAAAAATAGGGGTCTGTACAGGACCATGATCGGTAGTCAGCGTACCCGTGCGGGCCTGCGACTGCGGATCGGTCTGATGGATGGTAAACGTCATAAGGGCAAAGTTACGGCATACCGGGTTTTTCCGTTAACTCAGGTTATATTTGCGGACTAAATTGAATGGCTAACGATCTAACGTCTACGACTTTTGTGATAACGGTGGTGCTGGTACTGTGGCTGATAGCGATCAGTATACAGCTTGTCTACATTGTATTTATTTATTCGAAAACCGCGCTGCATCGAACCACCGATATACCCGTCGGCGTGCAGGTCCAGGCCAGTGCGGGGGTACCAACCGGTAGCCCCGGCACCGCCATACCCGGCTCAATCGGTACAAATACCGCCACACTGGAGCCGGCAGTAGCCGGTATTCGTACCGCTAGTCGGGAGCGGTCCGCTGGTGGTCCTGCCAACACGAACGTACCCGGCGTTACGGTAGTGGTCTGCGCCTGGAACGAACGCGAAAACCTGGAAGAACTGCTCCCCCTGCTCGATCAGCAGGAATACCCGGAATTTGAAGTATTGGTGATGGACGACCGCTCCCGCGACGGCACCCTCGATTACCTGGAAGAAGTGACCACTCAACTGCAGCACGTCCGTTACATTCGGATCGACCGGGAGCACGAGCACGTGACGCCCAAGAAGTACGCGCTGACGATTGCCATGAAAAAGGCCCTGTACCCCGTGGTGCTGCTGACCGATGCCGATTGCCGGCCGGCGAGCAGGCACTGGATTACCGGTATGGCGGCCCATCTGAACAAGGCGGGTACAGACATCGTTCTTGGGTTTTCGCCTTACCAGCATCAGCCGGGCCTGCTGAACTGGGTCATCCAGGGCGAAACCCTGTTTACGGCTGTGCAGTATCTATCGCTGGCACTGGCCGGACGTCCGTATATGGGTGTCGGCCGGAATCTGATGTATCGCCGGTCGGTTTTTTTCGATAACAAAGGCTTTTACTCGCACATGCGGATACTGGGGGGTGACGATGACCTGTTTATCAACGAGGTTGCCAACGCCCGCAACACCGCCGTGTGCCTCCACGAAGATACCTTTACCTGGTCGGCCCCAAAAGAAACCTGGGGAGCCTGGCGGCACCAGAAACGCCGTCACCTGCATGTAGGCCGGCTATACAAGCCCAAACATAAAGTACGACTGGGTCTGCTGACCGGCTCGCACGTAATGACCTGGCTGCTGGCGGGCGTAGTAGCACTGGCGACAGCCCCGTTTACCGCCCCAACCACGCTGTTCTGGATAGCCGTTGGCCTGTTTGGCTGTCGGCTGCTGGCGTTCTGGCTGGTGGTGGGGCGGATCAGTTACCGGCTGGGCCGTACTGTAGGCTGGTATACCCTCCCGCTGATGGATGCGTTGCTCTCCTTTTATTATATTGTTATGGGCGTCGTCACGCTATTTCGCCGACGCCGAAACCTGGCCTGGCGATGAGTGTTGACCTGATCAAAAAATATTTTCCGAAACTAACGTCCGAACAATACGACCGCTTTGCCGCGCTAGGTGATTTATACCGGGAGTGGAATGCCCAGATCAACGTTATCTCGCGGCAGGACATCGAGCACCTGTATGAGAAGCACATCCTGCACTCGCTGGGTATTGCCAGGGTTGTTGAATTTCGGCCCGGCACCGAAATTCTGGATGTGGGTACAGGTGGTGGCTTTCCGGGCATTCCCCTGGCGATTCTGTTCCCGCTTGCTGATTTCCACCTGATCGACAGCATTGGCAAAAAGATAAAAGTGGTAACGGAGGTCTCGCAGGCGCTGGGCCTGAAAAACGTGAAGGCCGAGCAGGTGCGCGTCGAGCACATGAATACCTCGTATGATTTTGTGGTCAGCCGGGCCGTCACGCGGTTAAAGCCCTTTCTGGGCTGGGTGCGGTACAAAATCCGGAAGGAGGGTAACAATAGCCTCCCGAACGGGGTTTTGTACCTGAAAGGCGGAGACCTGGCCGAGGAGTTGGGCGAGGTTAAAGACCGCTACCGCCTTTACGACCTATCCGACTATTTTGATGAGCCGTTTTTCGAGACCAAGAAATTAATTTATGTTTCGGTTCACAAAAAGTAAGCGCGGATTGCCTGAAAGTATGTTAATTTGAATTCTGGACAGAAACGAAGGAAAAACTATGGCAGAGGTTTTCAGATCGAGCATGTTGAAAGACCCGATCCGGCAGGACGTAGTCGAGTTCAACGATAAAGGCGTTACGTTTCGGGTGAACAAGCTGATCGGCGGGACCGACAACTTTGTCTTTTACTCCGACATTTCCGGCGTAGAAATCGACAACGGCCTGTTTTTTGCGACCGTCCGCATTATACCGAGGGCCCGGCCGGAGATTGTCATCCGCAATTTTTCTAAGGGTGACGCCCGCCGGATCAAGGAAATCATCCTGCAGAACGTACCCCATAACCGGCCGGACGCGTTTGGCAACCCGCTTCGCTAAGCATCGCTGACCATCAGCCGCTTACCTGCTGACAAGGTGTACACTGCAAAAAGAGACAACTTTTTTTACCCCTATCCCTTGCGTGGAATCCCATTTGGGCGTACTTTTGCACCACGATTCCCGAATAGCTCAGTCGGTTAGAGCATCTGACTGTTAATCAGAGGGTCGCTGGTTCGAGCCCAGCTTCGGGAGCCCTGAAAATCAAGCACTTAGCAATTTTGTTAAGTGCTTTTTTTATGGTGTGTGTGCAATGTAATGTGCAATACATTTTTGAATGTTATAGCTTATACTCCTATTTACTACTAATGCCATTTATAACCTGGAGGCTGTCCTTCTGGATTTAAGGAAATCATAAAACTGCTCGAAGCGTGATTTTAGGTATATTTAGAAAACGAGTAAACTATGGCACTTTCCGATAAGGCAGTCGATTATTTAGAGCAGCAGATTCCTGAACTGGCGGCCATTGCTACGCGGCAGGCGTACTGGCAAACATTGGCATCTGGTGATAGTGTACTTATTGCCGAAAACGGGCAAATCATTGAAGTGAAACCAGATGGGACTCGCACGTTTGTGAAGGCCGTTGAGAAACCGAAAGCCATTCGGCAAAAGCATTTCCGCATTCCGAAAGCATGATTAAGCGAATGCGAATGTTTGCCGGGCCGAACGGTTCAGGCAAGAGCACGGTAAAGTCGGTAATTGAAGCAAGCATGTTGGGCTACTATCTTAATCCTGATGATATTGAGAAAGCCGTCAAACGGGATGGCTATTACGATGTGAGCGGCCTTAACCTACCGATGTCTGAGCCGGAAATCATCGATTTTTTTGAGAACCACCCATTAATCAACCGCTCAGAGGAAGCCGACTTTGTGCCGGCCATTCGGTTTGTGCAGGAGGAATTCATAGACTTTGCCAACGTAGGCTTTAACTCCTACCTAAGCGCCATCCTGACCGATTTCCTGCGTCAGAAGCTGATTGAGGCCGGGCGATCGTTTACTTTTGAGACCGTGATGTCATCGGCTGATAAGGTGCAAACGCTGCAAAAAGCCCGCGACGCTGGTTTTCGTAATTACCTGTACTACGTGGCCACGGAAGACCCGCTCATCAACATCAGCCGTATCCGGCACCGCGTCAGAATGGGGGGGCATAACGTACCGGACAATAAGGTGGTTGAACGGTATTACCGCTCGTTGAATCTGTTGCTGGACGCTGTTCGGCTCACCAACCGGGCGTATATATTTGATAACTCAGGTGAAACAAAGGTCTGGATTGCCGAAATTACTGACGGCACCGACATTGAACTCAAGACAGACTTAATTCCTCACTGGTTTACCCGCGCCGTGCTGGATAAACTGTAAGATTTAATACGCCACTAAGATAACGAAGTTCAGCGGCAAACCAGGAAGAGGTTTGCCGCTCTGGGGATTCTTAATAGTATGAAAAAGCCCTTGTCATTTACTGAACAAGGGCTTTTCCTAAATATGTAATCCTTAACTCCCACACATCTCGCATCCCTCAGGATCATCCAGCGAGCATTGCATGGCGGAGTAGTTGAAATCCTCGTTGACGACCGGAGCGGCAGCGGGCGCGTGTTCCTTGGCGTACTGCTCGTAGTTGAGCGGCTTTTCTACCGGTGCTACTTCGGCCATGGCGGGCTCCAGTTGCGGCTCGGCCTGCTTCTCCACCGTAAACTTCACGGCGTCGGCAGCGGCCTTGGTGCGCAGGTAGTACATACCGGTCTTCAGGCCCTTCTTCCAGGCGTAGAAGTGCATGGACGTCAGCTTGCCGAAGTTCGGGTCCTGAATGTGGATGTTCAGCGACTGCGACTGGCAGATGTACGCGCCCCGGTCGGCGGCCATGTCGATGATGTGCTTCTGCTTAATCTCCCAAACCGTCTTGTACAGGTCTTTGATGTGCTGCGGCAGGTTCGGGATGTTCTGTACCGAACCGTTGGCGGCAATCAGCATGTTCTTCATGCTGTCGTTCCAGAGGTTCAGCTTCACCAGGTCTTTCAGCAGGTGCTTGTTCACCACCACAAACTCGCCCGACAAGACGCGACGGGTGTAGATGTTGGAGGTGTACGGCTCAAAGCACTCGTTGTTGCCCAGAATCTGCGAAGTCGACGCGGTCGGCATGGGGGCCAGCATCAGCGAGTTGCGCACCCCGTATTTCTTCACGTCCTGGCGCAGGCTTTCCCAATCCCAACGGCCCGACTTCGGCGTGACGCCCCACATGTCGAACTGGAAAATACCCTGCGAAATCGGTGAGCCTTTCCAGGTCTCGTATGGACCGTGCTTCTTCGCCAGTTCCATGGAGGCTACCATAGACCCGTAATAGATCGTCTCGAAAATATCTTCGTTCAGGCGACGTGCTTCGTCGGACTCAAACGGCATCCGGAGCAGGATAAACGCATCGGCCAGACCCTGCACCCCCAGACCAATCGGCCGGTGGCGCATGTTGCTCCGGCGAGCCTCTTCTACCGGGTAGTAGTTGACGTCGATGATCTTGTTCAGGTTACGCGTCGCCGTTCTGGTTACCTCAAACAGCTTCTGATGGTCGAAACGCGACACGCCGTCCTGACCCTTGGTTATAAATTTCGGCAGCGCAATGGACGCCAGGTTACACACGGCCACTTCGTCGGGCGAGGTATACTCGATAATCTCGGTACAAAGGTTCGACGATTTGATGGTACCCAGGTTCTTCTGGTTCGACTTCTTGTTGGCTGCATCCTTATAGAGCATGTACGGCGTACCGGTCTCCGTCTGCGACTCCAGAATCTCGAACCACAGGTCCTGCGCCTTCACGGTCCGGCGGGCGCGGCCTTCGCGCTCATACTGGGTGTACAGCGCTTCGAACTCTTCGCCGTAGGTATCGGCCAGGCCGGGGCACTCGTGCGGGCAGAACAGCGACCAGCTATCGTTGTCCTCCACGCGCTTCATGAACAGATCCGGCACCCACAGGGCATAAAACAGGTCGCGGGCGCGGAGTTCTTCCTTGCCGTGGTTCTTCTTCAGCGACAGAAACTCAAAAACGTCGGCATGCCACGGCTCCAGGTAGATCGCAAAGGAGCCCTTGCGCTTCCCTCCACCCTGATCTACATACCGCGCCGTGTCGTTAAATACGCGCAGCATCGGCACAATCCCGTTGGAGGTACCGTTGGTGCCTTTAATATACGTACCCGTCGCCCGCACGTTGTGGATGCTCAGACCGATACCACCTGCCGACTGCGAGATCTTGGCTGTCTGCTTCAGCGTGTCGTAGATACCCTCGATGGAGTCATCCTTCATCGTCAGCAGGAAGCAGCTTGACATCTGCGGCTTCGGCGTACCGGCGTTGAACAGAGTAGGCGTTGCGTGCGTAAACCACTTTTCGGAGAGCAGGTTATAGGTCTCGATGGCGGCTTCGATGTCTTTCTGGTGAATACCCACCGCTACGCGCATGAGCATGTGCTGCGGACGCTCGGCAATCTTCCCGTCAATTTTCAGCAGATACGACTTTTCCAGCGTTTTATAGCCGAAGTAGTCGTAGCCGTAATCGCGGTCGTAGATGATGGTCGAGTCGAGAAGCGCGGCATTCTTGCGGACCACATCGTATACCTCTTTCGAAATCAGGGAGGCATTTTCGCCTGTTTTCGGGTCGATGTAGGTGTACAGCCGTTTGATGGTGCCGGAGAACGACTTGTTCGTATTTTTGTGCAGGTTCGAGATGGCAATCCGGGCTGCCAGAATGGCGTAGTCCGGGTGCTTGGTCGTCATCGAAGCCGCCGTTTCGGCCGCCAGGTTATCCAGTTCGGCGGTGGTCACGCCATCGTAGATTCCCGAAACGACCCGCATGGCCACTTCAATGGGTTGCACATAGGTAGGGTCCAGGCCGTAGCACAACTTCTCGATGCGCGCCGTGATTTTGTCGAATTTTACCGACTCCCGGCGGCCGTCGCGTTTGATTACATACATGAGCGTGCGGGTGGTTTATATTTGAGTTAAAGAATTATATAGAAAATCGGATAGTATTCTCGTGTCGTTCTGATAAAGGTACTGCCGAATACGACGAAAAAGCAACCGCGTTGGTTCGCTTAAAAGCCGGGTACTTTGAAAAGTGAAACCTGTGCTGTATGTTAAGAAATTGTTACGAGTTCGTAGTTAGCCACTTACCGTTACCCTACTAAAATATCAGACTAAAAAACGTCGCAGCAATTTTATTAAGCGTGAGGAGTACTTCTACCAAAACACTGTAAATGAGCGGACTGGTCCTCTAAAATAGAATTTTTACCGGACGAAGCCAGTTTATTTCCGTGATTTTTAGGGAGCGGCAAAGAACCTATTTTATTGAATAATTTCCTGACGCATAGGCTTGGATGGCAGGCAAAAACCTCGTAATTTTGCAATCCTTTTCGGTCGGAAACCGAAGTAACGGCAAAGCAATCAGAACAATACCATGAAAAAGGGCATTCACCCGGAATACCGCGAAGTGGTTTTCCACGATCTGTCAAGCGATTACAAGTTTGTAACGCGCTCTACGATCCAGACAAAAGATACCATCGAGTTTGAAGGCCAGACCTACCCGCTCGTTAAGATTGAAGTAAGCTCGCAGTCGCATCCGTTCTACACCGGTAAGAACGTACTGCTCGACACCACGGGCCGCGTCGACAAGTTCCGCAAGCGGTACGGCAAGTAAGCCATTGGCGTTTATCTGCGAAAAAGCCCCCGGTGCAGTGATGTGCCGGGGGCTTTTTGGTTTTACTCAGTAGAGTCAGTAACTTAGACCAAAAGCAATCTTATTCTACAGCCCGTCTTAACAATTCTTTTATACCCGAAAACTCCGAATCAAATCAGATATTTGCAGACCGATTCCGAATCGTATGTACAACCTGATTTTATTCGACGAGCCCACGATCCGCACCAGTCTGCTACCGTTCACCTTTACCCGGCCGGTAGCCGGTATCCGCATCGGCATCCAGACCATTGCCGAAAAGTGGGCTACCCGACTGAATACCTCAGCTTCGTTTCTGACAGAGCTCTATCTGCAAACGAAATTCCCCCATCAGCCGGGCGATGATAACCTATACATCAACGGAGCCGTTTGCCCCACCAATGCGCTGGTGACGGCCATCAGCTATCTGCAACCTCAGGAGAGCCTGGTCACGCCCGATGGACTGCTGCTGGCCGTCCGCACCGATCAGCCGCTGGAGCAGGTGCCTGCGCCGGACCAGTTTACGGCCGGAACGTATGAGGAACCACTGACGATTATTCGCCAGATGCCGGATATCTACCTGAAAAACGGCGAACAAATCCGGGCCGACTTCGCCCACCTGACCAAAGACCGCCAGTCGCAACCCATCACCGACCCGCATACACGCTGCTACGGTATAGAGAATATTTTTGTTGAAGAAGGAGCCAAAATCCGGGCGGCCGTGCTGAACGCCGAAGCCGGCCCGATCTACATCGGCCGCGACGCCACCATCAGCGAAGGTACGGTGATGATTGGTCCGTTTGCCCTCTGCGACCACGCCACCGTCAACTGGGGCGGCAAAATGCGGAATAACACCACCGTAGGGCCATACTGCAAGGTGGGGGGCGAACTGGGCAACTCCGTCCTGTTCGGCTACAGCAACAAGGCGCATGATGGCTTCCTGGGCAATTCGGTTATCGGCGAATGGTGTAATCTGGGTGCCAACACCAACAACTCAAACCTTAAAAACGATTTCACCAACGTTAAACTCCATAGCTACACTACCGGTCAGTTGGAAGACACCGGCCTGCTGTTCTGCGGACTAATGATGGGTGACTACACCAAAGCGGGCATCAGCACCATGTTCAATACGGGCACGGTTGTGGGCGTTATGGTTAACGTATTCGGAGCCGGCTTTCAGGACAAGCACATTCCCTCCTTCACCTGGGGTGGTGCCGCCGAAGGCTATACCGATTATCGGTTAGAGAAAGCGCTTCAGGTTGTCCGGGAAACCCTCTTTCGCCGGGATGTGGAGTTTACGGCAGAGGATGAAGCGATACTGCGGGAAGTACAACGGATTTGCAATCCGTTCTCCGGCCAGGAGTAACCTTCCGGTTGGCTTTAACGGCTGAAACGGATTACAAATCCGTTGTACAGCAGACAACTTGATTACTCAGACAGTTTAAACGGACCGGTATGCCGGTGCGATGCAAATCCGTTGTACAGATGCTTTTCAGCGAAATTATAGGCCATACCGATACGAAGCAGACGCTGCTGCGGGCGGTGCAGAATAACCATCTGGCGCACGCGCAGCTCTTCGACGGACCGCCGGGCAGTGCCAATCTGGCGCTGGCGCTGGCGTTGGCGACATACGTCAATTGCGAAGACCGCCGGCCCGATGATGCCTGCGGCCGGTGTGCGTCCTGCATCAAGATCCAGAAGCTGGTTCACCCCGACCTGCACATGGTGTACCCCGTGGCTAATACCAGCAAAGGCAAAACCAGCGAAGCCTACCTGGCCGACTGGCGGAAGTGGTTGCTGGACAACCCCTACCGGACACTGCCCGATTGGCTTGATAACATCGGTGCCGACAATAAGCAGGGCAATATCTCGGTGGAAGAAGCGCGCAACATCCTGCAAAAGCTGTCGCTGAAAGCGTACGAAGGCGCTTATAAAGTCATGCTTATCTGGTTGCCCGAACTGCTCAACATAGCCTCGGCTAACGCGTTGTTGAAAGTATTGGAGGAGCCGCCCGAGCGGACCTTGTTCCTATTAGTAACCAATCAGCCCGACAAGCTGCTGATTACTATTCTCTCCCGCACCCAGCGCATAGCCGTACGGGCTTTTACTGATACGGAAGTGGCCACGCACCTACGGGAGCACCAGAATCTGGATGAGACCAAAGCCCGGCGACTTGCTTACCTGGCCGACGGTAACCTGGCCGAAGCGCTGAAACTCATTAATGTGGAGACCGACGACCGCCATAGCTGGTTTTCGGAATGGATGCGCACCTGCTACAAGCAGGATTTAGTCAGTCTGGTGAAACAGGCGGACCAGTTCGACGGTTTTAACAAGGAAAAACAGAAAGGGTTGCTCGACTATAGTCTGTGCCTGTGCCGCGACCTGTTTTTGTGGAAAGAAGGAGCCGGGCAACTCATTCGCCTGCCCGATGAAGAACTGACGTTTGTGAAAAATTTCTCGAAAGTGCTGACCACCGCTCACCTGGAACACATTATTGCCGACCTGAACCAGGCGGCCTATCACCTGGAACGGAACGCCCGCGCCAAAATGGTCATGCTCGATCTGTCATTAACCATTAGCCGTCTGATTCGTGCCGGGGCATGAAAGTCCGCAAACGAAAACGCCGTACACCGAAGCCGATACAGATTATCGGCATGACCGACATCCTGGACTTTCCGGATCTGGAACTGTTCAATGTGGAGGCAAAGATTGATACCGGCGCGTTTACGTCGGCGTTGCATTGCAAAGACGTGCGGCTGGAACGGACCGAAACAGACGAGCGGCTAAGTTTTTGTGTGGTAGGTCAGTCCGGCGATATAAAAAAACGATTTTACAGTGATAACTTTACCCAGCGGATTATCCGTAACTCCTTTGGCGTAGCCGAGAAGCGGTACGTCATAAAAACCCGGATTGTTATTTTCGGACGAATCATAAACGCTGAATTTACCCTGGCCGACCGCGAGCGGATGCGCTACCCCGTGTTGCTGGGCCGTAAACTGCTCCGCAACCGGTTCATCGTGGATGTATCCCAAAAAAATCTGTCATACCAATCCGGAAAGAACAGCCTTACCCTTCCTAAACTCCGTTCGATCAGCCATCCGGAAAGCGCTGAACAACTAATTAACAAATCAACCGATTAACCACTCAATCGACTTCCCTGCATAGTCATGCGCATTGCTATATTATCGACCAATCCGGGTCTGTACTCAACCAGACGTTTGGTTGAGGCCGTACAGCAGCACGGCCACGAACCATTGGTCATCGACCATCTGGATTGCCAGGTTATTATTGAAAACGACAGCCCATCCATTTTATATAAGGGTGAGGTACTCGACCAGATCGATGCTATTGTGCCGCGTATTGGTGCATCCGTTACCGATTACGGCTGCGCTATTGTGCGGCAGTTTGAGATGATGAAAGTGTTCACCACCGCCAAATCACAGGCCATTATGCGGTCGCGGAACAAGCTGCGCAGCCTGCAGGTCCTGTCGCGGGCCGGGGTGGGTTTACCAAAAACGGTGTTTGCCAACCATACCGACGAAATCGATCGGCTGATCCGCCTGGTGGGTGGGCCACCGGTCGTTATTAAACTGCTGGAAGGTACCCAGGGCATCGGCGTGGTGCTGGCCGAAACTACCAAGGCCGCCAAATCAACCATTGAGGCTTTTTACGGGCTGAAAAAACACGTCTTGATCCAGGAATACATTGCCGAAGCTCAGGGGGCCGACATCCGGGCGTTTGTCGTGGGTGGGCACATAGTTGGAGCCATGAAGCGGCAGGGTGTCGAAGGCGACTTTCGGTCGAATCTGCACCGGGGTGGCAACGCCAAAGCCATTCTGCTGACGGAAGAGGAGTCCCAAACCGCCGTTAATGCCGCCAAAGCGCTGGGTCTGAAAGTAGCCGGCGTGGATATGCTCCGCTCCGACCGGGGGCCGCTGGTGCTGGAAGTTAATTCTTCCCCAGGTCTGGAAGGCATCGAAAAAGCGACCAAACAGGATGTTGCCGGTCAGATCATCAGCTACATCGAAGAAAAAATCAGGGCTGATGAAGGCGACACCGTTGGAGTTTGATTAAGTTTGAACCGGGCGGCCGGTGCCGTTTGTAATCCGTAGTTTGAAGTTAGATAGAATGCCCTCACTCGACCCAGAACTAAAAAAAGCCATTGTCCGGATGCCGGCCGGCGAAAAAGACAAGCTGCTGCTGCGGCTTATTACCAAAGATCCACTGCTGACCGAACGGCTCCAGTTTGAACTGCTGGAAGGGAGTGCCACTACCGTCGAACGGCGCGAGGCCATCAAGCAGTTTATCAACCGCACCGCTACTCTAAAGCAGGACTCGCCGGGATGGGTCATGATGGATATGCGCACCGCCAGCGGCTACATTACCCGGCATGTGAAGGTTACAAAGGACAAATACGGCGATGTGGAATTGAGCCTGTACCTGCTCAACACGTTCTACGATCACCATATGGATCTGCTGCGCCAGTATACCAGCCGTTCCGACAAAGCCGCTCAGTACATTGCCAAACGAACCGAGCAGTTGCTGAAAAAACTGGTGAAGCTGGACCCGGATTATTTTATTGAGTTTGAAAGCGATGTAAACCGGCTGCTAGCCCGCGTACACAACTCCTGTGCGGCCTACTACGCCCGCCACTGGAATGTTCCCCAGTCCTGGAGCACCTGAACCGACAACAAAGGAGCTAAACAGTGGGTTGCGCTTAAAATTACGTTACCGATCATGAGCCAGACTGTATTGATTACCGGTGGTACCGGCACTATCGGCCGACGCCTGACCCAACTGTTGCAGGAACAGGGCTATCAGGTTTCTTACCTGAGTCGTTCTGCGCAGACTATACCTGATGTCAGGGTCTATCGGTGGGATATAAAAAAAGGAGAGCTGGACCCCCAGGCTATCTTAACGGCCGATTATATCATTCACCTGGCCGGTGCCGGTATCGCCGATGAGCGTTGGACCGACGCCCGCAAGCAGGAGATCCTGGAAAGCAGGACCCAATCGACCCAACTTCTGGCCGACGCGCTCCGCGCCAGTCAACACCAGGTTAAAGCCTGCATCGCCACCTCTGCCGTTGGTTACTATGGTGCTGATTCGGGCGACCAGCCGATGACCGAAACCAGTCCGGCCGGTACTGATTTCATGGCGCAGGTGGTACGGGCCTGGGAACGCTCCGTTGACCAAATTGCCGAACTCGGTATTCGTACCGTCAAATTAAGAACGGGTGTGATGCTGACCATGGCGGGCGGAGCCCTGCCCAGGCTGGCGCAGCCAATCCGGCTCGGCGCGGGTGCCCCTCTCGGCTCGGGACAGCAATATGTTTCCTGGATACACATTGACGACCTCTGCCGGATGTTTATCCAGGCCATGATTGATGAGCGCTGGGAAGGGGTATACAATGCGGTTGCCCCGGAACCAGTGACGAATAAAGTCTTGACACGTCAAATAGCTAAGGTGCTGAACCGGCCGCTGATCTTACCCAATATTCCAGCCTTCACCATCAAACTTGTATTTGGAGAACTGGCAATTACGGTACTGGGTAGCAGCCTGATTCTCAACAAGCGAGTTCAGGAAGAAACTGATTTTAGCTATAAATACGGACAACTACCAATTGCCCTGGAACAACTCATGAAGATAGCTTAATCTATAAATTAAGTATTTTTATTTAACAAAGTCCTTGTCCGACTTTAAAGCCCTGCTATATTTGTTGTAGTTAGATTTACTTATCACCTGAACATAAAGCGCTCGACAATTTGACGAGACAATTACCGAACTTGTATGTTAAGCACTTTAATAGCGAAAGCTGACAACCGGTTAGCCCCTCGCTTATTGGTCTTACTCGTTGATCTCGCCGTCACGACGGTAGCTTTTTGTAGCGCCTGGCTACTTCGGTTCAATTTTCATATCGATCTGTCGCATTGGAATCTTTTCCACCTGCTCCTGCTGTTAAGCTGTCGTTTACTGGTATTTATCCAGCTTCGTTCGTTTTCGGGCATCATCCGGCATACCAGTCTGGAAGACAGTACACTAATCAGCAAAGCGGTACTAATCAGCAGTGGCCTTACTATTACAGTTTCGTTCTTATTACGGCACATACTGCATGATCCGGCCCTGTATGTGCCTGTTTCAATAGTATTGATAGAATACTTTATCAGCACCGTAATGCTGATTGGGAGTCGGCTGGCGGTGAAATGGGCTTACACCCATATGTTAAGTGCGGTTGTTGGTGAGGCCATGCCCGTATTGATCTACGGTGCCGGCACGCTGGGCATTCAGACCAAAGAAGCCCTTCAGCAGGATCGTGCCCGAAAATACCAGGTTCTTGGCTTCGTGGATGACAACCCCAGCAAAACAGACCGCATTGTCCATGGCATTCGGGTTTTTAACCGCCGGGAAGCCTTATCACTGGTAAAAAAAATATCTCCGAAAGTACCCGTTCAACTCATCCTGGCTATTCATGAGTTACCAACAGACCGGCGGAAAGATATCACGGAGCAGTTTCTGCCCCATCAGGTTACCGTAAAGATTGTTCCCTCCATGCAGAACTGGATTCAGGGCCAATTGAGTTCTCAACAAATCCGCGACGTCAGGATTGAGGATCTACTCGGCCGTCCGGTTATCCAACTCGATAATGAAAGCGTATGTCTGTCTATACAAGGTCAGACTGTGTTCATCACCGGGGCAGCGGGTTCTATTGGCAGTGAACTGGTGAGGCAGTTGATCCGCTACCAGCCACGTACGCTCGTTCTGATCGATCAGGCTGAATCGGCCCTGCATGATCTGTTGTTCGATTTGCGCCAGACCATGAGTTATGCGCTTCAGGACACCGAACTGATCCCGCAGATTGCCGATGTGACCGACAAAGTCCGGATGAAGCATATCTTCAGAAACTTCAAGCCGGATTATATCTTCCACGCGGCTGCGTATAAGCATGTACCGTTGATGGAGATTCATCCCTACGAAGCCGTCAAAATCAACGTGTTCGGCACCAAGGTGATGGCTGATCTGGCGCTGGAATGCGGGGTGAAAAAATTTGTGATGGTCTCTACCGACAAGGCCGTAAACCCTACTAACGTGATGGGTGCCACCAAACGGCTGGCCGAGATGTACGTTCAGAGCCTGAACCGGTCAACCAGTGGCCATCCAACGAGTTTTATCGCCACCCGGTTCGGTAATGTGTTAGGCTCCAACGGCTCTGTCGTACAGGTTTTTAAAAAGCAGATTGAAGCCGGTGGCCCGGTTACCATTACCCACCCGGACATTATCCGGTACTTCATGACCATTCCGGAAGCCTGCCAACTCGTACTCGAAGCGGCCGTAATGGGTATAGGGGGCGAAGTATTTGTCTTCGATATGGGGCAGCCGGTGCGCATTGCCGATCTGGCCCGGCAGATGATTCGCTTATCCGGCTTTACAGTCGATGAAGATATAAAAATTAAGGTCACCGGCTTACGGCCCGGCGAGAAGCTATACGAAGAACTACTTTGCAGCAATGAAGCCACCTTACCGACGTATAACCCCAAAATCATGATTTCCAGGGTGGTGGCTCCCCAGCATTCTCTGATGGAAGACGCGCTGAAGGTGTTGGGCGAACAAATGCAACTCGGCGATGATATGGAACTCGTCTCTACACTGAAGATGCTGGTACCGGAGTTTATCAGCAACAACTCCATCTACTCGGCCCTCGACGCCCTGACGGGTCCGGTTGGCTCCAACTAATTCTGTAAAAAAGTAAATTATCTCCTTCTTGAAGGCAATTCGCTTGCGCCGTTTTGCTTTTGCCCTAACTTTGCAGAAATCGTATGCTTGCATACCAATTCAGACAATTATATGGCAGAAGCATTCATTTACGATGCCGTCCGGACGCCCCGCGGCCGGGGTAAAAGCGACGGCTCCCTCCACGACGTACAGCCCATCCAACTCCTGACCAGTGTGCTGCGCGAGCTCCGCGACCGCAATACATTGGACACAAACCTGATTGATGATGTAATAATGGGCTGCGTTACGCCCATCGGCGAACAGGGGGCCGATATTGCCCGCACCGCCGTTATCGAAGCCGGCTACGCCGAGTCGGTAGCGGGCGTACAGCTCAACCGGTTCTGTTCGTCGGGGCTGGAGGCTATCAATATGGCGGCCGCTTACGTAATGTCGGGACAGGTCGATGCCGTTGTGGCGGGTGGTGTCGAATCCATGTCGCGGGTGCCGATGGGTTCCGACGGTGGGGCCTTGTTTATGAACCCCCAGATTGTAGCCCGGCATAACATTGTGCCCCAGGGTATCTCCGCCGACCTGATTGCCACTAAATACGGCTACAGCCGGACCGATGCCGATACCTTCGCGGCCGAATCGTACCGCCGGGCCACGGAAGCCCAGCAGGCTAACCGCTTTAGTCGCACGCTGGTGCCGGTAAAAGATGAAATAGGCATTACCATACTTGACCGCGACGAAGGCGTACGCCCCGGCACCACCGTCGACAGCTTATCGAAGCTAAAACCTTCGTTTGAGATGATGGGGCAGATGGGCCTTGATGCGCTGGCCCTGCTGAAATACGCCGAGTACGATAAAATTAACCACGTTCACCATGCCGGCAACTCCTCGCAGATCGTCGACGGAGCCGCCGGGCTGCTGGTCGGCAGTCGTGAGTTTGGCGAGAAGGCTGGTCTGAAACCCCGCGCCCGCATCAAAGCCTTTGCCATTGTCGGTTCCGAGCCCACCATTATGCTGACGGGGCCGCTGCCGGCTACCGAAAAGGTACTGAAGAAAGCCGGCATGAGCATCAGCGACATCGACCTGTTTGAAGTCAACGAGGCTTTTGCCGTGGTACCATTGCTGTTTATGGACAAGTTTGGCGTTGACCACGGCCAGGTAAATGTCAACGGCGGAGCCATTGCACTTGGCCATCCGCTGGGCGCTACCGGGGCCATCATCTCCGCCACTCTGCTCGATGAACTGGAGCGTTCCGACAAGCAAATCGGCCTCTCCACTCTCTGCATCGGTGGCGGTATGGGAATCGCCACCATTTTTGAACGAGTCAACTAACACCATGGCTATTCACTACACCGTTGACCAAAACGTTGCCATCATAAGCTGGAACATGACCAGCGCCCCGATGAATGTCTTGAATGACGAATCCATTCCAGAGTTTGAAGCAGCGCTGAAACGGGCTTACGAGGATTCGGCGATAAAGGGCATCATCATTACGTCGGATAAAAACGAGTTTGTGGCCGGTGCCGACCTGAAGATGATCCTGCGAAATAACGATAAAGATCCGGCCGGGATGCTAAAAGTCTCGTCGGAGCTGAACCGCATCTTCCGCGCTATGGAGACCTCCGGTAAACCCATCGTAGCCGCCATCAACGGCACCGCTCTGGGTGGTGGTTTTGAAATCTGTCTGGCCTGCCACTATCGCATTGCGATGGATACGCCGAAAAGCCAGATCGGCCTGCCCGAAGTGACCATCGGACTACTGCCCGGCGGGGGAGGCACACAGCGACTCCCCCGGATACTGGGTATGGAAGCAGCCCTGCCGCTGCTGGTAGAAGGCAAGCGGCTGCCCCCTAAAGAAGCCCTGCAGGCAGGCCTTGTCAATGACCTTGCCGCCGGCCGCGAAGAGCTTCTGAAAAAGGCAAAAGCCTGGATAGCGGCCAATCCGTCGCCCTTGCAACCCTGGGATGAGCGCGACCGCAAAACGGGTCAGATCGTCGGTAAAGATAATTTTAAGGTACCGGGCGGGGCTGTGCAGAGTCCCACGGGTGTGCGGGTTTTCAGTGGCGGCACGGCCATGCTGATGGATAAAACCCGCGGCAACTACCCCGCTCCGCTGGCGATTATGTCCTGTGTGTACGAGGGCTTGCAGGTCAACATTGACCGGGCGCTGAAGATCGAAGGGCGGTATTTTGTAAAAGTAGCCACCTCAAAAGTCGCGAAGAACCTCATCCAGACCATGTTTCTGGGCATGAATGAGGCCACTAAAGGAGCCGGTCGGCCTAAAGACGTGCCGCCGACGGAGGTAAAGAAGTTGGGTATTCTGGGCGCGGGAATGATGGGCTCCGGCATTGCGTATGTTTCGGCGCTGGCCGGGATTCAGGTTGTGCTGAAAGATGTCTCGGTAGATGCCGCCGAAAAAGGCAAAGACTACTCTCGTACCCTGCTGAAAAAAGGGGTTGAGCATGGCAAGGTAGATCCATTTAAAGTGGATGGTATCCTGAACCTGCTTCGGGCTACCGATCAGGCCGAAGACCTCCGGGGCTGCGACCTCATTATCGAAGCCGTGTTCGAGAACCGCGAGTTGAAGGCACAGGTGACAAAAGAAGCGGAGCCGATGCTGGCTGAAAACGGTGTTTTTGCCTCCAACACCTCTACCCTACCCATCACCGGACTGGCGCAGGCCTCGGCCAAACCCGACAACTTTATCGGCCTGCACTTTTTCTCCCCCGTCGATAAAATGCAGTTAGTGGAGATTATCATGGGTAAGCAGACGGCCGACTACGCCCTGGCTTTGAGCATGGATTACGTGAAGAAGATCCGGAAGACGCCCATTGTGGTCAACGACTCCCGGGGGTTCTACACCTCACGGGTATTCGGCACCTACACCGCCGAAGGTATGGCGTTGCTTAAAGATGGGGTCAATCCGGTGCTGATCGAAAATGCGGGCAGAGACGCGGGCATGCCGGTGGGACCGCTGGCGGTGACCGACGAGGTAGCGCTCGATCTGGTATATAAAATCTCCGGTCAGGCGGTAAAAGACGGAGTGCTGACAGAAGAAGACACCAGCTACCAGGTTGCCAAAATGTTTGTTGACCTGGGTCGGCTGGGCAAGAAAGCCAAAGCCGGTTTCTACGAGTATCCCGAAGCCGGCAAAAAACACCTGTGGCCCGGCCTGAGCGACCTGTTCCCGCTGCGTGAACAGCAACCGCCAATTGAAGAAGTCAAAAAGCGGCTGCTGTACCGGCAGGCTATTGAAACCGTTCGCTGCTTTGAGGAAGGGGTGATCCGCACCAGACTCGACGCCGATTTAGGCTCTATTCTGGGCTGGGGCTTTCCACCGTATACCGGCGGTACGCTGTCGTTCGTGGAATTTGTAGGTATTGATACCTTTGTGAGCGAATGCGACCGGCTGGCCGACACCTACGGCGAACGCTTCCGGCCAACCGAAAAGCTGCGGCAGATGGTGCGGGCGGGTGTTGAGACCGGGCAAGCTATAGGTTCTTAACCTCAACCGCTACGTTCGACTTGATTTTAATAAGCGCCTGCAGGCTATCCGGCCTGACAGCTATTTTCTGAGGCACAAACCTAAACTGACTCAGGTCAATATCTGCCTTACGACTGGCCCTGCTTCGGTCAAACGCGGCATCAATCTTCTGGGGGAGTTGGGCGAGCTCATCCCCCAGGGATATTTTCAGGAGCTTTTCCAGCAGGTCACAGACCTCCTCCTGTATGTCGGCTCCAATTTTCCGGGGCAATATAGATTTGGTCCCGGTTGCAAAGTCGAGGTTAGTCACACCCAGCGTATTCGTCAATGTATCAAAGCGCGGCCGCCCCTGTATGTAAACTGTGCCGTTGAGGAGCCCACTCAGTTCGGTCCGGATAATGAGGGCATGCTGCCCACCGTACACCGATGCTTCTTTGATGGAGAGTAAGCCCTTGGCCACTTTTACATCTTTTCCGTTCAACGCCTGCTGAAGCATCTCGTTGATGTCCTGGTACGGAATAGAACTCATCAGGTATAATTCCGACGTTTGCGAAAGGTCTGCCTTTTTCTGCAGTTGGGGCAGTGGCCGTTTCGAGGGGGCCGGCGATTCGCGTTGGAGCTCTGTTTCTGTTTCGAAAGTGATTTGCAGGGGTACGCTGATGGTTTCGTTGTTACCCCGGATCGGCCCCGCCGTGACACCAATGGGGTTTGGTATCAGCCAAAGCCCAAACTCACGGTTTATACGCAACGGTTTTTGAATATCCCGCCAGATGGGAGCTACCATTTTGTCGAGCCGTAAGTTCTCATACACGGCCGCATCAATGGCGGATTCGATCCGGGACTCATTGTTTTCCATGACCTTCTGCACAAAGTTTTCCATCGAAATTTTGATACCGAGCAGGTTGATTTCAGGAGGCTTTATCCATTCATAATCGGTAAACTTCACCTGACTGGCCAACCGCCAGTCTGACGATACGGATAAGGGACTTTGAAAACGAACCTTTAGGGAGCAAAACGGTCGTCCGGTCGTATCGCGGGACAGGGGCGTCAACAGCCAGATTTGCAGGGGAGCCGAGATCCGCACCTGTTGATTGGTGTACTGGGTCTGCACCGGCCCCGACCGGGTAATACGCAGCGAGAACAATTTCTTTTTGGCCTCTTCAATAGTTTTCGGACCAACCAGGACCGGATCAAGCTTTTCGTTGATTTTAGTTTCCAGTTCCCGAAGCCGGAAGCTCACCGGACCGGCCACATACGAGCGGGTAGTCGGAATGGGCAGATCGAAGCCTTCAGCCGGCGGAGGCTCCGGGTTTACGCGCTGGCAAGCGCAAACGAATAGTATTGTCCCATAAAGGAGTTGTCTGTTCATCTGTATGTACCTCCGTTTTCTAAACTGCCAAATGAGCCCGATGTTCCGGTCACGCTCATTAAATCCGGCGTCTGGCCACCTTTATCGTCTGAATACCTTGTATCTTGCCCTGTCGACTATTCGCTAAACCTTATGAAACGCATCTCCTTTTCACTTCTCGCTGTAGCGGCCATACTGGCGGTAACCGCACTTGGCGCTTTTCTGGCTGTCCGGAAGCCGGTTGCAAAACGTCCGCCCAACATTGTTCTCATTTTTATGGATGATCTGGGCTACGGCGACCTGAATGCCTACGGAGCTTATGGATATAACACCCCAAACCTGGACCGTCTGGCGATGGAAGGTATGCGGTTTACGCACTTCTACGCAGCCCAGGCGGTATGTAGTGCCTCGCGGGCGGCTCTGATGACGGGTTGTTACCCCAACCGCGTCGGCATTTCGGGTGCCCTGATGCCCTGGGCAAAAACAGGTCTTCATACGGAGGAGACAACCATTGCCGAACTGCTCAAACAGAAAAAGTACGCCACCGGCATTTTCGGCAAATGGCACCTGGGCCACCAGCGCGAGTTTCTGCCGTTACAGCATGGCTTTGATGAGTACTTCGGTCTCCCCTACTCCAACGATATGTGGCCCGTCTATTACGACGGCACAGCCTATAATCCGGCACAGCATCCTAACCGGGGTCAATATCCGGTGCTGCCCCTGATCGACGGGAACAACAAAGTGGAGGAAATAAAGACCCTGGAAGATCAGGCCCTGCTAACCGCCCGCTACACCGAACGAGCCGTTCAGTTTATCAGCAAAAATCGCAATCAGCCGTTTTTCCTGTACCTGCCGCACAGTATGCCGCACGTACCCATTGCCGCATCCAAACGTTTTCGGGGTAAAAGCGCGGTTGGGCTGTACGGCGACGTGATGGAAGAGATAGACTGGTCGGTGGGCGAAGTGCTGAACGCCCTGAAGAAGAACAAACTCGACGAAAACACCCTTGTTATTTTCACCAGTGACAACGGTCCCTGGCTCAACTTCGGCAACCATGCCGGTTCATCGGGTGGACTGCGGCAGGGCAAAGGCTCCAGTTGGGAGGGTGGCCAGCGGGTGCCGTGTATCGTGCGCTGGCCGGGCGTAGTGCCGGGCGGTGCCGTCTGCCACAAAATGGCCGCTACGATTGATATCTACACCACGCTGGCGGCTATTACCGGTGCTACCTTACCTGACAACCGCAAAATTGACGGTGTAAATATCCTGCCCCTGCTAACAGGTGATCTGGCGGCTACCCCCCGTACGCATTTCTTTTACTACTACAACCGAAATGACCTGGAAGCGGTGCGAAAAGATCGGTGGAAACTGATGCTGCCCCACAAAGGCCGTACGTATATGCAGCTACCAGGCAACGACGGATTTCCGGGGCCAACGCCGAACGATACCGTTCTCTTTGCCTTGTATGACCTGCGCCGTGACCCCGCCGAAACCTATGATGTGAAAGACCAGCATCCCGAGATTGTAAAACAGATGCTCGAACTGGCCGAAACCGCCCGGCAGGATCTGGGCGACGCCCTGACCCGGCGCGAGGGTGCCAATGTTTGCAAAGCCGGTTCCGTTGAAATGAGTAGCCAGTAACCGGCAGCAGAACATTCGGGTTAAATAGCACTTGTCAGACCAGAAACGTTACTTTCGCAAAGCCATTTCCCATTATCGCATGAACAAACAACGGTCACTCCTCTTTTTAGCCATACTGGCTACTACCACCAGCGCTTTTACCCAGCCTAAGACCAATTCATCCTTCGCTAAACTGCCCGAAGCCAACATGCCTCGCACCAGCGTAGAAGCCCATATTCGTTTTCTGGCGGCCGACGAACTCCAGGGCCGTAAAACCGGGGCATCAGGCAACATGGTGGCCGCCCGTTACATTGCCGAACAGTTCCGGCTGCTTGGTCTTAAACCAGCACCCGGCCAGACGGACTTTTACCAGACGGTTCCCTTACAACTTGTGAAGCCGACCGGTTCGGGTTCTTTAACCATTGGCGGCACCCCTCTCGAATTCAAGAAACAGTTTGTGGTCATTGCCGGTCCGCCGGCAGACCTCAACACGGAAACGGTATATGTCGGATACGGTCTTACCGAAGGAGCCGATGGGTACAACAATCGGAATGTAAACGGAAAAGTGGTGGTGGCTCAGGTGGGCTCGCCCGAAGGCGGAACCGGGGGTAGTATGCTGGCCGCTTCGCAGCAAAAGCGCCGGCTGGCAGCCGAGAAAGGAGCCGTTGCCCTGATTGAACTGTACACCAGCGGTACCATGCCCTGGGCCTATGTTACCCAGGCGCTTACCAACGAACAACTGTCGCTGGCTTCCGGTACCCAATCGCCGGCACTTCCCACCATCTGGGTCGATAACGCAAAAAATCAACTGGGTGCCTTGAAAGAATCGGGCCAGCCGGTGAGCCTCCAGACCTCAGGCCGGCCTTTAACGTCGGTCAACGCCGTAAACGTAGCGGGCGTAATCGAAGGCACAGATGCTAAACTTAAAAATGAATACGTAATGCTATCGGCCCACTTCGACCATATTGGGGTTGCCAAACCAGGTAGTCCCGGTTACAGCGAAACCGACAGCATTTTCAACGGAACGCGGGACAATGCGATGGGCGTGGTCGGCTTGCTTACTGCCGCCAAAGCCTTTAGCGAGCAGCCACCCAAACGGTCGATTATTATTGTGGCGCTGAATGGTGAAGAAATTGGTTTGCTGGGCAGCCGCTACTATGCCGAGCACCCGCTGGTGCCGCTGAACCAGACTATTTTTAACCTGAACATCGACAATGCCGGCTACAACGACACCTCCATTGTGTCGGTAATTGGGCTGGACCGCACCGGGGCCAAAGCAGATATTGAAGCCGGTGCCAAAGCTTTCGGGCTTAGTGTAGTGGGCGACCCGGCTCCGGAGCAGGGCTTATTTGACCGGTCGGATAATGTCAATTTTGCGGTCAAAGGTGTACCGGCTCCGACCTTCTCAGCCGGCTTTCGCACTTTCGACGAAGAACTGATGAAGTACTACCACCGGGTAGCCGATAACCCGGACACCATTGATTTCAACTATCTCCTGAAATTCTGCCAGGCGTATACCCATGCGGCCAGGCTGATTGCCAACCGGCCCACCCGCCCACAATGGAGTGCCGGCGATAAGTACGAACCGGCGGCCAAGGCGCTTTATGGCAGGTGATGGTTTGAGGTTTGAAGTTAAACAGGCGTCAGCCAACTTCAGACTTCAAACTACAGACTGTTCCAAGACTTCAAACTATTCCAGGATTTGTTACGTTTGTTATAATAGAAACGAATACCATCATGCTGATCAAGTATTTATTTATCGCCTTCCTGATCATTGTGTTTGTGCCGCCGGTGCGTCGGTTTGTGTTTTATCTGCTGGTTGGTCGCCAGTTGGTGAAAGAGCAGAAAAAGCAAACATCCCGCTCTGCGCCCGGTAAGGAAGGAAAAATCCGCGTCGACCATGTGCCACCCAACGCCAATGAATCCAAAATTCAGGGCGGTGATTATGTCGATTACGAAGAAGTGAAGTAACAACTGTTTTATAGAGCAAACGGGACGGCCGCCGGCCGTCCCGTTTGCATTCGAGGCTATTCGGTTTCCGGTCGGTAGCGAACGGCTACGCCTTCCAGAATATAGCCGTTCATGGTGGTTGAGGTATAATATTTGTACCGGACATTCACCAGCGCATCGGCCCCCAGTCGTTTGGCCTGAAGTGACAAACGGGCCAGTAGCAGTTCTTTCTCCTGCATATCTTTGCCCCGGCGGACCATGCGCCCGTCTTTTGTTCTCTGCGTTGGGTTAAGCGGGGTCTCCTCCTTCATCTCCAGGGCCTGTATCTCCATAAACGGACGATCGGGACGCTCATTTTCGTAGAAGATATCGACCGGGTAGCGCGGCTGGGTAGACAGGGGAATAATGGGCCGAAAACAGCCCGTCAGGCTTATCAGCAGCCCCAACATCCCAACTAATTGCTTAATCTTCATAAAGTGTCTGTTAGCCTAACCGCTGCAATACCTCATCCACTACCCTGGGGTAGTGCCGGTGTTCGAGTACCTGTACCTTCCGCGCTACTTCGTCCGGCGAATCCGTCGGCTCAACCGGGCAGTTAGCCTGAAATATAACCTGCCCTTCGTCGTACTGCTCGTTCACAAAGTGAATCGTGATCCCCGACTCAGCCTCACCGGCGGCTACCACGGCTTCGTGCACAAAATGGCCGTACATACCCTTTCCGCCAAATTTTGGCAGCAGGGCCGGATGAATATTGACAATCCGGTTGGGAAATGCCTGCACCAGCGACGCCGGTAACAACCACATGAAACCGGCCAGCACAATCAGGTCGATTCCCTGCTTCTGCAACAGACTGGTCACCTGGTCTGTCTGGTAAAACCCGGTGCGGTCGAAGAGCAGCACCGGGATGTGGAACCGCCGGGCCCGCTCGATCACCCCCGCCTTTGGATTGTTCGACAGGATCAGGGCTATTTCTATATCGGTACGGCCGGCGAAATACTCCGCTATTTTTTCGGCGTTGGAGCCGGAGCCGGAGGCAAAAATGGCAATGGAACGTTTCGGCACAAACTTAGCTGCTTGGTGGGGACCGGATGCCCGGCCGCTGCCGCTAAATTACGACTTTTCCTTATTTTTGCCGGAACCTCGCCGACGTTGCGCTAACTGAGCCTTTATGCTGACGACCCAACAGCTAACATTTTCCTATTCACCCACCAAACGATTTGCGTTTCCGGACATCCACTGTAACGACCGCGAAGCCCTGCTGATCCTGGGCCGTTCGGGTACGGGTAAAACCACACTGCTCCACCTGCTGGCACTTCTGCTGAAGCCCGAAAGCGGCTCGGTTGTCATCAACAATACCGACCTGACCCGGCTCAACCCCGCCGAAACAGCCGCCTTCCGGGCCGCCCACGTGGGCATTGTCTACCAGAAACCGCATTTTGTCAGCGCGCTGTCGGTGATGGATAACCTGCTGCTGGCCAACTACCTTGCCAACCAGCCGCCGACCCGTGAACGGGCCAGCCACCTGGCTCAGCAACTGGGCTTTGCCGATCATCTGGGCAGGAAAACAACGCAGATCAGCCAGGGAGAACAGCAGCGCGTGTCGATTGCCCGTGCCGTGATGAACCATCCGGGTGTTATTCTGGCCGATGAGCCTACTTCCAACCTCGACGACGAGAACTGTAGCCGCGTGGTCGAGTTGCTGCAAACACAATCAGAGCAGATCGGGGCCAGTCTGATCGTGGTCACCCACGATCAGCGCCTGAAAGATATATTTGCCAATCGCGTGCAATTGTAGAATCATACCCTTGTCTTTACACCAGCTATGCCCAGATTGATTCTGCTTCTGCTGCTCCCCTTTTTCGCGGTTGCCCAGAAGCCGTCGAAGAAAGATTATTTAGTTACCTTAAAAACCGATTTTGGTACGATGCACCTCATTCTGCACGACCAGACACCCAGGCATAAAGAAAACTTTGTAAAGCTGGTGGAGCAGAAATTTTATGATGGTCTGCTGTTTCACCGAATTATTGAGGGATTTATGATTCAGGGGGGCGACCCCAACTCCCGCTCGGCTGAGCCGGGGCAGCCGCTGGGGGGTGGTGATATAGGGTATAAAGTACCTGCCGAGTTTGTACCGGCATTATTCCACAAAAAAGGGGCGCTGGCGGCAGCCCGCGACAACAACCCCGAGAAGGCGTCGAGCGGCTGCCAGTTTTACATTGTGCAGGGCCGGGTGTGGGACGAGGAAAATCTGGCGAAGCAGATGGCCCGCAGCGGCCGTCCCTTTACCGAAGAGCAAAAACAGACGTATAAAACGCTGGGCGGCAGCCCTCACCTGGATGGCAACTATACCGTGTTTGGGCAGGTGATCAACGGCCTGGCGGTGGTTGACAGCATTGCCAAACAAGCTCGCGGCCCGATGGACCGGCCCAATCAGGATATTCGGATGGCACTGGCAGGCAAGTGGGTAAAGAAAAAGAAAATAACGAAGCAGTTCGGTTATCTGTACAATTAGCCGGCACATAAAACCTCCTCACACATGAATACTCAACACCGGATGGAAAAACGACGCATTCTGATTACCGGCTCCAACGGACTGCTGGGCCAGAAACTAGTAGACCTGCTCACCCGGCAACCCGACACAGACCTGATTGCCACCGCCCGAGGTACCAACCGGCTACCCTATACCGATGGCTACACCTACCGGGCGATGGACATTACCAACCGGCAACAGGTGCTGGAGGTCATTGCCGAAACCCGGCCACAGGTCATCATCCACACGGCCGCGATGACCAATGTAGATCAGTGCGAGTCGGAGAAAGACAACTGCTGGGCGCAGAATGTGCAGGCCGTCGAGTACCTGATTGAAGCCTGCCGGGCTAGCGATATTTTCCTGGTCCACGTCTCTACCGATTTTATTTTCGACGGAGCGGCCGGGCCGTACGATGAGGAGGCCGAGGCCAATCCCATCAGTTTTTACGGCTGGAGCAAATATGCCGCCGAGAAAGTAGTCATCCATTCGGATATTCGCTGGGCCATCGCCCGGACGGTGCTGGTGTACGGTATCGCCCACGACATGAGCCGCAGCAACATCATTCTGTGGGTGAAAAAGTCGCTGGAAGACGGCAAAGCCATCAAGGTGGTTACCGACCAATGGCGTTCCCCAACCCTGGCCGAAGACCTGGCGATGGGATGCTGGCTCATTGCCGATAAAGAAGCGAAGGGTATCTTCAACATCTCCGGCAAAGATTTTCTGACGCCCTACGAAATGGCCATCATGACCGCCGACTACTTCGGGTTAGACAAATCCCTGATCGCCCAGGCCGACGCATCTACCTTTACCCAACCTGCCCGGCGGCCACCCCGCACCGGCTTCGTTCTGGATAAAGCCGTATCGGTACTCGGCTATGCTCCGCATAGTTTTGAAGAAGGCATTGCCGTGCTGGCGGGACAGCTAAAGCCGGTACGTACCAACGAGCGTTAGCTCTCATTGCTCGTCCGCGATACAATCGCGGACGAGCGAAGCAGACACACCATCGATAGTTACTCCTCCTCCCCTTCGCCCTTGGTCAGTTCGGCTTCCAGCGGGTAGGCTCCTTTTAAAACCGTTTTCGATAAATCGGCCGGGCGGAGGGGGGTAATCTCCACCCGGCCCTGCTCGGCGGAGCCGATGCGTACCGGGATGCGCTTGAAGGTATTCGGACTGACTTCCACGTAAATAACACCCTCCTGTCCTTTGCGAACTACGGCTTCTTCGGGTAGGGTGGTGGCCTGGCGACTGCCGGTCAGGATACGGGCGTTCAGGTACATACCCGGAATCAGACGCTGCTCCTGCCGTTCGTCGGAGACATGGCCGTGAATGGTGATGGTATGGGCCTCGCCCTGAAACGCCTTGCCGACCAGGAAAACCGTACCCCGCACCGTCTCGGCACCCAGTTTGGCATCGTTGAGCAGAATAGTCTGCCCCTTGCGGACTTTAAACGCGTCGTTTTCGTAGACCTTTAGCTCCAAATGCATATGATCGCGGTTTATGACATCAAACAAAATATCCGTCGGCGAAACCTGCTGCCCGATATGCACATTGGTGGTGGTAACGTAGCCACTGACGGGCGAGGTAATGCGAATCACCGGCGATAGCTGCCCCTGTTGCAGAGCGGTCATGGCGGTACCCAGCGTACGGAGTTTCAGGTCGAGCGAACGTACCAGCGCCCGCGTGCTGCCGAACTCAGCTTCGGCCTGTTGTAAGCGCTTCCTAGCGCCCACGTCTTCGGCATTGAGCGTACGCTGCCGTTCCAGCTCCTGCTGCTGAAACGTAAGCTGGCTCACCGCCTGTAGGTAATCCTGCTGCATCTGAATGTAGTCCAGACTCTGAAGCGTGGCCAGCGTGCCACCTTTGGGCACTTGTTGCCCGGCCAGTACCGGCACGGTTTTCACGATACCCGCAATGGGTACGCTGACCGAGGCCATATACTGCGGGGGCACATCAACTACGCCATTGGCTTTAATTTCGTCGTTAACGGTGCTGATCTGGGCCGGGCCGGTCTGGATGCCAATTGCCGTGCGCTGTTCGGCGGTTACGGTGATCTGGTCGGCGGTGGGGGCAGCCTGGGCCGCGAGTGGGTCAGCATCAGGTTCTTCGGTTGTTTTGCCCGAACACGCTGCCAGCGTCAGGGCGGCCGCTACAATCAAGAGGTACTTCATAGTGAGGTGTTCGATTGAGATCATTGGTTGGTTTACGGCAGGGCCAGCAGGCTTTCGGCCTGAATCACCAGCGAGGTGTAGGTAAAAATGGTCGCCAGGTACTGCTCTTCAATCTGCCAGGCCTGCTGCACATTCTGGAAAAACTCAGTATAGTCCACCTCTCCGCTGCGGTAACTTTTGATAGCGGTTTCGCGCACGAGCCGGGCCTGCGGTAAGGCAAACTGGCTGAAGTACTGCAACGACGCCAGCAGGGTCTGCGCGTTCTGCTGCAAAATAGCCAACTGCCCCGAAAGCTGCCGTTCTGTGTACATCAGTTGGGTATCGGTCAGTTGCTCGTTGATACGGGCGGCCTGGATGCGGGATTTCTGCGCCCTGGCAAATACGGGTATCACCAAACCGGCCTGTAGAACCTGAAAGCCCAGCTCCCGGATGATGGACTGATTCTGGTAGCCGAACAGCAGATCAGGCTTCAGCCGCTGCCGCTCCAGATGCGTTTGCTGCCGGCTAACGGTGCGCTCCTGCTGAAGCAAGGCCAGCAAGGGGTTGCCGGTCAGGCTGGTATCGGCCAGCGGCCAGTCGCGCCGGAGGGCCTGCGTAGTGTCGATCCTGATACGGTCGGGGGTATTCAACAGCAACTGCAGGGCACGGGTGTGGGTTTGTATGTCGGCGCGGACCGATAGCAGCCGAAGCTGAATGGCCTGCGCCCGCGTTTCGGCACCCACGGCCTCCAGGCGGTTGGTCTCGCCGGTCTGGTAACGCACCGCAGCCGCCCGGGCGGCCACTTTGTACAGGCTATCCTGCCGTTGCAGCAGTTGAAAAGCCTGGTAGTCGTACAGCAGTTGGTAGTACGTCTGCTTTACCTGAGCGGTCAGGTCGTTCCGGTTCAGCGCCAGCCGGCGTTCGGCAGCAGCCGTCTGACTTTCCAGCACCTGCCGCTGTGCCCGGTACAGGCCCGGTAAACTCAGCGTTTGCTGGGTCGTCAGGATATAATCCGTCGGTTGGGCCTGCGTCTGACCAATCTGAAGCTCAACCAGTGTCTTTGGCGGGTCGAACGCCGTACCTACCAGCGCCCGCCGGCTTTCTACCTCCAGGCTGCTCCCCCGCAGCAGCAAACTCTGCCGCGACGCCATATCAATAGCCTGCCGGAGTGTGAGTACCGGCCCCTGCGCCCGCGCCGGTTGTCCGGCCCCGATCAGCAGCATACCGATCAGCAAGCCCAGTACCTTTGCCGGAGCAGGAATGGATTTAGGTTTACCCACCACCACGCTATACAGTACCGGCAACACAACCAGCGTCAGCAAGGTAGCAGTAATCAAGCCACCAATTACTACCGTCGCCAGCGGCTTCTGCACTTCGGCCCCGGCGGAGGTAGACAGCGCCATCGGCAGAAAACCCAGCGAAGCCACCGCAGCGGTCATGATAACCGGCCGGAAACGAACCTGCAAGCCGTGCAGAATCCGCTCGCGCAGGGCCAGCGCTCCTTCCTTTTCCAGTTGATTCAGATACCCAATGAGTACAATACCGTTCATCACCGCAACCCCGAACAGGGCGATGAAACCCACACCGGCCGAAATACTGAACGGCATATCGCGCAGCCAGAGGGCCAGTACTCCACCCACGGCCGCCAGCGGAATCGAGCTAAAAATCAGCAGCGCGTACCTCAGCGAGTGGAAGGTGGCGTACAGCAGCAGGAAAATCAGGAACAGGGCAATAGGTACGGCCAGACTGAGCCGGTCTTTGGCCTGCTGTAGATTCTCAAACGCGCCACCGTAGGTGAAGTAGTAACCGGCCGGCAGGGCTACCCTCGACTCCATGCGCTGTTTGATGTCGTTGACGACACTCTCCACATCGCGGCCCCGGATGCTGATACCGATGGTAATCCGGCGCTTGGTGCCGTCGTGCGAAATCTGCGCCGGGGCCTGCTGGTAAACAACCCCCGCCAGTTCGGCCAGGGGTACGCTGCCGCCTTCGGGCAGGCCTACATACAAATCACGCAGATCGGTAATATCTCCCCGGTGGGCGCTGTCCAGCCGCACCACCAGGTTGTAGCGCCGTTCGCCTTCGAAAACGGTGCCGGTAGCCTCCCCGGCAAATGCCGAGCGGATCAGCCGGTTCACATCGGCGATAGCGATGCTATACTGCGCCAGTTTAGCGCGGTTGTAGGTTACGTTTATCTGCGGCAGCCCTACCGTCTGCTCCACCTTAACGCCCGCTACACCCGGTACTTTTTCGATGATGCGGGCGCAGTCGTTGGCACGGTCGAAGAGCGTTTGCAGATCATCACCGAAAATCTTCACGACCACATCCGACTTCACACCTGTAATCATTTCGTTGAAACGCATCTGAATGGGCTGGGTAAACTCCGACGACGTTCCGGGTACTTCGGCCGCCAGCACCTGGGCCATTTTATCGGCCATCTCCTCCCGGTTTGCCGCGCTGGTCCACTCCGAGCGGTCTTTCATGGTAATCATCAGATCGGCCATCTCCACCGGCATCGGGTCCGTGGGGATTTCCGACGCGCCGACGCGCCCGACAATCTGTTTAACCTCCGGAAAATGCGTCATCAGCGCCCGTTCTGCTTTCAGCGTGGCATCAATGGTGGCGGTCAGCGATGTACCCGAAGGGGTCCGGAAATCAATGGCCATATCGCCTTCGTCCAGCGTGGGAATGAACTCACCACCCAGGCGGCTAAAGAGCCACAGACTCACCACAAACAGCAGCACAGCGGTGCCAATGGTTGTTTTAGGCCAATGCAGCGCCCGGCGTACCAGCGGCTCGTAACGTTTATATAGTCCGCCCATCAGCCGGTCGGCCAGGGTCTGTTTGGGGTCAATGGTCTTGGGCAACACCAGCGAGGCCATCATGGGTACGTAAGTAAGCGACAGGACGAGGGCCGCCAGAATGGCGAAGCTCACCGTCATGGCCATCGGCCGGAACATCTTGCCTTCAATGCCGGTCAAGGCCAGCACAGGCAGGTAAACGGTCAGGATAATGATTTCGCCAAAAGCCGCCGACCGCCGAATGGCCACCGCCGAATCGAACACGGCCCCATTCATCTCCTCCTGCGTAAGGGTAGCCCCCCGGAACCGCCGGTCGCCATGAAAATGGTGCAGCACGGCCTCTACCACAATAATGGAGCCGTCGACAATCAGTCCGAAGTCGATGGCTCCGAGGCTCATCAGGTTGGCCGAGATACCCAGCGTCTTCATCATACCCAGGGTAAAAAGCATCGCCAGCGGAATTACCGAGGCCACAATCAAACCGGCCTGCCAGCTACCCATCAGCAGCAACAGCACGGCAATCACAATCAGACCGCCTTCTACCAGGTTCCGGACCACGGTACTGATGGTCTTGTCGATGAGTTTAGTGCGGTCGATGAACGGCACAATTTTCACCCCTTCCGGCAACGACTGCTGAATGCGGCTGATGCGCTGTTTTACACCTTCGATGGTCGTTTCCGAATCCGCTCCCTTCAGCATCAGCACAATCCCCCCGACGGCTTCACGCTCGCCGTTGCGGGTCAGGGCCCCAAACCGCACCGCATGACCGTACCGCACGGTAGCCACGTTGCCGACGCGGAGCGGCAGGCCATTAGCCGTACGGACAATGGTATTTTCAATATCTCCTAAATCGCCGACCGTACCTTCTCCCCGGATAAAGTACGCCTGGCTGTTCTTTTCGATATAGCTGCCGCCGGTATTGGCGTTGTTGCGGTTCATGGCGTCGGCCAGGTCGGTGAGCGTCACCCCGGCCGCCCGCAGCCGTTCGGGGTCGGCGGCTACTTCGTACTGCTTCACGTAGCCGCCAAAACTGCTGATTTCGATAACGCCGGGTATACCCGCCAGCTGCCGCTTCACAATCCAGTCCTGAAAACTCCGGAGGTCGGTAAGGCTGTAGCGGCCTTCATAGCCCGGACCTGGAACAAGCGTGTATTGGTAGATCTCACCCAAGCCTGTGGTAATGGGAGCCAGAAAAGGCCGGCCGTAAGCCGCCGGAATATCCTGCTCAGCGGTACGTAACTGCTCGGAAACCAGTTGGCGAGCCTTGAGCATATCGGTTTCTTCCGAAAATACGAGGGTCAATACCGATAGTCCCAGCCGCGACACCGACCGGATTTCCTCTACGTTCTGGAGGTTAGCCATTGCCAGTTCGAGCGGGGTCGTAATAAACCGCTCCGTTTCCTGAGCGGCCAGGGCGGGGGTTTGGGTAATCACCACCACCTGGTTGTTGGTAATATCGGGCACGGCATCGACCGGCAGATTCCAGGCCGAGTACCCTCCCCAGGCAATCAGCGCCACCACAAAGGCCCCGATCACCAGTTTGTTCTGAATACTAAATCGGATAATAGCGTCGAACATGACGGATAGAATGAGTTTACGGAAAGGCAAAAACAGGCCCTCCTCCGTTAAAAAGTAAGAAAAAAAGCGTAATCGGCTCAGCAACGGGGAGGTTGCAACAGGCAGAAGGACACCTGCCGGGCGTTCCAGGAGGGTACGCCGAAGTACGGCGTAGATTGGATAAAGATAGCTATTAATTCATGCGACCAGGAGAATACCGGCGCAAATACAAACCCGCCGGCACCGCTATCGAACGAGGGCAGCCGACTATGGTTATGATGGGGCGATTTGTGGTGATGGGAGTCGGAGGCATAATGCATAATCAGGAAATCCAGGAAACTCAGCTCCTGCCCCAATTCCTGCTTATGCTCCTGATAATGGGTCAGCAACGCCGATAACCGAACCGACTGATCCGCGCCCATGCGCGGCACCATACTGCTCGTCAGCAGCAACAGGCTCAGCACAAAGGCCAACAGGCGTTTCACAACCGGCATTCGTTTGGTTCGTTACTCAAATTTACAAACATCCGGGCCGGAATAGTTCTCTAAGTGACTGAAAGAGCGCAATTTATAATTAGTAGAAATAAACAGACGCTGTCACACCGTTTCTACCGGAGCAATAACATCGGCAGTTCGTTTGGGCGGGATATAATGGCGGAAGAAGCTTTGAATTTTCATCTGAATGACCCCGAAAACGGCTTCCTTGAAAATCCGGGTCGACATTTTAGAAACGCCTTTTGTGCGGTCGGTAAAGATGATTGGTACTTCGGTGAGGGTGAAGCCGTATTTCCAGCAGGAGAATTTCATTTCGATCTGGAAGGCATAGCCGACAAAGCGAATCGGGTTCTGCAATATCGTTTCCAGGACCTCGCTGCGGTAGCAGATAAAACCGGCAGTTGGGTCCATAATAGGCATACCGGTGATAAACCGCACATATACCCCGGCAAAGTACGACATCAGCACGCGGCCCATCGGCCAGTTTACCACATTGACGCCTTTGATGTATCGTGACCCAACCGCCACATCGGCACCCTCCCGGGCGCAGGCGTGGTACAGCCGCACCAGGTCATCGGGGTTGTGCGAGAAATCGGCATCCATCTCGAAGAGATAGCGGTAGCCCCGCGCCAGCGCCCATTTGAATCCGTCGATGTAGGCGGTACCGAGCCCCAGTTTGCCCCGGCGCTCCAGCAGGTGCAGATGGCCCACAAACTCATCCTGGAGCATACGCACGCACCGTGCCGTACCGTCGGGCGACCCGTCGTCAACAATCAGCACATCGAAATGCGTCGGCAGACTAAACACCTTCCGGATGATGGCTTCAATGTTCTCGATCTCATTGAATGTCGGTATGACAATTAAACTCTCTTTCACAATGACGGTAGCGCGTTATTGGTGTTGCTATAAACAAAACAGTCTTTGTCCTGGAATAGTACCCTCTAACCACAAAATAGCACGTTTTACCCCATACTTTTTACATCATTTAACATCTTTTAACCTCACATCGCCTTGGCTGTACTATCCGGCTTTGTCTCCTGCAGATTTTCGACCACCTGCTTATAAATTTCCTCCATCAGCTTTGGCTGCGCCGAGTAGTAGGTATAACTCTGGTTGTACGCAGCTGTATCAACCTTGTGCTTCTTAAAGATGTCGCGCTCCAGCCGCCTGTATACAATCGCCGATGAGTCTGACGAGCCAAGCGCCAGTTTGCTGACCCTGGCTTCGGCCAGGTGAATATCGGTCAGAATCTCCACCATCGTTTCCTTCGGTATCAGGTTGGCCGGTGGTTTATCAGTTAGCGGCCGGCAGTTCAGGACCAGCAGTAAAAGGCCGATCCACACCCGGCTTTTTATAAGTTTTATCAGGTTCATGCCACTCCCGGTCTTTTCGTCGTTATTTTTGTCTGACAGTAGTCCGACAAAGTTCGGTATTTCTTCCGCAGCATGGATGAATTTTTAGCCCGGCTCCGCAATTTCGAAATCCGTATCCGAAAAGCCGTTAACTCGCAAATGCGGGGTAGCTTCCGCTCGGTATTCAAAGGAACGGGTCTGGAGTTTAGCGATTTGCGGTCGTATCAGTACGGCGATGATGTGCGGGCCATCGACTGGAACGTGTCGTCCAAGGGTCACGGCACCTTTGTCAAAGTATTCCGGGAAGAAAAAGACCAGACCGTTTTTTTTGTGGTCGATGTAAGTGCGTCGCAGGAAGTAGGCAGCCAGCAGCGGTCGAAACTGGATACCACGCGGGAGGTTTGTGGCGTATTGGCGATGTCGGCCATCCGCGAAGCCAGCCATGTGGGCATGTACTGCTTTTCGGACCAGAAGGAGAAATATATTAAGCCATCGAATACGCTGAAGCAGGGCTACCAGCTTATTATGACCCTGTTCAAGCTTAAACCTGAATCGGTCAAAACCAACCTGAACGATGCGCTGCTGTTCACACTCAACGTGCTGAAGCGCCGAAGTGTGGTCATTCTCCTCTCCGATTTCATCGATCAGCAGTATGAGCACAGCCTGAAAGCCCTGGCCCGCAAGCACGATCTGGTGGTGATACACATGTACGACAAGCGGGAAGTTGACCTGCCCGCGCTGGGCATTATTCCGGTATACGATGCCGAAAGCCGGCGGACGGTCTGGGTCAATACCTCCTCGCGCAGCCTGCGGCAAAACCTGCGTACCTCGTTTGAGCAAAACCGCGCCCGGCTGGATCGGCTCTGCAAGCAGTATAAGGCCAATTACCTGGCGCTGGATGCGCAGCAGGACTTTGTGCCCCAACTGGTGGAGCTGTTCCGAATCCGGAAATATATATAGTTACCCGGTAGAATGGCTTGGCAAGCCAAATTTTGCTATTTTTAGCCTGTGGACCGTAAACTTGTATTAATTACCCTTTTTGGCTGGTTACTGACCCTGTCGCTCTACGCGCAGCAACTGCCCGGCAGCAGTATGGTCATTGCCACTCCCCGCCCAGACGGCCATTTTCTGACCGATTCCTTTGAAGTGGGGCGTCCGTTCCGGTACTCGCTGAGTGTCCGGCATCCGGCCCATCAGGAGGTTATTTTTCCGGATACAGCCCGGCAGTTCGCCCCTTTTATCGTCCGGGGTTTAGCCGTGTACCCAACCCGAACCGATACCACCGGTAGCCTCGACAGCGCGGTGTACACCCTGGTATCCTTCGGAACGGCATCGGCTTATCTGTTGCGAATGCCGGTCTACCTGGTCAACCCTACCGACTGCACGGCACTCTGGGCCTCCACAGATACCGTTTTTCTGCGTTCGGCCCTGCAGACCAGCCGCCTGGATACGCTTCAACTGGCTACCATAACCGCGCTGGCCCCCGTTAAGCAGCAGTTCAACTATCCGTACCTGCTGATGGCCCTGCTCGTTGCCGCGCTGACGGCCGGCATCGTGTACTCGATTTTTGGGAAAGCTATCGAACGCCAGTGGGCCTTATACCTGCTGTACCAGCGGCATATGCGTTTCCTGCGCAATTACAACCGGCTCATTCGGGGCATGGACCCGGATACGGCCGCCGACACGGCCAACCGGATGGTGGTATCCTGGAAAATTTACCTGCAAAAGCTCCGGAATCAGCCGTTTACCTCCCTCACCACGCGGGAAATTGTTGAACAGATGGCCGACGACCGACTGGCCGACGCCCTGAAGGAAGTTGACCGGATGGTGTACGGCGGCACCTTTTCGCCCCAGTCACAGGCGGCTCTGCGGGTGCTGCGCGAAGTAGCTACCCAGGCTTATTACCGGCGCCGGGAAACCATAAGACCAACGGTACCGCCGGCGGCCCCCCTGGTACCAATATCCCAGGCTTCACCGGTAGCGGTAGCAGAGCCGGAGGCCACCACTACCCAACCGGTATAGCATATGGCACCCTGGTTTTCGTTACGCTGGTTTACACCCGGTCAATGGCAGCAATTTCACTTCGACCATCCGCTGGCGCTGTACGCTATTCCGGCCGTGCTGCTGCTGTTTGGGCTGCGGTATCTGCTGCACCGGGGAGCCGGGCAGCGGCTGAGCCTCTCCTTTTCGCCCCGGACCTCTCCGCGTCGCGACCTGCTGGATTCAGTCCTGAACCGGTTGCGGTATCTGCTGCCGCTGAGTGCGTTTATGGCGGTAGCGCTGATTCTGGTGGCCCTGGCGCGGCCGCAGATTATCCGGGAGCAAAAAGAAAATCAGTCGGAGGGTATCGATATTATGCTGGCAATGGACGTATCGTCCTCCATGACTGAAAAAGACCTGAAGCCCGACCGGCTGACGGCCGCCAAGCGGGTAGCGCAGACGTTCATCGCCGACCGGCAAAACGACCGCATCGGGCTGGTTATCTTCGCCGGCGAAGCGTTCTCCCTATGCCCCTTAACCACCGACAACGCCCTGGTAAAGCAATACCTGAATCAGGTGAACCACCACATCATCCGGACCTCCGGCACGGCCATCGGCGATGCCCTGGCCCGCTGCATCAACCGGATGCGCGAATCACACGCCAAAAGCAAAGTAGTCATTTTGCTCAGCGACGGCGACAATACCGCCGGTAGCCTGGACCCCATTACAGCTGCCCGGCTCGCCAAAGCATTTGACATCAAGGTATACACCATCGTGATCGGCCGGCCGCCCAAAGGGGCCGCTTCTGCCACACAAACAACAGATGAAGGCATTCTGAAAACGATAGCCTCTATCAGCGAAGGCAGCTTTTACCGCGCCGGCGATGTTGGCAAACTCCAGCGCATTTTTGCCGAGATCAACCGCCTGGAGAAAGCCCCCGTCCGGACGCAGGTTTATCAGGACGTACAGGATTACTACCGCGTCTACCTCTACTGGGCGCTGGCATTCCTCCTCTTAGCCCTGCTGCTGAAGAATACTATTTTCGGGAATATCCTGGAAGACTGAGTTTAACGATGAATGATGAATGGGGCTGACGCATTTATCATTCATCATTCATCATTAACTATGTTACGGTCCTATTACAACGCAAACGTCCGGGAGGCTGGGCTCGATGAGGTGGGCAGGGGGTGCCTGGCGGGGCCGGTGGTGGCTGCGGCCGTCATTCTGCCGCCGGACTACAGCCACCCCGTGCTGAACGACTCCAAGCAGCTGAGCCGAACGCAGCGGGAAACGTTACGGACCGATATTGAACGCGATGCGCTGGCCTGGGCCGTAGCAGAAGTCTCTAACGAAGAGATCGACCGCATCAATATCCTGAAGGCCAGCTTTCTGGCTATGCACCGGGCGGTCGACCAGCTTACGGTGCTGCCGGAGCATCTGCTGGTAGACGGGAACCGGTTTGTCAACTATCCGCTTATCCCGCATACCTGCATCGTTAAAGGCGACGCCAAATTCCTGTCGATTGCTGCGGCTTCGGTGCTGGCGAAGACATACCGGGACGACCTGATGGAGAAACTGGCACTGGACTTTCCGCACTACGGCTGGGCGCAGAATGTTGGGTACCCTACGCCCCTGCATAAAGCGGCCATTCGGGCGCACGGCCCCTGCCGCTACCACCGGATGAGTTTCCGGCTGGTATGAAAAAATCCAGCACACATGCCAACTGTTTTGCCGTGTTTGGGGTCTATAGAGCACTGAAGCAGATACTGTTATGATAAAATATGTACTTTTTGTGGTAGTACTGGGGGCTTTCGCGACCTGCCGACCCAAAGCTACCCAGCCCATCACGCCCCTGGATGGGTCAGATTCACTCACAACGGCCTCGAAGCAGGATAGTTCGCCGTCGGCCAATCCGGCCGGTTTCCGACTGGTAGAGTCCCGTTACCGGACAAACGCCGGCGTGTCGGTGACGGCATACAGCTATAATGCTTTTGGCCGGTTACTGGCTATCAAAAGCGGACCTGACCAGACAGGTAGCCAAACCTTATTTAAGTGGATAAACGACCGGGTGCTCCGCACAGAGCAGTATTACACCAACCCGCCCTGGTCCAGTTCTATCCAAACAGGCTTACCCCTCAGGCTGATGTCCTACACTGACACGGAATACGGTTCTGACGGCTTGATTCTTTTCACAAAAAATTACCTGGTACAGGACGGCAAACCCGACTACCGCAGCTACAACACTCACCAATACGACTCGGGCGGGAGCATCGTGCGTTCCAACGTGTACGGGCTGGATGACGGACTTTGGTCGTATAACACCTATGCTTACGATGCCCGCGGAAATGTAACAACGGAAAGATACTATTCTACCCAGGAAGGCGCTATCAAACTCATCAGCACAACGACGTATGAGTACGACAACAAACCAAACCCATTCGCTACCACGGGCCGGAACTACATCATCATGGACCGAAACCTCAACAACATTACCCGAAAAAGATACGTCAGAGAGTTTGATGTACCCGGTGTACCACGGACCACAGAGGAGCGCTGGACCTACACCTATCGGGCAGATGGCTACCCTGGCAACGTAACGTATCAGGACGGCAGCCGGGAAGAATTTGTGTATAACCGGTAAGCTTATGCTTTGGCCCGCTTATACAGCGGTACGGTACTGCACGGCTCACCAAACATCAGCGTTTGCACAACGGGTTTCAGAATACGGGTAATCTCTACATAAGCGGCCGTCGGCACGGGTACTTTGCTGCATCCTTTTATCACCACACGGCCGTCACGGTAATCTTCAGGGTTGATCCGGGCAATGGCGTCAAAATACAGCTTTTCCTCCAGGGCGTTCAGGTCGCCGAACACCACCATATTCGCGTAGGGCTGAAGTTGAAGCGTCAGAAGCATATACGCCCAGGTCGGAATAATAGCATCTTCTGTGCAGGTGATGGCTACGTTTTTGCCGGCATACTGGCTCCAGTCATGGGTTTTCAGGAACTCCCGGAGATCTTTTTCCTTCAAAATCAGGCCCATGTAGAGGTTGTCTTTCAGGTCGTAGACAACCCGCTCGCCGGGGTGGTAGTACTCTTCCAGATCGAGGGTAACAAGACCGCTTTTGGCAACGCGGTTTACAATTGGTTCGGTTTCCATACTGATGTACTTTCTGCCCAAACAACGTAAGGCGTCAGTGGAAAGTTTGGGAATTGGCCGAATGGTCTTAGATTTGGTCATGCCTGTATTTTGCGCACAACTCATTTCCGTACTGCTGCTGCTCGGCCTGTGTACCGCCTGCCGTACCAGCCGGTACACAGGCCAGCCAGGATCGAAACCCCGTGTGCTGGTGCTGACCGACATGACCAGTATTCGCACCGGCGAACGGGAGCCGGACGATGCCCAGTCTATGATCCGGCTGCTGTTATACAGCAATGATCTCGATCTGGAGGGTTTCGTTGCCTCCTCCAATCTGGGACATGGCCAGCAAATCCGTCCCGAACTGATCCATGCGTTGATTGATACGTACAGCCAGGTCCTGCCCGCGCTCAGGAAACACGATTCAGGCTATCCGGCTGCGGAGCAACTTCACGCCCTTGTCAAAAGCGGCCAGCCTATTGCGGCACCAAATCTGCCTGTGGAGGCCTCAGTTGGTGAAGAGAAAGATACCGAAGCTTCGGCCTGGATTATCCGCCGGACCGACGAAGCCGATAACCGTCCGCTGTACGTGCTGGTGTGGGGTGGCACGGCCGACCTGGCGCAGGCACTCTGGCGGGTGCGCCGGGATCGGACGCCGGAGCAGGTAACGACCTTCTGCCGGCGGCTCCGCATCCATGCTATTTATGACCAGGACCAGACCGCTACCTGGATCAAGGCAAACTTTCCGGATGTGTGGTATGTCACCCGCACGGCCGGCATACGGGGCATGTACCGGGGTGGTGATACGTCGCTGGTACGCTCAGCCTGGGTGCGCCGGCACATTCACGGGCATGGGGTGCTGGGCGACAGCTATCCGGATTACAAAGGCGGGGATATCTGGTCAAGGCGATTAGGTGGTTTCACCGGCACCAAAGAAGGCGATACGCCCTCCATGCTGGCTATGCTAACCAATAACGGGCTCGACAATCCCGACCGGCCTGAACTCGGCGGCTGGGGCGGCCGCAGCATTCCCGACTCAGTGCCCAACCGCTACGTAGATGCCATAGACCTGCCTACAAACCCCGATGACCCTGACCCGCGCATGAGCAGCGTCTACCGCTGGCGCCCGGCTTTTCAGGCCGATTTCCAGGCCCGGCTGGACTGGTGCATCTTACCTCCCGAATCAGCCAATCACCGGCCCGTCTCCGCTCAGCCCGCCATCCGGCAGATTCAGGCCCGGCCGGGACAGTTGTTAGAGATAAAGCCCAGCCGCTGGCGAGACCCTGACAGGCATTCCGTTGCCCTCCGGTGGGAAGTCTATCCACCAGACCCGAACGTACAATTCCCAGCCGAAACCGGGCCGATCTTATCCGTTCGCGCTCCTCAGCAGCCCGGCATGTACTGGCTGGTTGAAATAGCCACCGATAACGGCTCACCAGCGCTTACGAGTTACCGGCGGGTAGCGTTACTTGTGAAGTAGAACAGATCCTCACACCACGCCTTTTCCGGTCTGTAGGAAACAGGCATAAAAAACAAGAGCCTGACAACGGGCCAGGCTCCTGTTTGCTGCCATAAAAAATTATAAATTCTGCTTCTTCATCTCCTTCACGGCATAGTCGACCGACCGGGCGGTCATGGCCATATAGGTCAGCGACGGATTTTGCGTAGAGGTGGAGGTCATGCTGGCTCCGTCAGTGACAAAGACGTTTTTCACCGCATGCATCTGATTCCACTTGTTGAGCAGCGACGTTTTCGGGTCTTTGCCCATTCGGACGCCACCCATCTCGTGAATATCGAGGCCGGGGTTGCGCTTATCGTCGCGGGTGCGGATATTGGTGAAGCCGGCAGCCGTAAACATCTCGGTCATCTGCTCCAGGTAATCCTTCACCATTTTATCGTCGTTGTCGTCGTAGGCCACCGAAATGCGCAACTGCGGAATGCCGAAGGGATCTTTCAACGACTGATCCAGCGCTACGAAATTGCTTTCTTTCGGAATGGTCTCGCCCATCATGTGCGAGCCTACGTACCAGCCACCCAGCGAGGGCTTATGCAGATTCTCTTTCAGACTGGCACCAAGCCCTTCCTGATTGGTGCGGGAAGCCCGGCCTGCCGAGAAACCGGCTGCGTAACCGCGCAGGAAGTCGGTCTCCTGCTTGTACACGTTGCGGAACCGGGGAATATACGGGCTGTTGGGCCGGCGACCTTCCGTGGTCGAATCCAGAAAACCATCGTACTCGCCGGAGATACCCGCCCGGTAGTTATGGAAGGCCACGTACTTACCCAGCAGGCCGTTGTCGTTGCCTAAGCCGTTGGGGAATCGGCTGGAGGTCGAGTTCAGCAGGATCAGGTTGGTGTTCAGCGCGGCCGCGTTCACGAAGATGATGCGGGCGTAGAACTCCATCATCTGCTTGCTTTCGGCATCGATCACGCGAACGCCGGTCGCTTTTCCTTTTTTCTCGTCGTAGATGATCGAATGCACCACCGAGTTCGGCCGCAGGGTCATTTTACCTGTCTTAGCCGCCCAGGGCAGCGTAGACGCATTACTGCTGAAATAGCCACCGAACGGACAGCCCCGCTCGCAGATGGTGCGGTGCTGGCACTGCGCCCGGCCCTGCTGCAAATGAATTGGCTGCGGCTTGGTGATGTGCGCGGCCCGGCCCATAATCACGTGGCGGTCCTTGTATTTGGCCGAAATCTGCTTCTGAAAATGGCTCTCGACGCAGTTCCACTCGTGCGGGGGCAGAAACTCGCCGTCGGGCAGCGTATCCAGCCCGTCTTTGTTGCCGGAGATACCCGCAAATTTCTCCACATAGCTGTACCAGGGCGCCAGGTCTGCGTAGCGGATGGGCCAATCGACGGCATAGCCATCGCGGGCGGGTCCCTCAAAGTCGAAGTTGCTCCAGCGCTGCGTCTGCCGCGCCCACAGCAGCGACTTACCACCCACCTGGTAGCCCCGAATCCAGTCGAATGGCTTCTCCTGCACGTAGGGGTGCTCGGCATCTTTGACAAAGAACTGGGTAGTGCCTTCGTAAAAAGCGTAGCACTTGCTGATGATGGGGTTGGCTTCCTTAACAGCCAGCGGTAGCCGGTTACGGTGCTCAAACTCCCAGGGGTTCATCATGGTGGTGGGGTAGTCGACCACGTGTTTTACGTCGCGGCCCCGCTCCAGCACCAGCGTTTGCAGGCCCTTTCCGGTTAGTTCTTTGGCAGCCCAGCCGCCACTGATGCCCGAGCCGATCACGATGGCATCGAACGTATTTGCTTTGATTGAATCTATATTAAGATTGGCCATTCTTTTGAAGGGTTTGAAGTTTGAAGTCTGAACGGGGCCGGCCGGTAGTCTGTAGTTGAGCTGGCGCACGTTTAACTTCAGACCGCCGAGCGGCCCCATTCAGACTACAAACTTCAGACTATTTTTTATCCGTTAACGCCTTAGCAGCCACCGGCACGCAGCCGTGGTAGCGGCCGGGTACCATTTCGTATTTGGTGATGTTGGTCATGACATATTCTGAGGTCATGTAGCCTTGAATGGTCAAGCTTTTAACCAGGCGGTAAAAGCTTTTCTGGTCGGCATCGATAGCCTGCTCCAGTTGCTTCAACAAGGCAATTCGCTGAGTTTCGTCCAACGAGCCAAATGGTTTTCCCGCGGTTTGTTTCGCCAGGCTCTCTACGGTGGCCAGGCCTTTTGTGACGTTATCCTGCACGGATTTCTCGTAGCAGTCGGCCACCATTTTCTGAATAAAGGAGTGAACGCCGAGCGCTTTAGCACCCGGTGTATCGGTGGCGGGAATGATCGTCTCGACAATGTCGGCCAGGAGGGCGTCCTGAGCCGGTGTAAGAAAAGGGGGAAGCGATGCTACCGAGGCCTTATTCCAGCCGTCGGCCCAGGCCGGCAGACTCATCAGACCGCCGAGGGCGACCGCCATGTTTTTGAGGGCTACTCGTCTTTCCAAAATACGATAGGGATTATGGGGTATGTTGTATTTTTCAAATTAGTCGGAAACGGCAGGAAACGTATAGTCTGTCAACTTACAAGACTAAAAGCCTGATTTCACCGTGTAAAGTTCCGCCTTTTTGTTAAAACCATTATAAAAATAGTCGCTTTTTGCCACCTGTTCAACGATTGATAGGCAGGAAAAGTATGAATTTTAGGGGAAATACGGTTGGGTTTAGGGGAAACCCCAGGAAGCAGTGGGCAGATTGAAGCAGACAGGTTGTGAGAAGTTACTGTCCTGTAAGGACAAGCGGTTTAAAGTATCTGCGGTTCTGTGTTATGTATAACTGCCTCGTAGAGGCCAGCCTTGAATGGCTTGTGCCTACAGCACAGTGGGGACGCCCACGAACAGGTTTTCTATAAACCGTCGGCTCCTACGGAGCGTACCACAGAGAAACTGCGGCAGCACTTCTGCCTACTGTCTACTGCCCTCTTCCCCTACTGCTAAACCAGCCCTTCTTTCATGGCTTTCAGGATGGCTTCGGTTTTGGAGTTGACGTGGAGTTTGTCGTAGATATGCCGGATGTGCGACCGGACGGTGTCGATGCTGATGTGCAGTTCGTCGGCAATGAGCTTGTAGCTGTAGCCGGATACCAGCCCCTTAATAATGTCGAGTTCCCGGGCGGAGAGGTTGTAGTCTTCGGTTTTGGCCGAGCGCTGCTGCTGAAAGAATTGGAGCACTTTGCGGGCAACGTTGGCCGTCATGGGCGAGCCGCCTTTATGCACGTCAAAAATAGCTTCGACAATCTCCGACGGGGGCGTATGTTTCAGCAGGTAGCCGCTGGCTCCGTTGCGGATGGCCTGAAAGATCTTTTCTTCATTGTCAAACACCGTCAGCATCATCACCTGCGTTTGCGGAGCAATGGCTTTTACCACCGGCACGGCTTCGATACCGCTCATACCGGGCAGGTCAATGTCCATTAGCACCACATCGGGTTGCAGCGTCCGGATCTCTTCCTGAATGTTGCGGCAATCGGCAAAAGCACCTACCAGTTCAAGCTGCGGGGTGGCCTGCAACAGAAAAGTGATGCCCTCGCGCAGGTTTCGGTTATCTTCGTAGTAAACAACTTTAATCATTGTCTTGAGTAATCAGACTCGGGTTAACAATTCAATGCGTGTGCCCGCACCGGGGGCCGCTTGAAGCGTGAGTTGCCCTTTGATTTCGTTGGCGCGTTTCTGGAGGTTTTGCAGGCCGTTGCCCTGGCGAACCGTTTTGGGGTCGAAGCCCCGGCCGTTGTCTTCGATCACCAGTTTCAGGTGCTTGCCCACTACAGTCAGGAATACGTTAATGGTGGTGCAATCGGCATATTTGACAGCATTGTTCAGACTCTCCTTGAAGATCAGGTACAGATTCCGACGCTGCTCTACGTTCAGCCGGGTCGAGTGGAATTTGTCGGATACGTCCATCATAAACCGGATATCTCTGGCTTCGGCCATTTTCAGCCCGAACTCCCGCATCCGGGTGACCACATCTTCCAGGCTGTCGTATTTGGTCTGAATGGTCCAGATAATATCCTGCATCGACTCGGAGAGCGTGGTGGCGCTGGTGCTGATGCGCTGCAGAATGGGCACGGCTTCGGGCCGGACGGGCTGAATCTGCTGCTGCACCACATCGCTGAAAATCCGGATGCTGCTGAGCGTAGAGCCCATATCATCGTGCAGGTCGGTGGCGATGCGGTTGCGGATACCTTCCAGCTTTTGGCGCTGCGCTTCGCGGTTGCGGTAAACGGCATATCCGGCGGCAGTCACCACCAGCACGCACAGCAGCTGGAACCACCACGTCTGGTAATAGGCAGGTATCACCCGCACTCCCAGTTCGAGGCCTTCCTGGTTCCAGACCCCATCGTTGTTGGCGGCTTTGATCCGAAGCGTATAATTGCCCGGTTCCAGGTTTGTGTATGTAGCCGTGCGGGCGCTGGTATTGACCCAGCCTTTATCAAAACCCACCAACTGATAGGCATACTGATTTTTTTCGGGCTGGCTATAATTCAGGGCCGCAAACTCTACCGACAGGGAGTTATCACCGGGATGCAGTGCAATCAGCCGGCTATCATCCAGCGTTCGTGGCTGGTTATTCACCAGGACCGAGGTGACGGCAACAGGCGGAGGCACCGTATTACGGGCCAGACGCAGCGGGTCAAAATAGTTAAAGGCATTGATAAAGCCAATAAACAGTTCGCCCTGGGCGTTCCGGCTCATGGTGTTGACGCTGTTGCTGATAATGAAGTTGGAGAACAGACCGTTGTCTTTCTGGAAGTACTGAAATTCGCCGGTTTCCGGATTCAGCCGGTGCAGATACGTGTCTGTTGCCAGCCAGAGTTGTCCGGCTTTGTCTTCTTTCATGGCCAGCACATGATCGGCCATCAGGCCGTTGTCAGAATTGTAGGTCTTTGTTACCCGGCCCGTGGTGTCCGCCTGCGCCAGAAAACCAATGTTGCCGATCCAGAGCCGGTCTCTGGAATCGACAGAAAACGTAATGAAGATCCGGTCGGAGAACCGGAGCGAGGTATCGGCCAGACGCAGCGGTATCCGCACGGCCTCGGTACGTTGTGCCTCATAGCGGAACAGCCCGGCTACGGTATAGACCCACATACGGCCCTGAGAGTCGTCGCAGAACTCATAGATCCGGGGGGCGTTTTCGTTATTAACTGATTCCGGAAGCGGTCGGGGCCGCAGTTGTCCCGTAGCCGGGTTGACCGAATACACCTGACCAGCCGATGAAAACCAGATCTGACCGGTGCGGTCGATGGCCAGGTCGAATACGTCGTTCAGGTTTTTCTGCTCTGCCTTTGGAGCCCAGTCGTCCTTGTACAGCCAGGTATTGTGTTGGGGGTCGTATTGGACCAGGTTATAAGGCATCGACAGCCAGATGATGCCCCGCTTATCCTGTACCATACGAAAGAACCCCTGCTTCAGCAGCCCCCGTTTATCCATGATCCGGGTGAAGGTATCCAGTCGGCGGTTCCATTTCCAGAGCCCCTCCTGCCGGGTCCCGATCCAGTACAGATCCGGGTTCAGCCGGTCCTGGCTCACAAAGCGGACCCGTTCGGTCCGGCCACCCTGGGCCGGGATGGGCAACCACTTACGCTTTACTTTCAGGGCATACGGGTCAAGTTTTTCAATGCCCCACTCGGTACCCATCCAGATTACCCCGGTTTGCTCGTCGCGGTAAAATACCGCTACCGGTGAGCCGTTGTGCGATAACGGATCGCGGGGCTCCGGCCTGACCACGGTATATTGCAGCGTAACCGGATCAAGGCTGAACAAGCCCGTTTCGCCCCCTCCACCCCAGAAGAACGGCCGACCGTCGGGTGTGCGGTCTTCGCAGAGCGAATGGATATTGGTCAGCTTGTCGGGCACATCGGTAAACCGGTCGTGCGCCGGCTCATACCGCAGCAGACCCCGGCCCAGGGTGAAGAGCCAAAGCTGCTGCCGGCTGTCTTCAAACAGGTTAATAGCCTGCAGATCTGATTGCGGGTGCCGGCTGTCTCGGCCCAGCACGTAGGTGTATTGCCGCCGGGCCGGATCGAACCGGTAAATAACCCCCTCCGTAAACACCCAGAACGTATTCCGGCGATCGATGTAGAGCCGTACCGATTGCGAATGGGCGTTCTGCGGCAGGGGGTACACAGTCAGTTGCAGCGTTTTCCGGTCGATGCGGTATAGCTGATCGACGCCGGAAAACCAGCCGTAGCCTTCTTTGTCGAGGATCAGGGGATACACCACATCGTTGTCGCCGATCTGATCCCGGTTCGGAGGGATCACGATCTGCCGGAACGCTTCGCGGTCGGGGTCCAGCCGACAGAGTCCCAGGTTGGTGGCCACCCAGATTATGCCGTCGGGGTCCAGGGTCAGCCCGATGATGTAATTACCCGGTAAGTCTTTCTGCTTACCGGCCCGGCGGTAGACTTTAAACCGCTGGCCGTCGAACCGGTTCAGGCCGTTGACGGTACCGAACCACATAAAGCCCCGCCGGTCTTTCAGGATACATTTTACCTCATCGTTCGACAGGCCCTGATCGGTGGTGTAGTGCAGAAACGATATATCCGTCACCTGAGCACCCGCCGGCCCTGTCGGGAACAGAAAGCCCACGATCAGCGCCAGCCAAATGCCGCTACCCATTGCCCGCCTGACCGTCTGTTTTATTCGGTTCATACTCAAAGATACAACACCCGGCGTTAAGCTGCCCGCCGGTATTGCTGCAAAAGTGGCCATCGGTGGCTAAAAAGACAACGGCATCAGGGTCGCATAAAGATGTGATTTGCTTAGTTTAGCGGCCAGACTTAACCCCCACCACCATGCTTGAATTAACGGAAGTCATCGGCGGTTTCTTATTCTGCTCCGTAATCATCGTTTTTGCCGGTTCGCGGCTTTCTTACTACGGCGACATCATTGCCGAACAGACGGGCCTGGGCGGAGCCTGGTTTGGGCTTATTCTGATGGCCGCCGTTACCTCACTGCCCGAGCTGATTACCGGCCTGAGTTCGGTTATTTACGTAGGGGCACCCGACCTGGCGCTGGGTGATGTGTACGGCAGTTGCGTATTTAACATGCTGATTCTGGCCCTGATGGATTTGTTTATCCGGGATAAGATACCGGCCGTCAGCAAGGTGAGCGTCAACCACGCGCTGGCGGCTGCGCTGAGTATTATCCTGGTTGGCTCCACGGGTTTTTCGCTGCTCTATCAGGAGCACATCCCTACACTGGGCTGGGTCAGCATCGGCAGTCTGCTCTCGCTGACCATTTATGTGATGGCCATTCGGATGGTACAACGCCACGAAGCCAATATTCAACACGAACAGACCGCAGCCGAGCAGATAACGAGCCATCCGGTTGCGCTGAAAACGGCTATTACGCGCTACATCTTTTTTGCCTTGCTGGTAGTAGTATCGGCCATTTTTCTCCCCTCCTTTGCCGAGCGCCTGGCCGAGACTACAGGCCTGCAACAAGGCTTTGTAGGCACCTTATTTCTGGCAACCACCACTTCCCTGCCCGAAATGGTGGTCAGTATCTCAGCCATCCGGATCGGGGCGTTCGACATTGCCGTGGGGAACCTGTTCGGCAGTAACCTGTTCAACATCGGTATTCTGGCGATCGACGATATTGCCTACACCAAAGGGTCGATTTTTACCGAAGCGTCGTCGGTGCATATCGTCTCCATCCTAGCCACCATCATCATGGCCTCCATTGCCGTTACCGGCCTTATCTTCCGGCCGCAGAAGAAGCGATTTGTGCTCGCCTATGGCTCGCTGCTAATGGTCATCACGTATTTCTTCACCATGTACCTGCTGTACCGGTCCAACCTCACGCCCTAGCCATAAGTTGCTGATTATACCTATTTTTCAGGTGAAGCATCCAAACCGGCTTTTTATACGTACTATTATTTGAGACTTATTTCATCTTATTTCTTCACCCTAAAATTCAAATCTGTATGAAAGCCGGCGTACTTCTTCTAAGCTTTGCTCTAAGCACGGCGCTATTTACCTCCTGCCAGCAGCCAAGTGCCACTCCTGATTCAGGAAGCCCGGCAGCCAGCGCCCGGAAAGGGGTTCAGGACAATTTTACGGCCCACCTGACCGCTGCCCAGGAGGTTCGGACCCCACCGGTAGAATCGAAAGCGCAGGGGCAGGGACTATTACGATTCAGCAAAGACGGCACCGAGGTTTACTTCAAGCTGATCGTCTCCAACCTGACCGACATTACCATGGCGCATTTGCACAAAGCAGTGGCCGGGCAAAATGGGGGTGTTGTCGTAGACCTGATTATGATGCCCGGCATTCCCGGTAAGTCAAACGGGGTCATAGCGGAGGGCACTTTCACTGCTGCCAGCCTGAAAGGCGCATTAGCCGGTATGACGCTCGAAAGTCTGCGTACAGCCTTGCAAAATGGCGAAATCTATTTCAACGTTCACACCAAAGCGTATCCGGGTGGCGAAGTTCGCGGGCAGGTCGAGTAGGGCTTAAACCCAATGCGGGGAGCCGGTTGCCAGAACCGGCTCCCCGCGTTTATTTTCGGGAGGATGCCTCAGAACGGATACCCCACCGCTACGTTCAGGATCAGGTTATCCCGGCGCCAGGCACGGCTGCCGGGCGCAATTTCGTCGAACACCCAGCGCTGGTCTTCGGCGAGCCAGGGCTTGCGCAGGGGGAAAGCCAGGTCGAAACGCAGCACAAAAAACGACAGGTCGATGCGCAATCCAACGCCGGTACCTACTGCCAGTTGCTTATAAAACTCTTTGGTAAATTTAGAGCCCGGTCCGTAGGTTGTTTCGTCGGCGTACATCCAGACATTACCGACATCCAGAAACAAGGCCCCCTGCAAATACTGCGTCAGGCGCTGTCGCAGTTCGGTGCCAAACTCCAGCTTTACATCACCGCCACCATCCTGCAACAGCAGTATCCGCTGGCCGCCGGCGGTGCGGGAGTACGAACCAGGACCAACCGCCCGGGGCCGAAACGCCCGCAGACTGGTACTCCCCCCGGCAAAATACTGCCGGATAAACGGCAGCTGGGGCGCATTGCCGTAAGGCGTATTACCATAAGGAATACCGATTCCCGCAAAAATCCGGTTGGCCCAGGTTAAGCCGGGATTCAGGTGGAAGTAGTGGCGGTTGTCAATATCGGCCCGGAAGAATTGGGCAAACGGCACACCAGCTATTGTTTTGTTTCCATCCTCATTTCGGTTCTGGATTAGCAGGCCCGCCAGATTACCGGCCGGCTCCAGATTGACATTCAGCCGGTAGGTATACGCACCTGCGGTGCGGGGTGATGAGTTGAAGTTGAAGGAATAGATTGTACTTAAGATAAGTTGCCGGGCCGTCAGCACATTGAAATACTGCTGAAACGTAGCCGGGTCGGCATCCAGCAGCAGGTCGATAAACCGGTCAGTAATACCAAATGTATTGACGTAGTTGATATTAAACGGCTGAAAGGTATGCTCCAGCCGGAAGTCTGTACGCCAGATATAGCCAAACGACGCTTTAACCGAGTTCAGGTTATACAGGGTTCGTCGGGAGATAAATTCGTAACCGAGCTGCACATTTGTTTTAGGCAGCACCTGCCGTCGGTCGTAACGAAACCGGAACGGCAACACCAGCCGGGGGAAGGTCAGATTAGCTTCGAGGCCAAGCCGGTTGTTGGTAACGGGCTGCACTCCTCCCCCGATCTGCACCTCAAAACCGGCCGTGCCGTTGATGGTCAGCAACTCGGCCCGGCGCAACGCATTGCGGTTACGCCAGCTCAGCGTAAGCTGTGAACCCGCCAGGTTGTTCGATTTGGTCAGGCCGGCAATTTCCAGCCGAACCGATTTTTTGGGATAGGGCGTCAGGTAATAGTGTACGTCCAGCACGGCCGAGTCACCCTGTAACGACGGCTCAAAGCGATTTCGGGCAAACTTAAACGTACCCAGACTGATTAGCCGCGACAGCGTGAGGTCCTGAATCCGGCTGTTGTAGCGCATACCAGGCCGAAAACCAATTACATTGGCAAACAGCTCCGGTTTATAATAATTGCCTGGATCAACAATCTGCAGTCCCTGATAGGCAGTAGCATTTCGCTGGTTTGTATCTCGTTCGGCACCCCGTATACTGTAACTGGGGTACACGTAAATATCCCGGATTTGGTACGGAATTTCGGCCGCTTCCGGCATGTCGGGCTTCAGGGCGATATATATCCGAACCCGGTGGTCGCCCGTCGTACTATCAACCAGCACCGCTACGTAATTAGGCTGGAAATAATAGAATCCTCGTCGGTGGAGCATTTCACTGATTCGCTCCTGTTCGGCTTTTATAACCTCAAACCGGTAGGGGTTACCGACTTTCAGCAAGGACCGGTTGCGAATGGCGACCAGCTCTTTCCGGATGGTGGTGGAATCGATCAGAAACCTTACGGAATCAATGTAGTACCGGGGTTGTACGGTCGCTTCGTAAATTGCCCTGGCCTGGTATCCTTTTATTTCCTCCAGCCGCCCATCGACCGCTGACCGAAAGTAGCCTTCGTTTTCAAGAAACGCCGTCATTACTGTCTTGTTAGACGAAATGGCTTTGGCACTAGCCAGCACCGGCGGCTCTCCCAGCTTTCGGCGAAACCAGGCCCGGAAGTCGTTCTCCCGACGCGGCTCACCCATCAGGTAATAGAGCCATACTTTATACGGGTAACCGAACAGCGTTTTGTTGGGCTTTGGCCGGGCCAGCTCTTTCAACTGCCCCTTAAGCGTTTTCTGCTCGGCAGCCGATACGCCTGAATCGCCTTTAACATATATATCCGTGCCAACATACAGGCGCTCATTGGCCGGCAAATGTTTGGCTACATTACAGCCTCCCAGCAGCATTCCACCGAGTAATAAGCCAAGCAGCGCTATGCCGTATTGTTGTTTCATAGGTCTGGTTCGCTTCCCTTGTTAAATAATTGGCGCAGCGTATTGTAATCGAGGGTGATGACAAACCCAATACCGGTTTCAATGACAAAGCCCTCCAGTATGGCCTGGTAGGCATTGTTGCGGTAGGCCCGCAGCATATAGCGGCCATCGCGGGTCAGGCTGTAGGTGATCGATACATTGTCAAACAGTTCGGAAGGGTTTCGGCCAATGGCGGTATTGTTCTGCAACACAAAGTTGCGACCTACTGCCACATTCAGCCGCCCCTGTAAAAAGCTCCGCGATAAGCCCACGTTGAGGTCGGTCCGGGTAGCCGGCGCGGCACCTGTTCCTGCGTATGAACTAGACATCAGGTCGAAGTCGACGTTAAACCCTTGCAGCACGTTGGACGCCATCCGCTGTAACTGCTCCGACAGCAGTTTGCTGACACTGTTGCGGGCCAGGTTTTCGGCTCCTCCGCCATCGCCCGAGCCGGAAAAGAAGTTGGAGGTATTCTCCGAAATAAACCCGTTCAGCACCAGCAGGGCAAATACCTGCTTGTTGATCTGCGATTCATCCTGCCGCAGCATGGCTAGCTTATCTTTCACCGTGCGGACCACCGCGGCAGTAGAGACAAAGCTCTTCTCGGGTACGATAATGTCGAATTTGATATCCGGATTCGACAGGTTACCGCTCATCTTCAACAGCACCTGGAACGGGATTTTCTGCCGGGCCTCGGCCGGTATGGGCTGGGTCGATTCGTTGGCAATCAGATCAGCCGGGGTAGCCATTGTCTCATACACGGCGGTAATGTTGACATCGGCCCGCATTGGATCGCCGGAGAAGTTGATGTAGCTGCCCTTCTGAATCTGAAACTGCCGCTTTAGTACCTGATAGGTCATTTCGTACTCACCCTCGGTAACATCGTAACGGCCGTACACATTAACATCCCCGCTGGCGCTCATCTCTACGTTCAGCCGGGCATTGCCGCGGGCACGGAGGTAATCGCCATTCAGTTCATCCACCACAATCGTGATCTCCGACCGGTCGGTCGCTTCCAGATTCAGCGAGATATTGGTATTGGTTACATTATCGAACGAGAGCCGGGCCTGGGTAGTATCGGGTCTGGGCCGGGTGAGGTATTTCTGCAAAGCCAGCGAATCGGCCGGATCAATAAAAATGACCGTCTGCCGGGCTTCATTGACATCCATCGACTCGTCGGGCAGCACAACCGTCACTTTGGCGTTGTCTTCCAGTCGTATGTTCCCCACAATGGATGGCGTACTGCCGCTACCACTGACCCGGAGATTACCGGTGACGGCGGCATTACCGTACAAATAATCATTGTCTTTACGGGCCGCGTCGAGCACCAGGAACTTTTCTGCCCGTATCCGGAGGTCATAGTTTACCTGATCGGGCAACGACTTTAGCGTTACCGTACCATTGGTGGTCAGCGTACGCCCCAGCGTATCAGTCACATCGAAATCCTGAAAAGCAATGGTCTGGCCGTTCAGCCGCAGCGTTTCGCGGTCGATCCGGTACGTAGTGTTAAGCTGCGCGATATTAAAAGCAACCGAATCAAACGAAACGGTTCCGTTCATCTGGGGTGAGCTGGGCGATCCGGTCACGGTAAACTGTCCGGTAAGCTGTCCTTTCGCCTGGCGGAGTTCTCCGAAGCTGAAAGCCTCTACGGTGCGGGCATCCAGCCGCTCCAGATTTACCCGGAAATTCAGCGGCTGTGTTTCCGATGAAGGATTGTACAAGCCCGTCACCTGCGCCTGGTTATACGGCCCCGACAGGTTGGCGGCTACCTGAATCTGGTTATCGGCCGTGTTGGTCATACGGGCCGTCAGGGTGCCTATCGGTTTTTCCATGACAGTCAGACTATCGACCCGCACATCACCCGTGAACGATGGGGTTCCGGTGATGTCGCGGACAATGACATCGCCGTTTAAAACCCCGCCGATCAGGGTAGAATCCTGATTGGCCAGGGCCGCCATCTCCGATAGCCGAAAGTCCTTCGCTGCTACGCGTAAGGGGGCACCGGGTCTGGGCTCCACGCTGTTCAGCGTCAGGATCTGCCCTTCGGAGCGGATGGTAAATTGCTGCGCCAGAATACCGTCTTTGCCGTACTGCACAAAGCCCGCGGTATCGGCCTGCCAGGTATGGTAGTTAGTCAGCAGCCCATTCCGGCTCAAATTCAGCCGGTAGTTATTGTCTATAATGGCTAACCGGCCAGCCAGGCCGTGCTGATCCCGGCCGGCCGAATCTTCGGTAACGACCGAGAACTGTAACTGGTTGTCGGCCGCCGTACCCGTTAGCCGGGTTTCGTTCAGGCTCAGGCTCTGGGTCTGGACCGCATTGATCGTACCGTCGATATTGAGACGGTCGTTCACCGCAACCAGCGACAGGGTTGCGCCCTGCACCACGGTGGTATCGTATTCGACAAGGCCTGTGCGCAGATTGGCGGCAAAGGTAGTATCCCGCACATTATCGATATATCCATTCAGCCGAACGGTGTCCATGCGGGTCAGGCCCGGCACAAATGCCTGCAGCAGCGGATGCTGGTAGGCTTTCAGCTCGATATTGGCGCTGTAGGGCGGCTGCACCGGATTATAGGTCACATCCGGAATCTTGAAATACTTGCTGAACTCGCCGATAAACATATCCGGCAGTTGGGTGTACTGAAACTCCCCGTTCAGCGCAATTTCGCCGAAGGGCACCCGCGCCATCAGGATCTTCCGGTTCTGATCGGTATCGGCTACCAGGTATAGCGAATCGATGGGGTAGGTTTTACCGTCCAGCGTTACAGAAGCATTGCGGGCCTGTAGCCGGCCCTCCGGCGCGGTCGGATTGGTAGAAGCGAAGTCGACGGTAAAGACTCCGCTCATGGCCAGCGGCTTTTCGTATAGCTTCAGAGCGTTAAGGTCAAGCTTCTGAATGGCTATTTCGCCTTCTACACTCGGATACGCCTGCTTCAGCCCCACCTCCGTATCCAGGTTGATCTGCGCATTTGGGTCATTGAGCCCACCCCGCACCGTCAGCATACCCTGCACCAGTTGTCCTTCTACGTCCAGATTCTGGTAGCGGTAGCCGTTCAGGGTGGCTTCGCTTACATTGACGTCGAAGGTGGTATTCATGGTGTTCGGGTCCAGGCCCTGCCCGTTAAACGTAGCCCGGCCGCTGATGGGGCCATACTGCTGCGGGTTTTGCAGAAACTTACCGGCATCCAGACTTGCCAGCGTCAGGGTTCCTTTGTAGGCCTGCCTCCGGCCCGTATAGAAGCCCCGCAGGGAGCCATCGTACGAGGCAGTTCCCCAGCCGCCGGTCTGTATCTGCGCATCCAGGTTTATGTTGTCGAGTTTCCCCTGAATACGACCGGTCAGCCGCAGGGCGGGCGGTAAGCTGAACGAATCGGGCAGGGTGTTGGGCGGCACCAGCCGGTTCAGGTCGGCGCGGTTGGTGCGGGCTTCGGCGAGGGTGATGTTCATCACCAGCCGGTTCGGGTCGGTCACGTTGCGCAACTGGCCATTGGCCCGGATGCGCGTATCCGTCAGCGTAGCCACATCGAACGTTGGAATGTTGAGCGAAGCCGTAGTACCGACGGCCCTGGCGTTGATGCGGAATACCGCGTTTCGGTTACCGGCAAACGGTGGGGTATCGGCCAGCGTGGGTACCAGCCGCAAAATATCGGCCACCGCCACAGAACTCTGCCGCAAATTCATGTTAACCACTACCTGGCTGGAGGGATTGCTCAATTGCCCCAGCGAATCATAGCGAAGCACCAGTTTATCGCGCAGCAGGGTACCGGGAGTTTTCAGGTAAAACCGGGTCAGCGCGGTCATGGTGTCGCTGTACATAAAATCGGCATCGAACCGCTGCAGCACAAAGCCGCTTTTCTCCCGAAACTGGGCCTGCCGGATTTTTCCATACATCTGCTCCGGGCTGTAGTAAATGCCCTGTCCCATCAGGCCGAAGCGGGTAATATCCAAATTAGCAAAATCGATGCCCGACGGCTGAGGACGCTGATTCTGATCGGTGTACCGGATGCGGTTGCTGTCCAGCCGGATCTGCCCAATCTTCACTTTCCAGCCGGCATCCTGCGCTTCGGGCGATTCGCGGTTGGGCGGAGCAGCCGTTCGGACTTGTTTCTCCTGCAAAGCTGAAATATCGGCCCCCGCCAGATAAAACGACCGGATAGCTGCCTGCTGACCATCCAGATGAAAATAGTCGGCCGTCATATCCAGCCGGTCTACTTTCCCTTTGGTTTCAAAGCCGGCGCCGTCGGTACGCAGATCCCACCGAACTCCCCGGACTTTCCAGTGACCGAGCGCCAGATCGAGCGTATCCGATGATTTTGGGGTTTTCTGGCTGGTGCCTACGCCTTCATACATCCGGGCAGTCGCATTCAGGCCATACACCTGTACGCTATCCAGGCGGTAGCGCGACCGCTGTAGGTTTACCTCATCGAACCGGGCCCGCATACTATCCAGAAAGAAGTTCGAGTCCATCCCGACTACATCGTCATGGTATCGGATACGCACATTATTGAACCCCACCAGCGTCAGGCTCAAATCCAGCGGAGCCGCCGACGTATCGCGGGTGGTCGTAGTATCGCCGGTATCGAAGGCATCGACCAGAAACTGAAAGTTGTAAGTGGTATCGGGCAGAGTTCGCTTGATGTACAGCCGGATGTTATCCAGCTGAATATCGTTGAGGGCTACCCGGTTCTGAAGCAGCCCCCACATATCCAGGTTGACGTACATGCGCCGGCCGTACAGCAGCGTATCGCCTTTGGGTGTTTCGAAATACACATTTTCGAGGGCAATCCAGTCGGGCAGGCGGTAAGTAATGCTGCCGATCGAGAACGGCGTTTTCAGTTTTTTGGCCAGGTACCGATTTACCTGCCGGGTAACAAACTGCTGCCCCAGGGGGGTTACCGCAATAAAGCCCAGAAAACCGGCTACCAGGAACAGGAGAGCCAGAATGACGTATAAAGCAGTCAGAAAAAATCGTTTCACAGTGCGTCGAGTTTACCAGCCGTTATCCAGGAGCCGGTTGTCATGAAGCAGTCGGGCCCCAGCAGGAGTGTCTTTGACCCTATCATGCTTCAGGACAAATACGAGAATAGCAGCAGCCGTGTTGCATGCTGTTTCCGGGTTTCCTATCAAGTAACTTATGTTAGCTGGATAATGTTATCGACTGGTCTAAAAACCAACTGATGAATAGAGGATAATCTAAAAAAAGTAAAATCAGGGCCAAATTCGTTCCAAAAAACTGACCCAGTTCTTGTACGCAAACTGGTCAATAGCCTGTTGGGAGTAGCCGCGCTGTCGCAACAGGTCGGGAAGCCGCTGCAGGTCGGCAATGGAGTCGAGGTCGGCGGGACACTGCTCGTTGCCGAACGCACCGTCGAGGTCGGAGCCGATGCCGATGTGGCTGGCGTTGCCGGCGAGTTGGCAGATATGGTCCACATGGTCCAGGATGCGTTCCAGTTGCAGGCCGGCCGACTGGGGTGTTGTCTGGCCACGAATCCAGCCCGGCACCATCATCCAGGCATCGAGTACTACGCCGATAACGGCTCCCCGCTGGATTAACTCCCGCACTTGTGCATCGCTAAACTGCCGCTGGTGGGGCACCAGCGTCCGGCAGTTGTTATGGCTGGCCCAGACGGGGCCGTGAAATACATCGAGGGCCTCCCAGAAACTGGTATCCGACAGGTGGGTAGCATCCAGAATAATGTTCAGCCGCTCCATCTCCCGCAGCAGTTCCCGGCCCTTTGCGCCAATACCTCCTTCCGAATCGGTACCGAACGCATACGTACCTGGCCCATAGTGCGCCGGCCCGACCGCCCGCAGCCCCTGCGCATAGGCCCGCTCCAGGTACGACAACTCGACAATGGAATCGGCCCCTTCCAGGCTCAGTATGTACCCTACCGGCAGCGTACTGGTATCTTCGGCCTGCTGCCAGCGGGTCAGGTGCTGCCGCAGACCAGCCCGGTCGGTAATCTGCACCATCTCGCCCGCATCTTCCATAGCCCGGTACCAGGCCAGCTGCCCCTGGGTTTGCGCCCAGGCCTGCGCCGGCGAATGCCAGCCGGGAATAGGGTTACCGGGTTTCACGTACCGGGCAATCTGCGTAGCCACGCATAAACCGATCCCCCCCCTTCGCATCGCCGGCAATGACACAACGCCCCTTCCCCGATCCGGTTTGTCGGTCAGATGACTTTCCCGCGCCCGAATAGCCGCCAGCGGCTGCGTCAGGTCGCGGTTCCATTCCAGCGCGTTCATGGCCAGATCGAGGTGAGCGTCGAAGAGCATCGGATTATGTATTCTGCGTGGCAGACCTATAGGTCTGTAGTAAAGTAAGAAACTGAGGATCGTTCCGATAGGGTGCATACGCTTCGTTCTCATCCTGAAATTCCCAGGCCGGAAACCCTTTCTCCAGCGCAATTGTCAGGTTATCGAAGAACAAGTCGCGGTCACCCATCTGCGCGTAAATTTCGGCTATAGTTGCATACGCGTACAAATGATCCGGGTTTATTTCAATGGCTTTCCGGGCATCCTGTAAGGCCTCCTCGAAGTGGCCCAACTGACGTCTGATGTCGCTCCGGCAATTGAAGGCATCAGCATAGTCCGGCTGCAGGTAAATCGCCATGGTATAGTCATCAATAGCCCCTGTCAGGGTGCCGACTTCCTCCTTCACCTGCGCCCGGTTGTAATACGCTTCGGCGAGGGCCGGGTTTATCTCAATGGCCGAATCGAAATCGGCAAAAGCGCCTTCAAAATCCCTTACATTGCTCCTGGTTATAGCCCGGTTTATGTAGGCCGTAGCCTCATTTGGGTTCAGGCTGATAGCTTTGTCGTAATCACTTAACGCTCCCAGATAATCACCTCGCTCGTCTTTGACAATACCACGACCGGTATACGCCTTATCGTCATCCGGGTTTAACAGAATGGCCTTTTCAAAAGCGGCTATGGCTCCGGCAAAATCTCCTTTTTTACCTTTGGCTATACCTTCATTGGTATACATATCTGATGGTGTCATTTTGCCGGCCTTATATAGGTTATCAATATTACCGCTGAGGCACCATCAGCCAGTCTTTATTTGACCGTTACCATCAGCTTGTACATCTCATCGGCGACGAGCTGGTTACCGGCGTCGTTGAGGTGAACGCGGTCGGTGGTGAGGATGCCTTTTTCTTCGTTTTTCGGGTTGTTCTTCAGGTTATAGTCCAGAAACGCCTTGCGAAGGTCGCAAAGGGGCAGGTTGTTTTTGGCGGCCAGTTCGCGAATCAGAGCAGAATACCGGTTCAGGTCACCATCCTGATCGTTGGAGTGGTCGGTGCGCTCACCAATCACGGCGGGCGTTACCAGAATGACCTTGCTGCCGTTGGCCTGAAGCTTTTTGATGATGGCTTCATAAAAGCGAACGAATTTATCCGGGTCGGTGCCGGTGCCATAGCTACGCTTGTGCCAGACATCGTTGACGCCAATGTAGATAAAGGTCAGGTCGGGTTTCTTCGCCAGCACATCATCCTCCAGCCGCAGAAACAGGTCATACACCTTATTACCGCCAATGCCGGCCCCAATGAGTTCATATTCGGAGGCCAGGTTCTGCTTCGCCAGCATACCGTTCAGCCGGGTAATGTAGCCGCCGGGGTTCACACCCGCCTGCGTGATGGAATCGCCAAAAAAGATGACCCGCCTGGGACGCGCCACAAAAGCCGTAGTTAGCAGCAAAGCACAAATCAGCAGGATATAGGAAAACAAACGCATAAGATACCGTTTTTATCCTGATAAGACAGGCACAGCCGCAAAACTACTGACGAGCCGGTTAATATTGCAACCGGCGCTTGCGGGAAGCGATGGTCCAGCACCCGGCTCGGCGGCCCTCTTCGATTACGTGAGCTTCATCGTGCAGCGCTACCGTGGGGCAGATGTGGTAAGGCACACCGTACAGCACATCGCCTACCCGAACGGTTTCCCAATTGTCGACCTGCAGCACCAGATGTTCTTCGCTCTGGCCGATGACGTCGTAGCCGGCCAGGTTCAGAAACTGAACCCTCTTAGCCAGTGGGTTTTCGGCCGCCACGGCTTTATGCCCCAGATCGGTAGTGACTATTCCTTCGGCGGGTTTTGAGATAATGCGGGTCAGCAGCAGGGCCGCCCAGTTGAAGTGCTGATCGGGCAGGCCATCGGCATAGCCCCAATCCCAGAACAGGCAGGTGCCGGGGCTGCACCAGACATCTTTCCGCTTGGCATGAACGGAGAAGGTAGGCGTACCACCTACAACCATCATGGGATAAAGCAGTCCTTTCCGTTCCAGCTTATCGGCTACTACCCGCACCTGGGCAAAGGCTTCATCGGCCTTCGCTTTGCGGGTTTCATAATCGGAGTCACGAAAATGCCCGTCATAAATATGGAAGCCCCGGATGTCGAACCGGTCATCCTGACTTAAATCGTGGTAAAGCTGTCCGAGCGCCCCATTAACCAGGTGCCCGGTGCGGTTCATGCCATTGTTGACATCCACGTAGATGACGGCCTTGCGGTTAATAGCCGAAAAAGCCTGCCCCAGTTCGTCTGCCGATTCGTAATTATCGACCAGCGACGCCCAGTCGATCTGCGGAAATGCCTGCACCAGGGCCCGGAACCGGTTGATTTTCGGGCCGGTCAACTGGTAGGCCAGCAACACATGCTGGGCACCGGTGGTAGCGAGCATTTCGGCCTCGGCAATGGTGGCACATTTGAACTTAATAATGCCCGCGTCGAGCTGCATCTGCACCACCTCGGCCATTTTATGGGTTTTCACGTGGGGAATGAGCCGCTCGGTATGCCCCCCCACCATGTCAATCATCGTTCCGATATTCCGGGCAATCCGATCAGGATACACCAGCAAGGCCGGTGAATCGATCTGCTCCACATGCTGAACGGTGTACCAATTTTCTTCCATATTCACACTCCTGCGCTTGCCTCAGAATCTGTTCCGAATAAAACAACGGGGTCAGGCTACCCGGCCAGTTCAAACACGGCTTCAATTTCTACCGGAATATTTTCGGGTAACGACCCCATGCCAACGGCACTGCGAACGCCTACCCCATTATCTTCGCCCCACACGGCAGCAAACAGTTCGCTGCAGCCGTTGATGACGTACGGATGGCGCTCAAAGTCCGGAGTGGCATTGACCATACCTAACACTTTTATTACCCGTTTAATTCGGTTCAGGCTCCCCAGATTTTCTTTTAGGGTCGATAAGATGGCTAATCCTACCTGGCGGGCCGCCAGTTTGGCTTCATCGGCATCCATATCGACCCCCACCTTACCGATGATCCGGCTGCCATCATCCCTGACGGTACCGTGGCCGGAGACATACAAAAAAGTATGCACTGTCAGGCAGGGTTTATACACGCCCATCGGCTTCGGGGCCGGCGGCAAAGAGAGGCCCAATCGGGCAAATCGTTCGTCTGGTGTCATAGATGTAGACCGGGATTATATTCCGGTTTTTTAAATGTACTCCGGATTGTAAATCCGGCTTCTTATGAATTGTAATTGCGTTTAGTTGGCCCAAAGATAAGCGTTTGGCGCAGGCAGCGGCTTCCGGACCGGAACGCCGGTGCGATTACAATCCGGGGTACGGCGTCGGTTTACTTCTTCAGAAACCGCCGGGCATCCATAGCTGTTTGCTGCGGTAGCTCCTCCATAGGCACATGCCCGGCGTTCGGGTACACGATCAATGTATCGTCCGGCAAATCGTCGTGAAAGCGATAGGCGGTGAGAATCGGTATCAGTTTATCCGTTTGCCCCCACATAACCAGAGTCGGTTGCTGAATCTCCGGAATCCGTTGCCAGGCACTGTCGGGCTGGTAGGAGCGCCGGACAAAAGCCCTGCGGTTACCGGCCCGCAGCATCATATCGTAATACTGCTGCACCAGTGTATCGGTCACCTGGCCAGGGTCAGCATACACATTTTCCAGACTGGCGCGGAAAAGCAGTTTGGGCGTCAGTCTGGAAAACACATCACGAACCACCGGAATACGGGCCAGCCGGAACGCAATCGGCACCGACTCCGACTGATTTGGATACCCGGCCGCATCAATCAAAATCAGTTTCCGCACCCGCTCCGGGTAGCGCAGGGCAAAACGCCAGGCTATGGCTCCACCCAGCGAATTACCGGCGAGGTCGCACCGCCGAATGTTCAGGCGGTCCAGAAAAAACGACAAAAATTTGGCGTAGTACTCCGGCGAGGCTTCATTGTTAGGGTGCGGCCCCGTCAGTCCATACCCCGGCAGGTCGAGCCGGATTGTGCGCGTATCGGGCCTGAAGTACGGTATCCAGCCGTTCCAGGTCAGCAGCGATGCGCCCGTACCGTGCAGCAGCACCAGCGGGACCGAATCCAGCGAAGCACCCTCGGCCCGGTAGTGTACCGGCATGCCGTCGATTTCCACCACATGCGAAACCGGCGTCTTATACTGCTCCTGAAGGGTTTCCACCGGAATATCGGGCCGGTACAAGGCGGCTATGGCGATGATAAACAGCAGCGCCAGTATGAGCAGTATCCGTTTCATAGCCCCTTACACAAACAAGTCCAGCACCAGCACCCCAAATAGCCCAACCACCGACACAATGGTCTCCATAACCGACCAGGTGCGGATGGTGTCTTTGACCGACAGGTTAAAATATTCTTTGAACAGCCAGAAACCAGCGTCGTTGATGTGCGAAAACATCAGGCTGCCGGAGCCGATGGCCAGCACCATCAGTTCGGGCTTGATGGGCTGCTGCTGAATGAGCGGCAACACAATTCCGACCGTGGTCAGTCCCGCTATAGTGGCCGAGCCGATACAGACCCGAATAACGGCCGCGATGCCCCAGCCCAGCAGCAGGGGCGATATCTGAACACCACTCAGGATTTCGCCGATGTATCTGCTGGTACCACTGTCGTTAAAAATCTGCTTCAGCGCCCCGGCCCCGGCAATGACCAGCAAAATGGGAGCAACCGCTTTGATGGCTTCTTCCAGGTCTTTCATAACGGCTTTCATTGTCTGCCCCCGCTGCAGACCGAGCACATACACCGCCACCAGCACCGAAATCAACATGCCCATATATGGCTCGGCCAGTAGGGTAATCAGTTTTCCGATGAACGAATTGGGCGAGAAATAGCCTTTTAGGGGACCAAAGACGGTGAGCATCACCACCGGCAGCAACGCCACAAAAAAACTGACACCCACGCCCGGCAAATCGGTATTGGGTACGTCTTTGATGTTGTAAATATCCCGGTCGGGGCGGGGGTTATATCGTTTCAGGGTTTTGCCGAAAAGCGGGCCGGCAATAACTATGGCCGGAATGGACACAATGAGCCCGTACAGCAGCGTGGTGCCGATATTAGCGTTAAGCTGGGCGGTAATAGCCGCCGGCGACGGATGCGGGGGCAGGTACCCATGCGCCACCGACAGGGCCGACAGCATCGGAATGGCAACGGTCATCATCGGCAGGCCGGTCGAAATGGCGATGGTGAAAATCAAAGGCACTACAATGATAAACCCGGCATTGTAGAACAACGGAATACCAATGATAAAACCGGCCAGCGCCAGCCCCCAGTGAATATACCGGATGCCGAACCAGCCAATGAGCACGTTGGTGATGCGCCGGGCGGCTCCGCTCTCAGCCACCAGCCGGCCCAGCATGGCCCCGAACCCGATAATCAGCACCAGATCGCCCAGTGTACCGCCAATGCCGGTCTGAATGGATTTGCCAACGGCAGCCACATCCATACCGGCGATTAACCCTAAGCTGATGGAAACGAGCAGAAATGAAATAAATGTATCTAACTTGATATACAGGACCAGAAAAACCAGGGCCAGAATCCCCAGGAAGGTTAGAACAAGTGGCATTGGGTCAGGGTATGTTGGATTACGATTAGTGGGTTGCCGCCGATGGGTATTTACCCCTCCACCGACAAATGGCGTAAGTTAGCGTTTAGCCGCGTTTATCGGCATCATACATACGTCAATATTTTACGAACTTCTGCGTCGAGGCTGTTCAGCACGTCGAAAGGCACCACACGGAGCCGCAGCGTGGGGTCGTAGCCGAAGACAGTGAGGGGTAGCCTAAAGGTTTCATTAGCGGGGTAAATCAGGACCAGCTCCGGGGCTTTGTACTTCTTGCCGTAGGCATAAAGCTGGTAGAGATCGGCCTGGTCGATTCCGTAGGTGCCGGTCTGGCCGGTGCCGTCAATGGCCTTCCACTTGGTGTCCAGCACGATGGGTTGTGGACCATCCGGACCCTGCCGGTACAACACAATATCGGGCCGGAGCTTAAACTTCTGCGCTCCGTCATGCTCGTTGATCAGATACTGCGACGACTCCTGGATCAGCACCTCGGCGTCGGTGACGTATTTCCGGAATCCACTTGCTACATACGCTTCAAATACCCGCTCCAGCGGAAACAACAGAGATGGGTGCTCATGCGATCCGGCCGACAGGCCAAATGCCCGCCCACGCAGCAGCGCCTGTACCCACCGCAGGGCCGGCTCATACCGGGCAAATAAACGGTTGGCGACCCGGGCAGCCTGCCAGTCGGCACTTAGTCGCTCCGAAGGCGGTACCTCGTCCAGCGCAAACAGCAGTTGCCGGATACGGCTCTGGTTGCGGGTGCTGCGGGCGCGGTCACGCAGGTACAAAAGACCGGTTTTGAGGAGCCGGTTGGGTGGCAGGTCGGCGGTAAACTCGTCGCAGATTACGGCAAACTGTTCAGTATGGAGCGTGTTCCGGCGCAGCTGGCCGGGCAGGTGCAGCTTCCCGCGCAGGTACCGCTGATCTGCCTCTTCGGATACATACGCTTTCTGGAGACCGCCGGTCAGCAGGGCAGTTACTTCGTCCAGAAACGCCTGGATAAATACCTCCCACAACGGCAGTCGCTCGGCTCCCGACCGCACCGGTGCCAGGTGCCGGAATGGGCTATCCTGCCAATGCCGCAGCATCGTCAGCAAGGCTTTTCGGGGTTCATTACCTGTGATCGGCGAGGCCAGGGAGTGTACCTTCGGCAAAATCTCCAGTTGCACGCCCTCCTGCGTTTCCAGCAGCCCCACATAATTTCGGGTGCGGATGATCTCTTTTCCTTTTTGCCAGCCATAGCTTAGCACCCGATCGGTTTCCTGTCTGACAATAAATGTTTTCAGACTGTCGAACGCTAAATCGGGCAGGTACAACTCAGCCAACGAGTCGGGTTTATCGGAAAAATCACCGGCGCGACGAATTAAACTAAATTCATAGATTGAGTAAGGCATGAATGCGTAACGCAGGAAATCAATTGACGAGCCGGCTTTCGGATGCGTGTGTCGCGCGCCAATGGTTTACTCCTCAAAGGGAACAACTCGCACCACGGCCCAGTCACCCACCATCATGGGCAGGCCTTTTACCACGCCTTTGTTGGCGGTGCAGACCAGGTATTTGTCTTCGGCCTGGAAGATAGCCACTACCCGCTCTCCGCCAAACGGGCTTGGCTCACCCACGGTGTCGGTAAACTCCTGGCCGTTTTCTTCGTATACAAGCTGGTACAGCCGAGCCGGGCCGGGCTGATAGCCATGCTGCTGAATTACTTTTTTCCGGAGTATTCCGTATACTTTTTCCGCTTCGGTCTCGTCTTTAACGGCGGGCACAAAAAACTTCATAGATCAATTTTTCTTGCGAAAGGTCATTACATATTGGCCGTTCGACAGCAGGGTCAGCCGGTTCTTACCAACACGGTACAAGGTAGCACTTCGCAGGGCATTTAAAAAATCGCTTTCAAAGGTAGACGTACAGGCCTTACGCGTAGCCGGCACCGGCTCAAACTGCACCTGATCGGCTTCTGTCTGCACTTTTCCCCGTATATGATTGCAACCGGCGTATCCTTCCAGGCGGCTGTCTTTTACGTTAATGGCCAGGTAAGGCAACTGGCGTTCGGAAAATAGTTCCGGCCGCAGCCGCTGCCCTTTGAAGGACTCCAGCACCCAGGTATCGTTCAGCCGGTTCTCTGCCCGCAGAAAGGCCCCGCAGCCGGTGTACCGCTTTTTATTGGCTTCAACCACAACCGAGTAGGCGTACTCCCGGCCGTTTTCGTCTTTACAGACGGCGGGCTCAATGGTTATCCTCAGCCGGCCCGTACCCGTCTTTGTATCGAGGAGTACCCCACCATTTTTGCCATAGGGCTTCGGTTCGGGCAGGGAGGTGGTCAGCACATTATTACCCTGCGCTTTAAGCCGGATGTTCTTGGCGAAGTCTACGTCCAGCGACCAGGCCGGCGTACTGCCAAACGCGGTGAAGTCAATCCCCTGCTTTCGCTTCTCATCCCACAAGGAGGTTGAGGTAGATGAAGCGGGTCGGGCCGTTTTGGCTGCACGGTCCGGTATGCTTTCGCGCCGGCAGCTACCGGCCAGGATCAGCAGGCACAGCAGATAAAAAAACACCCTGGTTGTCATATGTCGTTGAGTCATCAGGCATTACATACTCAACTACATACGACGGCAATAAGTTATGTAGTATACCGGAGGGTAAATTCATCACATCCTGACTACAGCGTTTGTTCGTGTTGATTCATAAATAGCCGTGAACAGCTCCACTACCCGGCGACCATCCTGCCCGGTAACAAGTGGCGGACGGTTTTCGCGGATGGCGTCGCAGAATTCGGCGATCTGCTGCACAAAATAATGCGTAGAGGCATCGATGTTCCTGAAAGCCGCCGAGTCGTCTTCAATCCAGCCATCCAGCAGGTTTTCTTCACCCGGCACCGTCCACAGGTCATTGACGGGCGGGTCCAGAATGGGCAGCATACCGGCAATAAACATAGCGCCCCCATCGGTCTTTACCCCCACCGAAGCGCCATTCTCGCCGTGTACATGTACCCGGCCATAGATACCCGGCTTCTGCGAATTACTGACGACGATGTTGCCAATGCCGCCGTTTTTAAACTTCACCACCGCCACGGCCGTATCGTCGACCTCAATGTATGGGTGATTCAGGTTGCGCCAGATCCCATACACCTCTTCGGCTTCGCCCATGAACCAGAGCAGCAAATCGAGCTGATGCGGAGCCTGGTTCACCAAAACACCACCGCCTTCGCCCTGCCACGAACCGCGCCAGGGATCGCTGCGGTAGTAAGCCTCGTCGCGCCAGCTCAGTGTATGCACGGTACCCAGCACCGGCTTTCCTATTTTTCCCTCGTCAATAGCCTGGCGGATGCGCTGACAGGGCGTGTAAAACCGGCGCTGGCTCACGACGCTCAGCACCCGTCCTGCCCGTTGCGCGGCTTCGAGCATAGCGTCACAATCTTCCAGCGTAGCGGCCAGGGGTTTTTCCACCAGCACATGTGAGCCGGCCTCCAGCGCGGCAACGGTCGGTTCGCGATGGGCCGGGTGGGGGGTACAGATGATGGTGATATCGACCTGCTCCTGCGTGACCATCTCGGCTACGTCGGTATAGGCCCTGATGTTGTATTCCTGCGCAAAGGCTTCGGTTTTTTCCGGAGTGCGGCCGTAAATCGCCACCAGTTTGGCATTGGGGATCTGAAGGGTGGCTTTGGCATGCAGGTGGGCTACTTTGCCGGGGCCGACAAGGGCAATGTTCATGGAATACGAGAAGGTTTATATCAGAAAGACATCTGCCCATGGTCGCTACTTATGATCCAACGATAGGCAGTTCGCTCAAAACCCATATCCCAGCCGCACATCGAACCCATCGGCTACCTGCCGGTCGGCTTTAAGGCCGATACCGGCCGTCAGGCCCGCTGGTGCCCGGTACAGCAGTTGATACCGCTGGTAGATTTTATCGGCGTAGTTGGGGCCCGGCCGCAGCGCGTTATAGGCCATATGGATGCTGAAGGTGTACCGCCCCGGCCATAGCTCATACCCGGCCAGCAGGGCCAGTTGCCGGAAGTTATCGGGCTGGTTTTCGCGCCGGATATACTCCCGAACGGCGTTGTCATTGATGTATTCAACACCCCCGGAGAAGGCATGGAGCCGGCTGACCCGATACCCGGTTGTCAGCGTAGTGCCCCACTGGGTACGGGGCGTCTCCGGGTATCGGTCGGTTGCTTCCAGCACTTTGATGGTGCCGAACAGCATGGCCCGCGCTATCCAGCGGTTGGTCAGCGGGGCCGCCCTCCATTGCCGCGTATCGGGAATCGCGACCGGGCGCGGCTGGTAGGCCAGACCAACGGAGGCCGTCGGGAAGTTCATGCCTTTGTTAGGTTGCCGGGTGCCGCCGTTGGAGATATGGTTGTAATTGATGGATGTGACCAGTTGGAGTTGGCCGGCTAATTGATAGTAGCCATTCAGACTTAGCGCCAGCAGCCCACTCAGGGGCATGCTGAAGAACATATTCTGTGGATTGGTTTGCTCATCGTACACGCGGGTCAGGTAGGCGAGCCCCGCTGTTGCCCGTAGCGAAAACGTAGTCCGTCTCCGGTACGACAGCAGCGGCTCGAAATAAGCCCCCGCGCCGAACGTCTCCCCCAATATCGACGGATTGGCGAAGGAGGTATAGTTGAGATAGGCCCCGATGCGGGCAAAGCAGTTGCAGTTTTCCCAGGCCCGGCGGCTTAGCGCCATCCGGCTGTAGGTCAGTTCAACGCCCGCCGGATTGGTGTTGGATACCGCCCGGACACTCTCCGAATGCGGAATGATGAACCCGTAGTGCAGCCGGGCGCTGATCTGTTCACTGCGGGCCGCTGAGTCCGGCTGCGCCTGTACGGCAGCCATGGGTAAATAGCCGGTTATCAGCAGGCACAAAATGACTTTCATGATAGTGACGTGGGTTTTTATGAGTAACTACCAACCCCTACGCCACTGTTTTTTAGCGGGCATTCCAACCGCCGGCCCATCCGCCGGGTCTTGGCATCAGAATCGCTTTCCCAAACTCCTTTATGCGACCCGTAGCACTACTTCTGATCTGTTTAGGCTTGCTAACCGGGGCCTGCCGGCAAGATAAAACCATAGCCGCGTCGAAGAACGTGCGAGCGTGCGGGGTGAAAGATCCGGCGAACAACCTGCCGTGGCTCCGGCAACGCATCAGCGATATAAAGCAGGGGAAAGAGGCCGCCATCACTACCATAACGATGATTACTCTCAACAATCAGGACTACTTTAACATTTACATGAGCTATATGTCCTGCATTGGGTGTCTGATATACCGCTGCGACGGTACTCAGGTTGACCAAAGCAAATTGACGAATGCTGAGCGTATGGAAATTATGCGTAAGCTGGGTACACCCGCCGAGCGGATAATTATTTACGACGGTTCTAAAGCTGGTTAAATGCTTACGGCGTAAGCACCACTTTAATCAGGCCCTTTTCTTTATCGTACAGGCGCTGAAACCAGCTCGCGCCTTCGTCCAGCGGCACTTCGGCGCTCAGGATGGCTTCCACATCGATCTTGCCGGACGAGATCAGGCTGAGTGCGGCCTCGTACTCGCCGTTGATGGCGCAGGAGCCCTGCAGCCGCAACTGCCGCGTAACAATGGCCTGGAGCGGAACCTCAGCCCTGGGTGTAAGATTGCCCACCAGCGTGATGGTAGCGCCCTTGCGCACACAGTCGATTGCCATATTGACCGTAGATCCAATACCGACTACCTCAAAGGCCACGTCGGCACCTCGGCCGCTGGTGAGGGCTTTCACCTCGGCGGCTACATCGGTTTCGTTGGGGTTCATCACCACATCGGCCCCGAGTTTTTGGGCCAGCGCCAACCGGTCATTATCCAGGTCAAGGGCGATGATTTTGCCGCAGCCGGCAATCTTCAGCGCCTGAATCACAAACAAGCCGATCATACCCGCGCCTACGACCACCGCCGAATCGTTGACCTGCATCGGCGTCAGGCTCAGCGCGTGCAGCGCCACCGCTACCGGCTCCACCAGGGCGGCCTGGGTGAAGCTCACGTTATCCGGGACGCGGTACAGAATGTGCTGCGGCACCGCCACATACTCAGCAAAGGCACCCTGGCGCTTGAACTCCGGGGTGGATACACCCAGCACTTCCCGGCCATCGCTGAGGTTGTACATGCCCCGGCGGCTGTACCAGTCGTCCAGCGAATACACGGTCGAATCAAAAGTAACGCGGTCGCCCACGTGCCAGTCGGTAACGTCTTCGCCCACTTCGGCAATGATCCCGGAGGCTTCGTGGCCCATAACCAGAGGGGGAATCCGGCGGCCGCTGCTGCCGTCCATGCCATGCACATCGCTGCCGCAGATACCAACGGCTTTTACGCGGACCAGCACTTCATCGGGGTAGATGGTGGGTTTGGGTACATCCTGTACCTCAAAATGCTTGTATTCGGTTAGGACTAAGGCTTTCATGTGTGTACAACGGAATGCAATTCCGTTCTTTTCATTTATCTGTCTGTCGGCTTAATCAACCCAAAACGGAATGCAATTCCGGTGTACAGTCAGGGCTTCTGATAAATATGCACAAACGCTTCTTTCGGAATCATATCATATTCCTGCTGAAGCAGATGCGGGTTGATGTCAAAGGTAACGACTTCGGCGTACTCGTCGGGCTCCTCGCCGAAGAGTTCTTTAGCTAAAGACGCGGAATACTGCTTTTTTACCCGGATGAGTTTGTGTTCGGGTAGTTTACCCCAGGCTTTGTTGTCGCCCAGCACCAGTTGGATTTTCCGCCAGTCGTTGTAGAAGTACTCCTGCAGCAGCGGAATGATCTTGTCGCGGAACACGGCGCACAGCTCCGGCAGCGAGGTGACCGGCATCAGGTAGGCATGACCAATCTGGTGGTCGCGGTCGTAGAGGTATTCAATGCGTTCGTTGAGAGTGCGCAGCAGGGCCGCCAGGTCAATGTCATCGACTACCGGCAATATACCCGGCTCCGGCAGCATCTCCCGAAAACTGAACCGGCGACGCAGCGCAATGTCCAGCAGGGCAATGGACCGGTCGGCGGTATTCATCGTGCCGACGATGTACAGATTGGCCGGTACGCCAAACCGCTCCTGCGAGTAGGGCAGCGTGACCCATAGTTCATTGGCTTCGCCCAGCCGCTTGTTGGGTTCGATCAGTGTAATCAGTTCGCCGAAGACTTTAGAGATGTTGGCGCGGTTGATCTCGTCGATCACCAGCAGATGCGGTGGAGCCTGCCGGAGCTGCTGCCGACGCTGGTCGGGAGTGTCGTTCAGGCAGTCGGCCAGGGTGGCGTACCCGGCCTTCTGCACGGCCGCCACACAGGCTTTAGAGAAAATGCCTTTGGCGACCTTGTAGGTAATCTGGCCGCTGCGGGTTTCGGGCCGGATACCTTCCACAAACTCTTCGTAGCCGTACGACTGATGAAAGGTAACGAAGTCCGTCTCGAACTGCCCGGCGAGTTTCTGAACCTGATAGGTTTTGCCGGTGCCGGGCGGGCCGTAGAAGATTATATTTAGTGGAATATCTGGATGAACCGGCTTTGGCTGTTCCTGATAAGCAGCTTCCGGCTCTTCTACCAGATGCCGTTGACCATTGCTCAGCGTTGGGTCAACGGCCAGCCGGATCAGTTCACCAAGCAGGGCTTCATCTTCGGCGGCCGTGTACACGCTGGGATTGTGGCGAAAGGTATGCGGCCCCCGTTTGGAGGTCTCAACCAGTTCGAGCAAGCAGTCTTCCCAGCATTTCCGCAGCACCGGCTGATTGAGCAGATGGACGTTTGATTGCCCGATAACGACCGACACATAATCCGATTTCTCCGTCAAGGGTACCACTTCAACTTCATCCAGAAACGACAGACGGTCGCGGCAGTCTTTCTTGACCGTAAACCAGTACTCCACCTCACCCTGGCGGGGGCGCACCAGCCGCAGGGCCAGAAAAAAATTGATGGCAGCCGAAATAGCCTGTTTATCTCTCCGGATCACAAACGCCAGTCGCGGGTCGCCGTTGGGCAGGTTTATGATGTCGATTAGCTCTTTCAACAGCCCGAAGTACCGCCGGATAGCTTCAGGATGATTGATGGCCCGGATGCGTTCTATCAAGAGTTGTTGCTGACTTTCGGCGGTCATAGGGGTTCAATAGCGCTATGGATAGCTCGGTAGACGTGTCATGATAAACTACACAAATTAACGTTGTTTCGTTGGTCTGCCTATACAAACGCAATAGATTTGTAGCGCCATTTACCGGAATAATGAGAAAAGAGCGTCTTGTCCTACTGTTTCTATCGTCCTTTTTCCTGCTGAGCTTTTTTGCCTGTGGTCCGGCTCAGGTAGCCACTCCGCCTGTCTGTTCATTGGTAGGCACCACCGAACAGATCGACCAGAGCGGTCGCCTGTCTACTCAGGTAGAACGGAGCTTTACCTACGCAGGGGGCCAGCTAACGTCTCTGTATGAACGGAACACCGACCGGCAGGCCGGCTATCGGCTGGAGTACAACAGCAACCGGGTTTCCCGCGCCACAGATACGCAGAACCAACTGACCATTGCGTTTGACTACGCGCTAACGCAGGAGACCGATAAGCCTTACCGGGCTACATTCTCCCGCAATAATCAGTTGCAGACTGTATATAACCTGGAGTACCTGCCCTCCGGTAAGATTAGCCGCGTGGTCGAAAACCCGCAGGTTGTACCAATTGGCGCAACCACCATTGAGCGAATATTTACAATGACCTACGATGAAACCGGCAACATTACCCTCGAACGGACTCAGGCGAGACAGCGGAACGGGTCGGTACTAACCACCGAAACGGAGTACACGCTGGATACACAGCCTTCCCCCTACGCCAGTGTTTCCCAGCCGGTTCTGCTAACCATTGTTGCCCTGAGTCAGGGAGTAGAAACGCTACCGGGTCGCTTCTGGAATACCGGCACCGTCACAGGCTACACCACGTATTCGGTAGGCACCGGCAACGCCCGAACCCGCCGGGAGGTAGCAACGTTCACCTCGACGCGCGATGAGTTTAAAAAGCTGACGGTTCAGGAGCAAACGACGCTGTCGTACCTCAACAGCCAAACCAATCCGACCAGCCGCAAAACCCAGCATACTTACGTGTACCAGTGCCGGCAATAGCGTTACCGCAAGGCGTCGTAAAGAATTTCTGCCGGGTGCCGGGCGATACGGCCGGTACCATCTTTGATCTGATGCCGGCAACTCGTTCCGGGGGCGGCAATGATGACATCTTCCGGCTGCTGCCGTATGGTCGGAAAGAGTACCAGTTCACCAATCTGCATCGATACCTCATAATGCTCCACTTCGTACCCAAACGATCCGGCCATGCCGCAGCAGCCCGAGGGGATCAACTGCACGGTATAGTTCTTCGGCAGCGACAGAATTTTTTTCACCGGCACCAGCGACGATAAGGCTTTCTGGTGGCAATGCCCGTGCAGCTTAATCAGCCGCGTGTCGGTATTGAATACCTCCGGTTTGATGCGCCCGGCGTCGGCCTCCTGCGCCAGCCACTCCTCAAACAGGTAGGTATGGTGGGTAATATGCTGCGCATCCGCTTTAAGTTCGTACGGCACCAGATCGGGGTATTCGTCGCGGAACGTCAGAATCGCCGACGGCTCCAGCCCGATTAGCGGCTGCTGCGCCGATACCACGTCTTTCAGCATGGTCACGTTGCGGATGGCAATCTTACGGGCTTCTTCCACCAACCCCTTCGACAGATACGTCCGGCCGCTCTCAACATGGTTCGGCATAGCTACCCGATAGCCCAGCCGCTCCAGCAGCAAGATTGCCTTCTGCCCTACCTCTACGTCGTTGTAGTTGGTAAACTCATCGCAGAAGAGCAGGGGGCGAGGAGCAGGGGGCAAGGGGCTAAGGGCAGGGGGTAAAACAGATTCCTGTGGTGTGCTACCTACTGTTATTTGCTCTGTACTTTTTACCCCTTGCCCCACGCCCCTTGCCCCACGCGCAGCAAACCATTTCCGCAGCGTTGTATCGGCCAGCAGCGGCATGGTGCGGTCGGGGTGGAAGCCAACCATGCGGTTGGCCGCTTTCCGAAGCGCGGGTGTTTTGTAGATGGCGTTGTAGGCCCAGGGGGCCATGCTGGCCAGCGCCATCATTTTGGTGAAGTCACCCACCAGCCTTGCCCGCATCGGCACGCCTTTTTCGGCGTAGTGCTGCTGGGTAAACTCAGCTTTCATCCGGGCCATATCCACGCTGGACGGGCATTCGGCTTTGCAGCCTTTGCAGGAGATGCACAGGTCCAGCACGTCCTTCACGGCTTCGTAGTCGTAGTCGGACGGTTTGGCGGTGTTGGTGTAAAAATGGCGCAGCATATTGGCTCTGGCCCGCGTGGTATCGCGCTCGCTGCGAGTAGCCATGTAACTGGGGCACATGGTACCGCCGGTAATCTCGGATTTGCGGCAATCGCCGGAGCCGGAGCATTTTTCGGCCAGGGCCAGCAAACCGCCTTCGGCCGAGAAGTCGAAGATCGTTTGCGGCTGTGGTACTTCCCGGTCCGGCTCACTGCGCATAAATTCATTCATCGGCGGGGTATCCACAATCTTGCCGGGATTAAACACCCCCTGCGGGTCCCACAGCCGCTTGGTATCCCTGATAAGCTGGAAGTTCTCTTCGCCCAGCATAAAGCCGATAAACTCACCACGCAGCCGGCCGTCGCCGTGCTCGCCGGATAGTGAACCGCCGTATTTCTTCACCAGCGCAGCCGTATCGACCAGCAACTCCCGAAACGCTGTCCGACCTTCGGAGGTCTTGAGGTTCATCAGCGCCAGGGCGTGCAGTTCACCGGCACCGGCATGAGCCGAGTACTCCAACTGCAGTCCGTGCTTTTCGGTGGCCATGTGGTCTAGTTCGTCAATAAAGTCGGGCAAGTCGCGGACGTCTACGGCGCAGTCTTCGATCACATTGACCGGTTTGTCCTCACCGGGTATGTTGTACATGACGCCCAGACCGGCTTTGCGCAAATCCCACGCTTTTTTGGAGTCCTCCCCGTACAGGATCGGATACGCGTAGCCGAGCCCTTTTTCCCGGAGCGATCGAATAAAAGTCTCGCACTTACGCCGTACTCCTTCCGGCTCATCATCGTGAAATTCGACCATCAGAATGGCCTTCGGGTCGCCTTCCACAAACACCCGGTTCTTCGCCTGCTCAATATTCGTTTTGGTGAGTTGCAGGATGTAGTCATCCACCACCTCCGATGCCGAACATTGATGCGCCAGGGCCACCAGGTTAGCTTCGAGCGTTTGCCGGATGGTCATGAAGTGCGCACACACCAGGGCTACTTCTTTCGGCGGCAGGGGTATCAGGTTCAGTTTGGCTTCGGTTACAAAACAGAGAGTTCCTTCGGAGCCGGCAATGAGTTTGCAAAGGTTGAAAGGAACGGGCTGGTCTTGATATGGAACTGCTGACCCGTCCAGATCCGGATGGGTAATCCGCTGTTCGGCTTCCAGTTGAGTTTCTTCGATCTCGCCGGATGCGGTGATGAGCGGATTGGAAATCCGCTGTACGGAGGAGGTAAAAAACGGCAGCAGGGCGTCGACGGCGTAGCCGGTGTTCCGGCGGGTGACAGTGGGCTTGGGGAAGCCTTCGCGGATGTTTTGCTGGATGTGCGGATTGCTCAGCCACTCGCGGGTTTGCTGGTAGAGTTGCTGTTCGAGCGGACTTTTTACGTTTTCGCCCCGACATTTGGCCTCGAATTCCGACTCCGTCAATGGCCCGAAGGCAACTTCGGCTCCGTCGCTGAGGATGGTTTTGGCTTCCAGCAGGTGGTCGCGGGTAGTGCCCCAGATGATGGAGTGCAGGCCGCAGGAGTTATTGCCGATCATCCCGCCGATCATAGCCCGGCTGGCGGTAGAGGTTTCCGGGCCGAATAGCAGGCCGTAGGGTTTTAGAAACGCGTTGAGGTCGTCGCGGATCACACCCGGCTGCACCCGCACCCAGCGTTCTTCCACATTGACCTCCAGTATCTGCCCAAAGTATTTGGATATGTCAACCACAATGCCGCTCCCGACCACCTGACCAGCCAGCGAGGTACCAGCCGCCCGTGGGATCAAGCCGATGCCGTGCTGCTTCGAGAAGCGCACCAGCCGTTTGATGTCCTCGACGGTGCGGGGTAGTGCTACCGCCGTCGGCATCTCCTGATAAACGGAGGCATCGGTAGCGTACAGCATCCGCTGGGCGGTATGCTGGGGAGTCTCATTATAATACAAGTCGCCTTCAAACGACTGCGCTAAATCACGAAACGGAGTAGCCGATAGCTTAAACATACCCTAAAATTACAAAAAATCCGGAGGTTATACCAGAACCAGGGGCCTGGAGGGGGAAAGTTGATGAGTCGTTAACCGGGCGCTCAGCGGCTATTTGGTTTATCCAGTGCCCGCTTGAGCAAGCCGCCGATAAAGCTGCCGGCGAAGGTAAGCAGCATAGCGCCGTACAGACTAAAGGTTTCAATCTCGGCATCGGCAGTCGTACGCGGAGGTGCCGTAAACAATTCGTACCCCAGCCAGATAAAGGCGACCTGCAAAATAGCCAGGAACCAACCCCGCCGGGGTTCAATAAAACCAAGCCCCGCCGATATAGCGGCAGCAGCCAGAAAAGGCAGGTGAATCGAGGTAGTCATCTTAATAATGACTACCAGCAGAATACTTCCCGCCAGGGTTATATAGCCGTTCAGCAGTAGCCTGCGGTCAAAAAAGTTAGTCATGTAGTGGGTGGTCAAACCGTTATACAAGGGACTTGCCAAATGCCGGTTACTAATTTTCCGGGACTATTAGCCTTGAATTTGGTTATCTATTCCGACACTTTTAGGTGTTCAGTCAAACATAAACAACTCAACGTATGAATGTCAAACGAACTTTTGGTATAATCCTGACGCTGCTGGGCATCGTCGGCTTGATTTACGGTGGTATGGATATGATGCAGGGTGGTGTTGCACAGGCATCTATTGTTTATGCTGTTTTAGGTGGTATTTTCTTCTTCACCGGGATTAGTCTGATTCGCACGACCCGGGACGCAGCCGAGTGACAGATTCTGATTTCCTGACGGGCCATCACGCCCGTCAGGAAACGTTTTACCTTACACCCACAGGTTGGCCGGGTATTTGCCGGATTCGTGTAGTCGTTTCAGGGATGCCTGCACCATCGGTTTGTCTTCCGGATAGGTGACCCCGAACCACTCCGACCGGCTCCGGAATACCTTGCAGGCTCCCTGATCGTTCTGAATGAGCGCCGTCATCACCGTTGGAATATAAAACTCGGCTTTCGGCGCGTCGAAATTCAGTCGGGCATACTCCTCAAATTGCCGCTGCACCAGCGGAAACACCGACGGTTTGAAGCCCCAGAAATTCATCGATACCGGTGTATCCGGCGTTAACGGCGTCAGGCCTTCGGCCTCTTCGTACACAATCTGCCCGTCTTTCTCGTAAATCTTCGTCCGCTCAACTACCGATGCCAGGTTCCCGGTATCGTCTACAGCACAAACCCCGCGGGATACGGAACCATACTCGGAGAGGGTATTCTGCACCTCGTAGCCGACCATGGCGTGCAGGTGGTCGTTGGTATCGTTTTGCAGAAAATTGCCCAGTATCTGAAAAGCCTCTAATCCGTAAAAATCATCGGCGTTGATGACCGCAAAGGGTGTGTCGGTCTGCTCCCAGGCGCAGAGCATGGCGTGACCGGTTCCCCAGGGTTTAGTGCGCTGCACTGTGCCCAGTTCGGCCGGCACATACGATTGCAGGCTCTGAATGGCGTAATCATAGGCAATGCGGCCGTCCAGCTTCGGCTTGAATATTTCCTCAAAATCGTCCCGCAACTCGTCACGGATGATGAATACGACCTTACCAAATCCCGCCCGGATGGCGTCGAAGAGCGAGTAGTCGATAATGGTTTCGCCGTTGGGGCCGAACTGATCAAGCTGTTTGATGCCTCCGTAGCGGCTGCCCATGCCCGCAGCCAGAATAAGAAGAGTAGGTTGCATTCCCGTTATGTTGTGCGTTTGAGTAAGTTCCCGGTTAATTCGTTACCAGGTTGATTGGTTAACTGGTTAGTGGGCGCCAAAGTTAGTAAAAAGCAATCCAGCTAACCTAACGTAGGTTTTTAAGGCTACCGGAAGCCGCTTAATCATAAATCCTGAAAAATGTTTATTGGAATTGTTATACAATCAGGAAATTAGTGTTATAATTGTAAGCAAAACAATAGTTGCCAAAGCAACTAAATTATACTTCATCAATAAACGTGGCAGAGATACCTTCATTGGGCTAACCTGGTTAGGATAAACTCATTGGGATCTCTGCCAAAACTTATGTAACCCCATGCCATTCTACCATACACTCGGTCAGATTCCTCCCAAACGGCATACTCAGTTTGAGAAACCGGACGGGGGCTTGTACTACGAGCAGTTGTTCGGCACCATCGGGTTCGACGGAATGTCGTCGCTGCTGTACCATATCTACCGGCCTACCATGGTGAAAGAGGTGCTGGAGAGCGTGAATATGGAGCCGAAGGTGGCGGTGGAGAAAAACATGCTCTCGCGTAAGCTCGTCGGCTTTGACATTGCCCCGACCGATGATTTTATTGAGAGCCGGGTGCCGCTGCTGGTCAACAAAGATGTCATCTTCGGTCTGGCCGCTCCGCGCCGGTCGCTGACCGACTACTTCTATAAGAACGCCGACTCCGACGAGATGCTGTTTATCCACCGGGGTTCCGGCAAGCTGCGGACGATGCTCGGCACTATCCCTTTTGAATACGGCGACTACCTGGTTATTCCGAGGGGCATGATCTACCAGATCGAGTTCGACACGGACGATAACCGGCTACTGTTTCTGGAATCGCACACGCCGATCTACACGCCCAAACGCTACCGGAACCACTTCGGGCAGTTGCTGGAGCATTCACCCTTCAGCGAGCGGGATTTTATTCTGCCCCGTGACCTGGAGACGCACGACGAGAAAGGCGAGTTTCTGATGAAGATCAAGAAACAGGGCTCCCTCCACTCGCTGGTGTATGCCTCCCACCCGTTCGACGTGGTGGGCTGGGACGGTTACAACTTCCCGTATGGCTTCTCTATTTTCAATTTCGAGCCGATAACGGGCCGTATTCACCAGCCGCCCCCGGTACACCAGACGTTTCAGACGGATGCGTTTGTGGTCTGCTCGTTCTGCCCCCGGCTGTACGACTACCACCCGAAGGCCATACCGGCCCCGTACAACCACTCCAACATCGACTCCGATGAGGTGTTATACTATGTAGACGGCGACTTTATGAGCCGCAACGATATCGCCAAAGGACATATTACACTGCATCCCGGTGGTATTCCGCACGGGCCTCACCCCGGCGCTATGGAGCGGAGTATCGGTAAAAAAGAAACGCAGGAGTACGCCGTCATGGTCGATACCTTCCGCCCGCTGATGCTGACGGAGCAGGCCATGCGGATTGATGATGGGAAATATTATAAATCGTGGCTGGAGGGTGCTTGATTGGTTGATTAGTTCATTGGTTAACTGGTTTATCGGTCTACTGCTAGCCAACCAATGAACCAGTTACCCAATCAACCACCTCTCCACTTTATCAACAAACAGATATGCAAGCATTTGACACCAACGAAACCCTCCTGACGCCCGACGCGGAGGACTTTCTGCCGCTGAACGGCACCGATTACCTGGAACTGTACGTAAGCAATGCCAAACAGGCAGCACATTACTTCCAGACCGCCTTTGGTTTTCAGCCGCTGGCCCATGCCGGTCTGGAAACCGGTTTGAAAGACCGCGAATCGTATGTATTGGTGCAGGACAAGGTCCGGCTGGTGCTGACCTCTCCGCTGAAAGGCGGCACCGACATCGGCCGACACATCGATCAGCATGGCGATGGTGTTCGGGTTATTGCCCTCTGGGTAGACGATGCCACGGCCGCCTTTGAGGAGACCACCCGGCGCGGTGCCAAACCGTTTATGCAGCCAACCCGCGAGGAAGACGAGCATGGCTACATCGTCCGCTCGGGTATCCATACCTACGGTGATACCGTTCATATTTTTGTGGAGCGCAGCGGGTACACCGGTATGTTCATGCCTGGATTTACCGAATGGAACCCGCATTACCGGCCGAAGCCGGTGGGCCTGAAGTATGTCGACCATATGGTGGGTAACGTCGGCTGGAACGAAATGAACGAATGGGTCAACTTCTACGCCAACATCATGGGCTTCAAGCAGCTTATCTCGTTCGACGACAAAGACATCTCGACCGACTATACCGCCCTGATGAGCAAGGTAATGAGCAACGGTAACGGGCGCATCAAATTCCCCATCAACGAGCCGGCCGAAGGCAAGAAAAAGTCGCAGGTCGAAGAATACCTTGATTTTTACGGCGGCTCGGGCGTGCAGCATATCGCCGTGGCCACCGACAATATTGTAGAGACCGTAATGGCTCTGCGCGACCGGGGTGTCGAGTTCCTGAAAGTACCCGACACCTACTACGACGACCTGCTCGACCGGGTTGGCAACATTGACGAAGAAATAGAAACGCTGCGGCCGCTGGGCATCCTGGTCGACCGCGACGAAGAGGGGTATCTGCTCCAGCTTTTCACGAAGCCCATTTGTCCACGCCCAACGCTGTTTTTCGAAATTATCCAGCGGAAGGGAGCCAAATCCTTTGGCAAAGGCAACTTCAAAGCCTTATTCGAAGCCATTGAACGCGAGCAGGAGTTGCGGGGAACGCTTTAATTCATTTGAAGTTTGAGCGGGGCCGCCCAGCGGTTTAAAGTTTGAGGTTAAAAGGTCGACCAAATATGATACCTAAAGCGAATCCGCTCTAATCTCAAACTTCAAACCGCCGGGCGGCCCCGCTCAAACCTCAAACCTCAAACAACAATGACTCAAGACTATAACCAATACACCCCCGACGACCAGGAAGTCTGGCGCATTCTGTTTGAGCGGCAGATGGCGCAATTGCCGGGCAAAGCCAGTCAGGCGTACCTGGAGGGCATTAGGAAGACAGGGTTTGTGGCCGACCACATTCCCCATTTTGAGCGGGATCTGAATCCCCGCTTGCAGCAACTGACCGGCTGGCGGGTTTCGGCCGTACCAGGGCTGATTCCTAACAAGGAATTTTTTGAGCTGATGGCGAACCGCAACTTCCCGGCCACGACCTGGCTGCGCCGGCGCGATCAGCTCGAGTATTTGCAGGAACCGGATATGTTTCATGATACCTTCGGGCATGTGCCGCTGCTGTCGAACCAGTCGTTCTGCGACTTTCTGGCCGCGTTGAGCCGGATTGCGCTGCGGTTCATCGACTACGACGAGGCTATCGAGATGATTTCGCGGCTGTACTGGTACACCGTTGAGTTCGGACTGATTCAGGAAGACGGGCACCTGAAGATTTACGGGGGCGGCATTCTGTCGTCGGTTGGTGAGACCTCCTACAGCCTCTACAGCGAGGTGCCGAAGCGGATACCCTACCATGTAGAGACGCTGCTGCGCACCCCCTACATCATTGACCGCTACCAGGACCAGTATTTCGTGATTGAGTCGTACGAACAACTCTTCCACTCCATCGCCGAGATTGAGGAGAAGCTGGAAGGGTTGCTGGTTTTGTAAAACGGTTTTGTAAACCGTTCCAGATGCCTGTACAACGGTCTACAAAACCGTTCCTCCCCGACCCGCAAAACGGTTTGCAAAACCGCTCTACACACGCGTTCTGTAGACCCGCTTGGAGATGGTGCAGGTGCCCTGCGGAACGGTTTACAAAACCGTTCTACACACGCAAAACCGTTTTACATAGCCTTAAAACCGTTCTACAGATATGACGCACCCGTCGGATCAGCGTGCCTACTTTTTTAAGATTGATACCACCATCAAGCGAATCAGAAATGCGCTGCAGAAGCGGTTCAATGAGGCCGGTGTGGATCTGACCGTTGACCAATGGGTGGTGATCGACCACCTCTACCGCAATCCCGGCATCAGCCAGAATGTGCTGGCCGAGATGACGACCAAAGATGCCCCGACCGTCACCCGCATCATCGACCTGCTCTGCAAAAAAGGTCTGACGGAGCGCCGGATGGCCGATACTGATCGCCGTAAATTCCTGATCTTTCTAACCGAGCAGGGCAACCGCAAATACCACGGTGTGCTGCCTCTCGTTATCGAAATCCGGCGCAGGGGCTGGGGCAACCTCAGCGAAGACGACTACCAGCACTTCGTCCGCATCATGGATTCGATCTACAACAACTTTAATAATGATGAATGATGAACGATAAATGGAGCCGACGGCCGTTTAGCATTCATCACTCATCGCTCATCACTCATCACTCATCACTCATGAGCTACCCTTACGGAATCTTTAGTTATGATATTGCCAGCCCACGGGCGGGCGTTCTGGTCGGCGACCATATTCTGGACCTGGAATTGATTGGCCTGCTGGGCTTTTTCAACGACCTGTCGCTCGATCCGACCGTTTTTACCAAACCCACCCTCAACGAGTTTATGGAACTGGGCCGCCCTGTCTGGCGGGAGGTCCACCAGCACATAGCCGACTTGCTGGCCGATGACCATGCGGCCCTGAAAGACGTTGCCGGGCAGGTGCTCATTCACCGCTCGCGGGCTACGCTGCACATGCCCGTCCGTGTCGGCGACTATACCGATTTCTACGCCAGTGAAGAGCACGCGACCAATGTTGGGCGCATGTTCCGGCCCGACGGTGAGCCACTGCTGCCCAACTGGAAACACCTGCCGGTGGCGTACCACGGCCGGGCGTCGTCCATCGTGGTGTCGGGCACGCCGATACGCCGGCCTAAGGGACAGTTTCTGGGACCAGAGAATAAGCCCTCGTTCGGTCCGTCTAAAGCCCTGGACTTCGAACTGGAGATGGGCATTGTGATCGGCAAAGCGTCTAAACTGGGCGAACCGGTTTCGGTAGACGAAGCCGAGGACTACGTGTTTGGTTTTGTGCTGTTCAACGACTGGTCGGCGCGGGACATTCAGCGGTGGGAGTACCAGCCCCTGGGTCCGTTTCTGGGTAAAAACTTCGGCTCGTCTATTTCGCCCTGGATTGTGCCGCTCGATGCGCTGGAGCCGTTCCGGGTAGCCGGGCCGAAGCAGGAACCGACACCGCTCCCCTACCTGCAGACAACGAAACCGGGGCACTTTAATATTGATCTGGAGGTGACACTACAGCCCACAAACGGGCCGGAACAAGTCCTCAGCCGCTCCAACGCCCGGCACCTGTACTGGAGTGCCGCGCAGATGATTGCCCATCATACCGTTAACGGCTGTAACCTGAACGTCGGCGACATCATGGCCACAGGAACTATCTCAGGCCCTACGCCGGACAGCTACGGCTCCCTGCTGGAACTGACCTGGAATGGTAAACAACCCCTAACCCTGCCCGACGGCTCTACCCGTACCTTTTTGCAGGACGGGGACACCATTACCATGCGGGCGACGGCAAAGAGCGGCCAGACGACGGTTGACTTTGGTGAAGTATCTGGAACAATTCAGGCCTGATGAAAACTATTGACCCAAAAGATATGTCGCAGCCGGAGTTTCACCGGCTGATGATCGGCTCCATCGGACCGCGGCCCATTGCCTTTGCCAGCACGGTGGATGCCGCAGGGCGGGTGAACCTGAGCCCGTTCAGCTTTTTTAACGTCTTTGGCTCCAACCCGCCGACGCTGGCGTTTGCGCCCAACAACAACCGCTACGGGCAGAAGAAACATACGCTGCTGAACGTGGAAGAAGTACCGGAGGTCGTCGTCAATGTCGTAAACTATGAGATGGTGGAGCAGATGTCGCTGGCCAGCGCCGAGTACGAGCGTGGTGTCGATGAGTTTGTGAAAGCAGGGTTTACGCCGGTGCCCTCGGAGCGGGTACGACCGCCGAGAGTGGCCGAATCACCCGTATCGTATGAATGTACGGTGCAACAGATCGTCACCGTCGGCAACGGCCCCGGTGCCACCAACCTGATTATCTGCCAGGTGCAACTCGCCCACTTCCGGGAAGACATCTTCAACGACAAAGAGGTGATTGACCAGCGCCGGATCGACCTGGTGGGCCGGATGGGGGGCGAATATTACTGCCGGGCCTATGGCGAAGCCCTGTTTGAAGTAGCCCGTCCGCAGAAGGGTATCGGATTCGATCAGTTACCGGCCGCCATCCGCAACAGCCGCATCCTGACCGGCAGTGATTTAGGCAAACTGGCAGCCGTTGACGCCTTGCCCATTCGTGAAGAAATTGTGAACTTTCGGCAGGCCGACGGCATCGCCGACCTGTTTGAACAAGCCCGTAACGGCTGTCAGTACTTACCTGATCTACTGCACGTTAAAGCTAAGGAACTGTTGAAGGAGAACCGCGTGCGCGAAGCCTGGCTGGTATTGCTGCAGGACGAAAGTTAGATAAGTTTTCGTTGCATCGTATAGGGTTAAATCTGTACCTTGACCTAAAATCGACTGCAAAATGAAACCATCAGTAGAAAACTTCCTGGACAGCTACAAACCTGAAGTCAAGGATATTGCACTGAAAATCCGCGAACTGGTTCGCTCCGTTTTGCCCGACGCCATTGAAGAAGTTCATACCGGCTATAAAACTATCAAGTACGGAAGCGGTCCCCGTATGTCAGAAGAAATCTGCTATATCGCCCCGCTGACGTCGAGTGTCAACCTGGGTTTCCACTACGGTACCCTTATCCCGGACCCGGACGGGAAACTTCGCGGCACCGGCAAGCTCCTCCGGCATATCAAATTCGAATCCCCGGACGATATTGACGCAAACACACTCCAAACGCTGCTGATAGCGGCAAAGAACCAGGCGAAATTTTAGTTATGAGTGAAGAGTGTATTGCCTGCGCCAGCCTCTTAACTCTTCACTCATAACTCTTAACCCCCATTCTCCGCAGGTAAGCATCCAGCGGTTCGAGGTCCATTTGTTTCCGACGCTGGTCAATGCCGGCCTGGTCTTCAATGGGGTAGAGTTCTTTTTGTCCCTGATTATTCACGCGAACCTGGGTCCCGTACACCTGCTTTTCGCCGTTCTGGATACGGACCAGATCGGTCAGGATGGCAACGCTGGCTTTATCGAGTTCCCCTTTATTGGCGGCTTCGGTCACCACCGGCAGGTATTTTTGGTGAACGGCTTTGTCGGTGCTCTGCTGGATAACCATAAACGCTACCTGATCGAGCGGCTGGCCCACGGCGCTGCGCCCCGGATAGCCCTGGCGGCTGATAATCTGGTCGACTTCCTGTAAATGGCGGTCGTTCATGGCTTTGAGTTTGGCCCGGAACGCCTGCGCTTCTCTGGAACCCCAGCCGTATTGCTGTTCCAGTTTGGCGTACTCCTGTCGTTGCTGCTGGTCCTCGTTATAAATTTTCGTCAGTTGTGCCCGTAGGTTATTCGGGGCGGTTTTCGGCTGCGCCAGAACGACGCTACCGAAAAATACCGTCAAAAAAAGAATGAATATGCCTTTCATACTGCGTGTGCTTTTGAACGTAAACCGGTAACGGGCGGGTGATGTTTTCGGCGGTAAAAGAGCCGGCTCAATAACCGATAGAGGTATTGTCGGACCGGGGGTCAGACGCCCCTTCGAGCGTACCGTCGGGCCGCACCATGATGCAATCCATCCGGCCGAGGGAGTTAGTCAGGCGCTCCAGCGTATAGCCCCGGCTTTGAAGGTATTGAAGGGTTTGCTCAGAGAACGCCCCAGCCTCGAACGTGGTCTTGTCGGGCAGCCACTGGTGATGAAACTTCAGCGCGTTCACCGACTCCTGCATGGTCATGCCATGTTCCAGCACGTTCATAATGGTCTGGAACACGGAGGTGATGATGGTGGAGCCGCCCGGCGTACCCACCACCATATACAGCTTACCGGCCTTCTCGACAATGGTCGGCGTCATGGACGACAGCATCCGTTTGCCGGGGGCAATGGCATTGGCCTGGTTACCAATCAGGCCGAACATATTGGGTACGCCCGGTTTTACACTAAAATCATCCATCTCGTTGTTCAGCAGGAAACCCGCTCCGCCCACCACCACTTTGCTGCCGTAACCGCCGTTCAGGGTAGTGGTTATCGAAACAGCATTGCCGTCTTTATCCACAACTGAGAAATGGGTTGTTTCCGTGCTTTCGTAGCCGGGAATCATCCCCCCTTTTACCTGACGGCTGTCGGTTGCCCTGGCAAAGCTGAAATCGGTCCAGCGGGCATTCAGGTAATCGCGGGAGGTAAGCTGGTCAATCGGCATTTTCACAAAGTCCGGATCGCCCAGATATTTGGCCCGGTCGGCATACACCCGCCGTTCGGCTTCGATCATCGCCTGCACGGTTGAATCGGTGTTCCAGCCCCAGCGCCGGATAGGCAGGGGCTCCATCAATCGCATTAACTGGATCAGGGCCACTCCTCCGCTCGATGTGGGCGGCATAGTAATGATGCGGTAATTCTTGTAGGGAGCCACCAGCGGCTCGCGCCAGGCCGACCGGTAGTCTTTCAGGTCCTGGGCGGTAATAAGCCCCTTTCCCCGCTGCATCTCGGCCACCAGCAGTTGAGCCGTCTCGCCCTCGTAAAAGCCCAGCCGACCCTGCGCCTGAATGCGCCGGAGCGTGGCAGCCAGATCAGGCTGCACCAGCCTTTCGCCCGGTTTCCAGCCGCTGGTATCTGTCTTCTGGAAATAAGACTTGCCGGGGTTCACCTGACGGATCAGCGGCAAAGTACTGGTCAGGCCCGATGCCTGTATGGTGGTCAGGGAAAATCCTTTTTCGGCCAGTTCGATGGCCGGCTGAAGCAATTGCGCCCACGACAGTTTACCAAAACGACGGTGGGCCTCCACCATCCCATCAACCGAACCGGGCACACCCGACGCCAGATGCCCCAGCGTACTCAGGTTAGGGATTACGTTGCCGTCTGCGTCCAGGTACATATCTTTATGCGCTTTCGCCGGGGCCTTCTCCCGAAAATCCAGGGTATAGGCCCTACCCGTTTTATCACGGTAGACCATAAATCCGCCCCCACCGATATTCCCGGCTACCGGGTAAACAACCGCCAGCGCAAACTGCACGGCCACGGCCGCATCAACGGCGTTACCGCCGGCTTTCAGGATCTCGACACCCACGCGGGAGGCTTCCGGATGCGCCGAGGCTACCATGCCGTTGGGAGCCATTACGCCCGGTTTGTTGGCGTAGAACCGATCGGTACCGGTACGGACCTTTTCGCTATCGTATTGGTAAACGCCCTGCCCTTCACGCACCGGAGCGGGCTTGCGGCAGGCGGTTGTCAGCACAACAACTGACAGAAAAACAGAGAGGAGGGGTAAACAGCGTTTCATGGACACACAGGTTGTCGTAGGCTCAAACCACTAAACTACAAAAATGAGCCAATAATCCCTGCGTACTACGCTTTAACCCAAACGTTTTGGCAACCATCTTCAAAAAAGATAACTTTGACAAGGGCCGGCCATTGCCACCTGTAATCTGCCTGCTGCCCACCGCCGACTACTACTATGCGCTTCCTTCGACAAGTTCTGGAAAGCTTCCGGTTTGCCTGGCAGGCACTCCGGTCCAATCTGCTCCGGACCACGCTCTCGCTGCTGGGCGTTACCGTTGGTATATTCGCCATTATTGCCGTCTTCACGCTGGTCGATTCGCTGGAGCGAAATATTAAAGACCGGCTAAACGTCATTGGCGACCGGACGTTGTACGTGCAGAAGTGGCCATTTGTCTTTGACCCGAGCTTTCCGTGGTGGCGGTATTTCCAACGGCCCGAACCTACCTATGCCGAATACCGGATGCTGGCCGACCGGTTGGAAAATGCCGAAGCCATAACGGCCATGAGTGGCAAAGGCAACGTGACGGTCAAAAATCAGAACAACCTGATGAAAGCCCGCGTGTTTGGCGTCACCTATGCATACAACGCCATTATGGAAGTACCCATCGAGCAGGGTCGCTATTTTCAGCCGCAGGAGATGGAGGCCGGGCGTAACGTAGTCGTTATCGGAGCCGATGTAGCCGATAATCTTTTTCCCAATCAGTACGCTGTTGGGAAGACGATGAAAATAAGTGGGTTGAACTTTGTCATCATCGGCGTTCAGGAGCGCCAGGGAACCGGATTGATTGATATTAACGGTCCCCCCGACGAGCGATGCATTATTCCCTACCCCACCTTCGCCAAACTGTTTCAATCCATCCGCCCCGGCGTTGCCATTGCGGTAAAAGGCCGGGCCGATGATGAGGGCCTGATGGAGCTGGAAAGCGAAATCCGGGGTATACTGCGTGCCCGGCGCAGCCTGAAACCGGTACAGGAAGACAACTTCTCCATTAACCGGCCTGAAGCCCTCATGGCCGCCATCGGCAGTATCTTTAGTGTACTGACGCTGGCGGGCTGGGTTATCGGCAGTTTTTCTATTCTGGTGGGCGGGTTTGGTATTGCCAACATCATGTTTGTGTCGGTGAAGGAACGCACCAATATCATCGGAATTCAGAAATCGCTGGGGGCCAAAAATTATTTCATCCTGTTTCAGTTCCTGTTTGAAGCCATCCTGCTAAGTTTAGTGGGTGGACTGGTCGGTATTTTCCTGGTGTACCTTTTATCGTTTATGCAATTGGGCACGCTGGTTATCCGGCTCTCCATCGGCAATATCATGCTGGGGTTAGGCGTATCCTCCATCATTGGTGTAATCTCCGGCATTGTTCCCGCCCTGTCTGCCGCCAGAATGGACCCCGTAACCGCGATACGCTCGAAATAATCACTGCACCTTTACCAGCATCGTTCCCGACACCGGCCGGCCGTCGGCGGTGATGCCCTGGATCACGACGCGCAGGGTACGGACCACGTCGGACAGGGGAAACGCAACGCTTGACTGCCCTTTGGAGTCGGTTTGCATCAGCGGCTTCCAGTACAGCACATCCCGCCGGTCGATGCGGTCGTTCGGGTCGGGTGCTTCGCTGCCGTAGCGGGGGGTATAGAACTCGCGCTGGGCCGAAAAGCCGATCAGCGAGAAGGCGCTGACACCCTTCCCCGGCTCTTTTGATACTTCCGATACCGTCCGTTTGGTGTAGAAGGCGATTACCCCATTGCCACCCCGTACGCCATAAATACCGGCCGTACCACCATTTTTCAATATTTCGATCCGCTCAATATCATTTGGATTAAAGGGCATCAGGGCATTGCCGTCGGGATCTTCGATCGGCACACCATCCACTAAGAACAACGGTTGAGTACTGCTAATGAAACTACCTATGCCGCGAACAATCACCTGGTAACGCATCGCCTGGGTTTCGGGGTCATTTCCCCGCGTTACCTGCACCCCGGCTACCCGGCCGATCAGCATATCGTACAGGTTGGCAAACCGGGGCGACTTTTCGTCAAAAATCAGCGTGGCATCGGCGCTGTTGTGAATGCTGACCCGCTGCACATACTCCGGCCGCTCCACCGGCTTAAAACCCCGCACCACCACCTCCTTCAGCAGTTTGGCCTGCTTATCGCGGTACAGCTCCGGATCGGCCTGCTGCCGCAGTTGGGCCGCTTCGAGCTGTCCTTTCAGCAGCGACCAGTCGGGTGGCTGGGTCCGGATCGCCGAACGGGCAAAGAGTGCTTCGGGCCTTTCCGGCACAATACTTCCTTTCAGCGGCTTCAGGCGGGTATCCATAATCTGGGCCACCAGCCGCGCCGTATCGGCAAAGGCCAGTCCGTTCAGCCGGAAAAAGCCGTCGCGGTCGGCACCAACCGATTTGGAGAAGGCTAGTCTGGTATTCAGCGACGAAATGAGCAATTCGGCGTACGGAATGGGTTTCTGCTTTTCATCCAGCACCTGCCCGCTCAACACAATGCCACCAACGGTATCGGTAAGCGCGTCGGCACCGGCCCAGCTAATGCGTCGCCAACCCTGGGTGAGCAGCAGATCGTCGAGGGCCCTACGGGTGGCGGGTAGCCGGTCGTGAAAATACCGGTTGGGCTGTTCCACGTTACCGCGCAGATCGCCCGTCAGCAGCAGATGCGTCCGAATGGTGGCGGCTGCGCTATCGTCCGGCAACTGACCGGCATCCGTCACGGCTATGGAGAAATAGCCCATCGGTGCCGGATTCATCCCTTCATGCAGGGTCAGATCGAGCCGGGCCCGTTCGCGAGGTTTGTAGACCGGCTTGTCCGGCAGGAGCTTCACCGCCACGGGAGCCATCTTTTCGGGCACAAACACCAGCCGTTCGGCCCATGGGTGCCCCTGGGCATCAAAAAGGGTAACCTGGGCTATGCCCTCGGGCAGTTTAGCGACCGGCACCAACAACCGGGCCTTCCCATCCTGCAACTGCACTTTTGCCTGATGCAGCAGCAGGCCCCGGCTCTGCACCGTCAGATACACCGGCTGCGTTTTGTAGCGGGCCGATGCCTGCACCTGCAGAACAAGCAAACTGGTATCACTCACTATATCCGCCGTCAGGCAAATACCCTCCGTTTCGACCGGCGGTAGCGCTGTCGTTTGCCGAACGGCCCCCAGCCGAACCTCGGACCGGTACATACGGCCTGCCTCCGGAGTAACCACGATACTGCCTAAGCCGGCGGCATTGCTGATAAAGGTGGCAAATTCGCGCCCCTGCTCATCCAGAATCCGTCCGGACGCAGCCCTGCCGTGTCCATCTTTGCCAACGAGTTTATAGCCCAGCCGCATCGGCAAACCGGCTATCCAGCGGCCACCCTCCGGCAGAAACTGCACGTCGAGGCTATCCGCCCCCATCGTTTTTACGGTAGCCGTTCCCCGTACCATATTATACACCGACAGCGTCCGCTCAAACGCAGGACGGGGCAGTACCCGCTCTTCGTCGATATACGCCCGCAGCCGGTAGGTGCCCGTGGCCAGCGTGTCTGAGAACCGGAAATCGCCCGTAGCGCGTCCGTCGGCCACCCGCAGCCACTGGTGCTGAATCACCTTGCCGTCGGGTGCTACCAGATCGACATGGAGGGCATCGTCCCCATCCAGTTTCCGGTGCGAGGCCGCATCCAGCACATACGCACTCAGCCACAGCCGGTCGCCGGTTACGTACAGCGATTTGTCGGTCTGCACGTACACGGCCGGGGTTGGGCGGGTATGGTTCTGGGTCCAGGTCCGGTTCAGCGAATCCAGCCGCCGGTCGGCCGCCACTATCAGCCCCTCCCCTGCCGGCTGCTCACTACCGGTTGCCGGCTTCGCTTCCGGTTTCCAGTCGGCGGGCAGCAGGTTACCTAAGCGCTCGTTGCCGAGGTAGCCTTTCACTTCCATACTGTTGGGCAGCGTAATCCAGCCGTCGGTGGTCATCTCCAGCGTCCGTTGCGGCAGCACCATCTGCGACCAGGCGTAGGCCACATCGGCATACGGCGACGTGCGGGCATTAATACGTGTATAAAAGATTTCCAGCGGAGCTGCGGATACCAGCCTACGCTCAAACGGCAACCGCCCCGGCTGGATCAGCGTAGCCAGGCTGACGGGATGGAGTCGCCGGCCAACGTCTCGCAGGAGGGTTGGCCGGTCCATCGTACGCGGAATAGCCGGATTGACCTGGTACACCAGAAAGCCCTGCTGCTCGAACGTACCGGCTACCAGACTAGCCATCAGGTGCCGGAGAGAGCCCTCATAAGCCGTAAGCCGGTTTTGCCGCCAGCGTTCGGCCTGTTTTGGGTTCTCCGGCTGCATTTCCTCAAACCGGCTGTTGCCGGCATAGTAGGTAATGGCTTTGTTGTAATCGAAATGCTGCACCTCATAGCGCAGTATATAGCCCAGCGCTTTGTTCTCAATTACAAGCGGCTCCGGGGCCTGCGCTTTCAGGTGGCCATCTTCCTCGGTAAACGAAACCACCTGACTATTGGTAATTTCGCACTGACTGCCGAACGGCCCACCGCCCAGCAGTTCCCGCTCAAATGTGCGCATCTGTCGCAGCCAGGTTTTATCTTTCTTCACTTTCACGGTAACCGCATCCAATGTAACGCCGGTGCTGCTCAGCGCCAGGTTCACCTCCCGGACTTGCGTACCCTCCAGCCGCAGCGCGTGCTTAGCCGGCTGATAGCCAAGGTACGAGGCCACCAGTTCGACTGTACCCAGGGGCACTCCAGTCAGGCGGTAGCGCCCCTGCTCATCGGTCGTGGTGCCTTTGGTGGTAGCGTTAATGAAAACGTTGGCAAAGGGCAGCCCCTCCCCCGTAGCGGCATCGGTCACCCGCCCGGTCAGCGTAGTGGTCTGGGCCGTTGTCTGTGCCAGCAAAGGCGGGATGTCCGTACAGAAAAGCCCGACGATTATAAACAGCCGGCGGAGGTGACGTACATAGTTCATGGTCAGGTCAGGGATCGTACAAGTCATAAAACTCCCGGAAAATACCGTCTAATATACCCAATTTGATGGCAGACAAAGTTATTGCAGTCCAAATTCGGCAAACTACCCGGGTAAATAGCTGGTTAACCCTGTAGCATATTCCAAATATTTTGTTCATTTGCGAAGCATCCCAACTAAGCACCTATACCCATGAGACTCGGCATCTTCTTCCTGATATTTTTCCTGTTTGTTTTTGGTATTTTCTGGTACCTCACCGCCTGGAGTTACAGCGACGGCGAACGCGCCGGCACCGTTTCCAAGTTCAGCCGCCGGGGCTATGTCTTCAAAACCTGGGAAGGTATCCTGAACGTCGGCGGCTTCTCCGGCGAAACCGGCTCCCTTACACCCCAGTTCTTTGAATTTTCCGTCAAAGATGATTCCGTGGCGCAGCAAATCAACCAGGCCGTGAAGACCGGCCAGCGCATTACGCTGCACTACGAAGAAAAGCTCGTGCGTCTGCCCTGGAACGGCGACACCAAATACTTCATTACCGGCGTCGAGTTCGTCAACAATCCCTACCAGCGTCCTTACTACGACGGCTCTGCCCTCCCCGGAACCCAGCCAGGCTCCCCACAGCAGCAATCACCAAAACAACAGCCAAACAGGCAACAAGCACCGATTGACTCCGTGCTGAATGGATCCCTATGATTTACTTGTAGGCTACCCCGATTTACATCAAACATGTCAGGGACTTAACTCATAACGCATACCTGACATCTGGAGCGAATCCTTTGCAGATAGTCAAACACCCCTATTAAATAGTCTTTGTCTGGGGCAGCAAAAACACCGTGCTATTCCCAGCAATTCTCGTGAAATTTCCCGTAGCGGAGGTTTAAAATGTCTTTTATCTTCGCACAAGCCTAATAAAGAAACAGAAATATACCGTTCACACACAACTATACATTTAATTTGCTGCTATTTAGCAAATTACTTAATTTACTGAAGAGGAGTCCCATTTTAATGATCCAAGTTGTCATTTTGCATATTTTGCTACTAAAGCAAATTTTTAGTTACGTTTTAAACGCCAGCCAGTATTGATTGTATTTGCCACCTGTACGCTGTAAGGCTAGTGGCTAGTTTGTTTCAATCTGCTAATGCTTTTCTAAGCCTGACAATTTTGTAACTAATGTACCCTGCCGTTATTCATCCCAGAAATCCAATAAACCATTTAACCCAATCTACTTATGTCAACCAACAATCTGCCCCTGCTTTATACCAAAGGCATCCGGAAGCAAACTAAGCTTTATTATGCGAATTGGCTACCTAACCAAAAACTTTCACTTGGTGTAGTAGGTCAGCTAATTGACAATTATTTCTTTCAGCCGTTAACAACATTAAAAGACTTAGGAATAGATTTTAACCCAGCTACAGACGTTGAGGTTGATGAAGATCCAACTCCTCTGGATCTGGTCTCCAACAAAGGAGTAACTATAAACTTTAAAGTGGCTGGTGAGATTGACCCAAATTTACCAAATTTACCCCAAGGCAAAGCTGGCGTAGGTATTGATTTTTCACAGGAGGGCTCCTTTATCCTCAAAGCCGAGAAGACTTTTGAATCTCGTATAAGAAATGTTGATGGTCCTGAAAGTTTAGGGCAAAAAATACTGGAAGCATACAAAAAAGGAACCTGGAAATGGTATTACAGTGTGATATTCTCTATTGTCGAAGCCCCTTATGCAGATTATATTATTTCGCAAAGTTCAAACTCAAAAGTAGAGTTGCAAGTAAACGCAGATGGCAACATAGGAAAAGTTGAGCTAGGAAACGCAGATTTAAACTTTTCTGTAAAAACGCAGTCAGGTAATGTGCTCAAAATGTTGAGCAGCAAGAACTCAACACCGTTGTTTAGGCTCCTTGGTATAAAGAAAAATATTTTATCAGGCAGTGTAGTTGTACAGCCATATAACTTCAATTTGAACGGGATAAACCCTCAAACAGAAAGTTTCACAAAAGACACTAAAGACTTTGTAGAAGACGATACAGAATTTTTAATAGTGAAGCCACGATAAATACAGGTACCTTAATTCGTTTGTATCGTTCTTGCTGCAATTTACTTGCGTATCCTGATATAGCACACCTTTAGCAAACGTTAACAGACTTCTATAAATTTTTTATCTCTAATTTTTTATGACGACATTTTGCGAAGACAATCAATATCGAAAAGCAGAATTTGGGGGCATTATTTCTACTCCCGATGTAGCAGCTGAAGCGTGGGAACATCTTAACCGAGTAGTTGACTCCTGGAATAAAGCCTTTGACTCCCCACTTATTTCTAAAGAAGCATTCACTCAATTTCTCGATTTTGACAAAGAAATTATTCAAACAATAGTAAAGTCTCCTGAGTGTGTATCATTACGTATTTTTCCAGGCTTTGATGATAACGGCAAATTTACAGTAGCTCTTATTGGTGTTAATCGTGATAACCACGAGATTATTAATAAAGGAAATATTCCACCTTTTACTGCTGGTAATTTAGCCCTATTAGCTGTTGCCTGCTGCCCAAGCAATGGTTCTTCTAAGGTGTTTCCAAAATAGACTTTAGGAGTATAGTTATGCAGAATGTTTTATTGATAAGTTACTTCTGTGCGTTAATCGTTTCTGCCGTTGTCGGGTATTTTTACCGGCAGCGGCAGAAACCACCGTTCTCCTGGGCCTGGATTTATTTAAGCTTAACGCTTTTAATGGATGCCTGCTCTGAATACTTACGCATCAGCGGGCTAAAGTTCCAACATGTATATATACTTTTTGGGCCGATAGAATATTTTTTTATTGCGCTACTCTACCTTAGCGAAATACGAAACCACTTTGTGGCTATGCTAATCAAAATTTCTATCGTTTTCTATTTTGTTATATGCCTGCTCTACTATTTTGCATTGAATTATAACACGCACTATTATATCTTTAACCTTCGCGGCTGTTTAATTATAGCCATGTTGCTCTACTACCTCAAAGAAACCTATGAGCGGAATGAAGTATTTGACATAAAGAGTGAACCATTGTTCTGGATTAGCATAGGCAGCCTCGTTTTCTGGTCAGGTACTTTTTTTATCATAAGCTTTGTAAACACATTAAATAAAGTTAACCCTAAAGCTAGCGAACTCTTATTTTCGATCAATCCACTTCTCAATATATTCCTTTATCTGATGTTTGTAAAGGCTGTATTATGCAGGAAGAAAGCTTCTCCATCGTTGTAGTAGCTGTTTTGGGAACAGTTATTTTCCTGAGTATGGCATTCTTTGTCGTATCGTTCCTGTTCTTTTTTAACAGAAAGCAGGCTCAGCACAGAGCAGAAGAGGCTTCCCTGAAGGCACGGTTTAGTCAAGAAATGTTACAATCTCAAATAGAGACACAAAATCTCACAATGCAGGCTGTAGGTCAGGAAATCCATGATAACATAGGCCAAATTCTTTCCGTCGCTAAACTTAATTTAAGCATTTTGGAAGAAATCACATCTCATCAGGAGACCAACAAAATCCTGAAGCAGACGTGTGACCTGATCGATCAATCTATTACGGGGCTACGGTTACTCTCCAAAAGTTTAGACCGGGATTTTGTTCAACAAACCGGACTATCAAAAAGTATTAGTCATGAACTGCTAAGGCTCGAGAAAACCAACCGCTATAAGACGTCGTTGAACTTACAGGGGGACCTTTATACCTTGGGGAATGAGCGGGAAATTATTTTATTTCGAATTGTGCAGGAATTGTTAAACAATTCTATAAAGCATTCTAAAGGAAACATAATACGAGTAGTGCTAAGTTACCATCCACAACAATTTACGTTAGGGTATGAAGATAATGGAGTAGGATTTGACTACGATACCATAATGACCCGGGAAGCAGAACGGTCAGGCATTGGGCTTCACAATATCCACCGGCGCGTCAAACTGATTGGAGGACACTGCTTATACACATCGGCAAACGGATCTGGCGTGAATGTCCTCATTCGTCTTCCCGTCAGCTTAGATTAATGTTCTCTAAACCTGGTCTGCTTTCAACTTGCATTCCTGTCGAAGTAAGAATTTTTCTCGTGATGTATACCAAACAAGATTTATATTAGGGGAAACATCCACTAATTCCCTAACCTGATAAATCATACACCATGCGCCCCCTACTTCTTTTAACCCTTCTTCTGCTGGCTCAAGCAGCCCTGGCCCAGCAGCCCGTCAGCAACCGCCAGCGTGAAATCGTCTTCAAATCGGTGAATGTCATACCGATGGATGCGGAGCGGGTACTGGAAAATCAGACGGTGATGGTGCGGGATGGGAAGATAACGGCCATTGGCAATGAGGGCCGGGTCAGGTATGGCAATAACGCCCTGGTCATCGACGCCAGAGGAAAATACCTGATGCCGGGCTGGGCGGAGATTCACGCGCACGTGCCGCCTATTGATGATATTGAGCCGATGAAGGATGTGCTGATGCTGTACCTGGCCAATGGCATCACCACCATCCGGGGTATGCTTGGCCATCCGAGGCATTTGGAGCTACGGAGCAAAATTAACAGCGGGGAGATTCTGGGACCGCATTTTTACAGCTCCGGCCCCTCCTTTAGCGGCCAGAGTGTCAAAACGGCCGAGCAGGGGGCAGAGATGGTCAGGCGGCAGAAGCAGGCCGGGTATGATTTTCTGAAACTGCATCCCGGCCTTACCCGCGAGACGTTCCCGGCCATTGCCCGCACCGCCAACGAAGTAGGTATTCCGTTTGCCGGGCACGTTTCGTTCAACGTGGGTGTCTGGCGGGCCATCAATGCGAAGTATGCCTCCATTGATCACCTCGACGGATTTGTGGAAGCCATCACGCCCGGCAGCGATACGCTGGTAGAACAGGAAACCGGCCTGTTCGGGGCCTGGATCGGCTACCGGTCCGATCCCGCCAAAATACCGGCGCTGATGAAGGCGCTGCACGATAAAAACATCCGGGTGGTGCCCACGCAGGCGCTGGCGGAGCGGTGGCTGTCTCCGCAGTCGGCGGATGATTTTGCCAAAGCACCCGAGATGAAGTACATGAAGCCGGAGGAGGTCCGGAACTGGGTGAACGCCAAAAACAACTACAACAACAACCCTAATTTCAGGAAGGAGCGGGCGGAGAAGTTTCTGCAGATTCGCCGGCAGCTCATCAAGGCCTGTCAGGATAATGGGGTTGAACTGCTGCTGGGCTCCGATGCGCCCCAGGTATTTAACGTACCGGGTTTTTCCATTCACCACGAAATGCAGTACATGGTCGATGCCGGACTGACGCCGTACCAGACGCTGCGCACGGGCACCGTTAACGTGGCCCGGTTCTTTAACAAACCCGATTGGGGCACGGTCAAGACCGGCAATGTGTCGGATCTGGTGCTGCTGAGCGGCAATCCGCTGCGCGACATCAGCCAGACCCGCAACATCGAGGGGGTGATGATCGGCACCAACTGGCTGTCTAAAGACTTTATCCAGCAACAGTTGAAAAGGCTGGAACGGCAGTAAGTTCTTTATCGAACGTACACCGGAGCAAGGCACCACGGTGCTGTTTACCCTGCCGCTCACGCTCCGGCCGGTGGCTAACCAGCCTCTCCGGCACGCAATATAGCCCCCTCCTTTTTGCGTTAATATACCTACAAACCGATTACTCAAAACTAAGCTTTTAGTAGGACCGTCCGCTCAGAAAACGGGTTATTGATCGTGCAGTGGTTTTGAAAAAATACGGGGACGCTCTATTTTTAAGCAGAACGGCACAACCGTTGGAGACAGACAGGCATACAGTAACACTGTAGCTCAACAGCTACCAAAAGCTGCTTTTGAGTAGTAACAGACAGAGATACTCGCGGTTAGCCGGCGCTAGGTAGCTGACTAACAAAATGGTACGCCATTGGTTAAAGAATAGATAGAATTACGTTATATACAGTCCAGCTACCCAGATTAGGTAGGGCTTCCTCAGCCAGGATATTGTACTCAATGTTATCATTATGAGGAATAATATGCGGACTGCCCCCAACGATCCACACCTGTTGCGGGCAGCTTTAGATTTTTCCGGCAACGGAATTATCATTTACGATTGTGTGCGGGACAAACAAGGCGATATTCAGGACTTTAGGGTTATTCTGGCCAATAAAAAAGCGGAAGAACTGGCCGGCATGACCGAAGAGCGGATGATTGGCCGGCTGGTGGGCGAGCTGTTTCCCGGCACCCTGGAACTGGATTTCTGGAAATGCGCGGCCGAGGTCATTGCCACCGGCCAGCCTTATGGCTTTGAAACTAACTATGCCCTACCGCATGAGCCGGAAGCCCGGTACGCGGTTCAACTGGCACCGTACGGCGATGGCGTTGCTGTAACGCTCACTGATATTACCGACAGCTACCGACAACAAAAATCCTACGAAGAACAGGCCGCCCTGCTCGACCGGGTGCTGAATCATTCACAAAACGGTATTACGCTGCTGGAGCCGGTACGGGATGCCAACGGCGCGGTCCGGGACTTCCGCATTGCTATGGCCAATAAGGCCGCCCTGCGCATGACCCGCCTGGGGCCGGATTACCTGAAAAAACAGACGCTGCTAACCGACATCCACGGCAATACCCGGTTCGATGGCCTCTTTACGGCCTGCGCAGACACGCTGAAGTCCGGCGTTCCCTGCCGCCTTGAGCACTACTACGTACAGTTTGATTCCTGGTTTGATATATCGGTCGCCTGCTTTGGCGATGCCCTGGTGGTGACATTTCAGGATATTTCGGCGGCTAAAAAAGCGGCCTTTGCCCGGCAGGAGCAATCCGACCTGATCGAGAGCGTACTGAACGGCTCACTCAACGGCCTGATTATGTTTAAAGCTCTCAGGAACGAACAGGGTAAGGTGTATGACCTTCAAGTCAAACTGGCCAATGATGCAGCTGCGCGAGTAACCGGTTTGTCGACCGACGATATGATCGGGCATACGCTGCAGTCGCTCTTCCCAACGATGTTTACTACGGGTCTGTTTGCGCAGTATGTGCAGACGATTGAAACCGGCTCGTCGTACCAGACCGAAAGCTACTACGACGCCGATGGCCTGAAAGGTTGGTACGAAATCCTGGCGGCTAAGTTCGACGATGGGGTACTGGTATCCTTTATCGATATTACGGCCTCGAAACGGTACCAGCAGGATTTACAAAAATCGATTGACGAACTCCAGCGGTCGAACAAAAACCTGGAGCAGTTTGCCTATATCGCATCGCACGATTTGCAGGAGCCGCTGCGCAAAATCACGGCATTCGGTGAAGTGTTGCAAACCCAGTACGGCGACGCCATCGGCAAATTCGGCTCGGACCTGGTTGACCGGATGCGGTCGGCGGCCCAGCGCATGAACACGCTGATTCAGGATTTGCTGACTTTCTCGCGCATCTCGTCCCAGAAAGAACCTTTCCGGAAGGTGAACCTGCAAACCATCGTGGATGAAGTGCTGAGCGACCTGGAAACGGCCATCCGCGATAAACAGGCCGTTATTGACATTACCACGTTACCGGTAATCAAAGGCGATGCGCTTCAGTTGCGGCAGCTTTTTCAGAATCTGCTGAGCAACGCGCTGAAGTTTACTAAAGCCGGGGTGGCCCCACATATCCGGATTGACTGTGCTCAACTGCCGGGTCGGGATATTACTCCGCTGCCGGGTACGGTCGTAAGCCCCTCTGATTATCATAAAGTTTTTTATGCGATCAGTATCACCGATAACGGCATTGGCTTCAACGACAAATACCTGGACCGGATCTTCACCATCTTTCAGCGCCTGCACGGCCGCAGCGAATACCAGGGTACCGGTATCGGCCTGGCTATTGTGCAGAAAGTGACCGACAACCACCAGGGCTACGTAAACGCCCATAGCGAGTTAGGCCAGGGAGCCACCTTCACCGTTTATCTGCCGGCAGCGGAGCCGCAGGTAGAGGATTTTCCGGATCTGGGGAAGAAGGAAGTAGGCAGTTCTCAGTAGGCAGAAAAGGGTTGCCGCTGAAATCTGCCTGCTGCCCACTGAGAACTGCCTATTAACAATTACTGTCCATCCAGATACGGATCAACATTATCCTCGTTAGCTTCGGTAATCTCTTCGTCGATCATGTCTTCCGGCAATTCGTCGAAGGCGGGGCCGTTGGGCACCTGCTCCATAGCGTGCTGCGCTGTTATGTTATCAGTGTACAAGATAGTGTCGGCGGCTTCGTCGTCGGGATGGCTGTACACATCGGTGGTATCATCCATGCCGAACTCAGCATACACGGCGGAGTTAGCGTCTATCTCGTTTTCGGGCCTATTTACCTGCTCCGGCGATACATTAGTTAAAGGGCCCCCGGTCTGATCGACCCGGTTCGGCGTACTGTTATTATGGCTTTTCATCACGTTTTGTTTTTCAGTTTTCAACCGGCCGGCTGCTGAACAGCCAGTAAAACCGGATGACCTAATAACTAATTTCGGCGACCGAGGTTTTGAACACTTTTATTTCCAAAGTACCACCTTCTGCAAACGAGTTGAGTGCCCTTCGCTGGTCAACCGGATAAAATAGATGCCATCCGGCAGGGCACCCAGATCAAATGTAGTCTGCTCTTCGGCCTTTACCGGCTGCCCCGGCCTGACCCGCTGCCCACCCGTCGACAGGATTTCGGCTACGCCATCGTACGGCGGCCGAATGTTGATGTACCGCTCCGTGGGGTTGGGGTAGGCCCAGGGGTGAATCACGTCTTCTTCAGAGATCCCGAAGACCGGCGTAACGCCGGTAATGACCGCTTTCTCGGTGGTGTTTTTAACGTACCGGAGTCCACCGGTCAGGGAGCCCATAATCAGGTCGGGAAGCTGGTCGCCGTCCAGGTCTGCCGCCGTAGCAATGAGACCGCCCCCCGGCATAGGTATTCCCTCTACGCCCGCCAGGGGGGTAAGAGCCTGGGTGGGACTGTCCGGCCAGCGGTATAGCTTCACCGTGCCGTCGCGGGTGGTGGTCAGTAGTTCCGGCTTCTGATCGGCGTCAAAATCGGCAATGACAATCGAGGGGCTGCGGGCCAGCAGGTTTATCTTGATGCCCCCAAACTCGGTCGTCTGCACCTGAAACACCGGTGAAGTCACCGTTCCGGTATTCCGGTGGTATTCGATATTGCCGGAGGCCTTGCCCAGCAGCAAATCGGGTTTTCCGTCTTTGTCGACATCGTAAAATACCGGCAGGTCACCCGGTGTGAAACGGTCCGGTACCGGCAGCAGTCTGGCATCGGCCAGGATATACTGCGCAGCCGCACCACGGGAGGCCTTGTTGTAAATGACCCGGATTTCGGCACCTTTGGCCGAGGTAGCCGTAATTACCAGATCCAGCGTGCCGTTACCGTCCATATCGGCAAACGACGGGATAATGTCGGTCAGCAACAGCGTTTCCGACAGTTTCAGGTAATCGTTGGTGACGAGTTCAAAGGCGGGGCTGCCGACGGTGCCTTTGTTCTCAAAATACCAGATGCCGGCCCGGTAGCCTTTATCGGTCCGGATACCGCCGTTGCCCACCAGCAGATCCATATCCCCGTCGCCGTCAAGGTCAGCCAGCGCCGGGGCGGCATTCTCGCCTAAATCGATCATGTCTGCCTGAAGGAAATCTTTCTGCACGAGCTGGAAATTGGGCTTTTCATTGGTACCGACGTTCTTGAAGAACCAGTTCGACGCCCGGAAATCCATTAGCGCCCCTTCGTTATTATACGTATTGGGAGCCGCCACCAGGTCTTTGATGCCGTCGCCGTCGAAATCCTCGACGTAGGTAGCCGGAAAGATATTGAAGTTAATGGCGTTCTGCGCCGGGAATTTGGCGTCGAAGCTCACAAAATTGGCTTTTTCGTTGTTGGTACCGGCGTTGCGCAGCCGGGCAATATTGGTACACGACACATGCCCGAACAGCAGGTCTTTTTTACCGTCGCCGTCGGTATCAAGTATCGTAACCGCGTTGCCGGCATGCAGTACCTTCGCCCGCGAATTGGCTTTGGCCGTTGCCGCTACCCGCCCGTTGGGTACGCTGCAATCAACCCCAAATACGAAGTCATCGCAATACTCCTTCACAAAATTTCCCCAGCACTGCCCCGTCCGCTTGAAATCCAGTCCGGGTGTGGTGTTGGCCGCATTTGGCCGGTTCTTGCTGAGGTTCTGAAAATAAACGGCGTAATTGCCCGTGATGTCGAAAGCAATGATGTCAATATCGCCGTCATCGTCAAAATCGACAATGGCCGGAATATCCGTAGCCGACACATACAGGTTCAGTTTGGAGGACGACAAGCCTTCGTGCAGCAGCGGGTCGGCCACCACCTGCCAGCTCACGCGGTCGCTGGTCGATACGTTCTTCAACACCTTTACGCCCTGGGGCACGTGGGTAAACAGGTCTTTGCGGCCGTCGCCGTCGTAGTCGATCAGCACCATCCAGTTCAGTACCGCCGGGAACTGGGCTTCGTATTCGGGGGCGTAGCGCCACGACATTCCGTCGGCCAGAAAGGTGCTGATCTTGTTGCTGGTCCGGTCAAACACCACCAGATCTTCCCGGCCATCGTCGTTCAGGTGCATGGTCTGGAATTGAGCGGCATTGAGTCCACCCGCCCAGGCGTTGGGCAGCGACCGGCCATTCATCGTTACCGGCACCTGCTGATTATATTGGAAGCTAAACGAAGAAGTAGTCTGAGCAACGTTGAGAAACGGCAATAAACAGAATGAGGCCAAAAAGAGCCCCACGGCAGACCGATTTTTCATGTAATTTTGGGACGTGTGGTACCGGGCTGTACCCGGTTACGTGATAAGCAAAACCTATAGTCTAACGTAGAAGCCTATTAATTTGGTCTGTTAGTGCATGATTTCTCTGTCTCATCTTTACGATAAATTCCTGGAATGCACCGGCGTCTCAACCGACACGCGGAAGATTTCGCCCGATTGTTTGTTTGTGGCCCTGAAAGGTCCGGCCTTCAACGGCAACCAGTTTGCCCCGGAAGCCCTGGAAAAAGGAGCCCGCTACGCCATTGTGGATGATCCGGCCGTTGCCGAAACGGATTCACGCCTGCTGCTGGTCGACGATGGGCTGACCGCCCTGCAGGCGCTGGCTCGTCACCACCGCCGGACGTTGAATATCCCGATTGTGGCCCTGACCGGCTCCAACGGTAAAACCACCACCAAAGAGCTGATTGCCGATGTGCTGTCGAAGAAATACAAGACCTACGCTACGCCCGGCAATTTCAACAACCACATTGGCGTGCCACTGACCCTGCTGGCAATTGACGACAGCTACGAGATGGCCGTGGTGGAGATGGGGGCCAACCACCAGCGGGAGATTGCCCTGCTCAGTTCCATTGCCGAACCGACGCACGGCCTGATCACCAACGTAGGCAAGGCTCATCTGGAAGGCTTCGGCGGAATTGAAGGCGTACGCAAAGGCAAAGGCGAACTGTTCGACTGGCTGTCGCAAGCCGGCGGCACGGTCTTTATCAACGGCAGCAACACAACCCTGCTGGCGATGGCCCAGGAGCGGCAGTTTACCGAGTTAGTGTCGTACCTGACCCCCGACGGTGCCTATAATGCGACGCTGGTACAGGATACGCCGGTGGTCGTTTTCCGGGATGCCGACGGTCGCGAGATAACCACCCACCTACCGGGTCGTTATAATTTTGAAAACATGGCGGCCGCCCTCTGCATTGGTCAGTATTTCGGCGTGCCGCCGGAAGAAGCCAACCGCGCCATCGCCGATTACAACCCCACCAACAACCGTTCGCAGGTAGTGGCCAAAGGCTCTAACACCATCCTGCTGGATGCCTACAACGCCAATCCCTCGTCGATGGCGGCCGCCGTGCAGCAGTTCATGAACCTGCCTGCTCAGAAGAAGGTAGTAATTCTGGGCGATATGTTTGAACTGGGGCCGGAGAGCGAAGCCGAACACGCGGCCCTGGGTGAACTGGTTGCCAAAGGCAACTTCGATGTAGTCATTCTGGCCGGTAAGGATATGAAGTACGCGCTAGGTGCGTTGCCGAAGGCCTACTATTTTCCTGATAAGTTTTCGTTACACAACTGGCTGCTCGATCACCCGTTTGAGAACACCTATTTTCTGGTGAAAGGCTCGCGGGGGATTGGGCTGGAGTCGGTGGTGCCGTTTATATAAGCGAAAGGGTGAACGAGCGAACGAGTGAATAAGGCAAAGCCACTTGTTTGCTCGTTCACCTTTTCACTCATTTGCTCTCTCACTTTTAATCCCTGACCTGTGGTACGTTCCTTTTTGCGCATTGTAGTCATTGCTGTTTTACCTGTAATAAGTTATTGCCAGGCGGTGCCGCCGTTTCAGGCGGAGATATTGGCGTTTGAGGCTAAAGATCTGGTCAGCCCTCCGCCGAAGAATGCGATTTTGTTTACCGGTAGTTCATCGATCCGGCTGTGGGATAATCTGCAGGAGTCGTTTCCGGATAAGGTGGTGCTGAACCGGGGCTTCGGCGGCTCTACCCTGCTGGATGTGATCCGCTACGCCGACCGGATTATCACGCCCTACCGTCCGAAGCAAATTGTGCTGTACGCCGGGGAGAATGATGTGGCCACCGATAAGGTGTCGGCCCAGGAAACGTACGAACGCTTTGTGACGCTGTTCCGGACAATCCGGAAAACGTTACCCAAAACGCCAATCGTCTTTATTTCGATGAAGCCCAGTCCCTCGCGCCGGCCGTACTTTCCAGTCATTCAGGAAGGTAACCGACTGATCAGGAATTTTCTGGCGAAACAGCGACGTACCACCTACGTTGATGTGTACACCCCCATGCTGAATGCAAACGGGCAGCCTAAGGGTGAACTTTTCAAAGCAGACAGCCTGCACATGAACGCCAAAGGCTATGTGATCTGGGCGGAGAAGCTACGACCGGTGCTGAAGTAAGCCACTGCCTGCCAGCTACCTGACCGCTTGCTAACCTATTTGCTTCCCGGCTCTTCCCGGTTAGGCATTCTGGCCTGCGTTCGTTAATTTTGCATTTTCTATAGAATCCATCTGCGCCGGTAATAATTCGGCTAACAGAACTTCGAAACTTCGTCTATTATGTCAACGCAAACGTCTGCTTACGTTCCGTACAAAGTAAAAGATATTGCCCTGGCCGACTGGGGTCGCAAAGAAATCCGGCTGGCCGAAGCCGAAATGCCCGGCCTGATGGCGCTCCGCCGGGAGTTTGGCCCTTCAAAGCCCCTACAGGGTGCCCGCATCGCCGGCTGTCTGCACATGACCATCCAAACCGCTGTGCTGATCGAAACGCTGGTGGAACTGGGTGCCGACGTAACCTGGTCATCCTGCAATATCTTCTCGACGCAGGACCACGCGGCTGCGGCCATTGCGGCTGCGGGTATTCCGGTGTATGCCTGGAAAGGCATGACCGAAGAAGAATTTAACTGGTGTATTGAGCAGACGATCTTTTTCGGTGAAGATCGCCAGCCGCTGAACATGATCCTGGACGATGGCGGTGACCTCACCAACATGGTGTTCGACAACTATCCGGAACTGATCTCGGGCATCAAAGGCTTGTCGGAAGAAACCACCACGGGCGTTCACCGGCTGTATGAGCGCATGAAGAATGGTACGCTCCACCTGCCGGCTATCAACGTGAATGACTCCGTCACGAAGTCGAAGTTTGATAACAAATACGGCTGCCGCGAATCGCTGGTCGACGCTATCCGCCGGGCTACTGACCTGATGCTGGCCGGTAAAGTGGCCGTAGTGGCGGGTTACGGCGATGTAGGAAAAGGCTCTGCCGAATCGCTGCGCGGTGCTGGTTGCCGGGTACTGGTTACCGAAATTGACCCGATCTGCGCCCTCCAGGCGGCTATGGACGGCTACGAAGTGGTCACGATGGACGAGGCCGCCGAACGTGCCAACATTTTTGTCACCGCTACAGGTAACGTTCGCATCATCACCGACCGTCACTTCCGCAAGATGCGCGACAAAGCGGTGGTCTGCAACATCGGTCACTTCGACAACGAAATTGACATAGCGTGGCTGAACACCAACTACGGCCACAGCAAAAGCAGCATCAAACCGCAGGTGGATATGTACGAGATTGACGGCAAAGAAATCATCGTGCTGGCCGAAGGCCGTCTGGTGAACCTGGGCTGCGCCATGGGTCACCCGTCGTTCGTGATGTCCTGCTCGTTCTCGAACCAGACACTGGCCCAGCTCGAACTGTGGAACAACCCCGGCAAATACGAGAACAAAGTGTATGTGCTGCCCAAGCACCTCGACGAGAAAGTAGCCGCCCTGCACCTGGCTCACGTCGGTGCCAAGCTGGATACCATGGATGAGGAGCAGGCTGCCTACATCGGCGTCACCAAAGAAGGACCGTTCAAGTCCGAGTGGTACCGGTATTAAGGAGTTAAGAGTTAATAATTGTCTGTAACTCTTAACTCAAAGAAGGGGAAGCGCGATCCGAGTAGGGTCGTGCTTCTTTTTTGTGTAAATTTTACCTCGGAATGCCTTTACGTCATTATCAAAACGATCTATGCGCTTCCCTATCAACTTACCAGCCCAGGAGGGCCGCTTTACCGACGACGAGCTATTTGCCTTCTGCCGGGCCAATCCTGATTTGCATATTGAACGCGACGAAAACGGACAAATCTTCTTTAAAGTGCCTACCGGAACTCAGACCAGCTATTGAAAAACAAAACTCGGCCGTGTATCTGACTCAAATGGCGGTTGTACATTACCGGATGGATCCATGCGGGCACCAGATGTAGCCTGGGTTAGCCACGAAAGGCTTACCAATGTATCCAGCGATGATCTAAAGAAGTTCGCCCACGTCTGCCCGGATTTTGTCATTGACCTGGTTTCTGAATCTGACGAGTTGCGCGAGCTTCAGGATAAAATGAGCAAATGGCTGAACAATGGTGTGCGGCTGGGCTGGCTGGTAAATCCGTTTCAGCAGCAAACCACCATTTACCGCCCTGATCAGGAGCCAGAGATTAAACCGTTTAATAAACGCCTGAGTGGGGAGGACGTATTGTCGGGTTTTGAACTGACGATCAGTGAGTTGCTGTAGCCCGGAATTACATTCCGGGCTACACTAAAACCTAAACGCCGGAATCAACCGCCCATCAACATCCGTAAATCCGTATTGAGCAGCTAAGTCACCCGTAGCCAGCGCCTGACCCGTTTTATCAATCAGGTGCGGGTCCTGGGCCAGCGCAACCACGGCCCGGCCAACGTAGCGGGGCGAATGGGTTTCGGTTAGCTGGTCTGCCTGGCCGGTTTTGGTAAGTATTCGTTCGACGCGCTCGGTGCGGGTGTGGCCGGGATAGAGCGCTACGGCCGTTACACCATGCGAACGGAGTTCCTGCGCCATAGCAAAGGCCAGCCGGTCGTCGGCGGTTTTGCAGGTGTCGTACATGACGTTGCCGAGGTATTTGCCGGCTACGCCAATGGAAATGTTGATGATCAAACCGCTCTGCTGCGTAATCATCAGGGGAGCCGCGTAGTAGCTGGCGGTGAAGTGGGCACGCAGTCCGGCCTGAAACATGGCCTCCCAAACCTCCAGATCCTGCTCCCAGAACGCTTTGCTGAAGATCTTGCCCTCGTGTCCTTCGTAGCCACCCCAGACGTTGTTGACCAGAATATCCAGCCGGCCAAACTCGTTTCTAATTCGGGCGAAAAGCCTTTTTACGTCTTCGTTGCTGGTGTGGTCGCAGGGGATGGCCATACCCCGGCCGCCCGAGGCCGTGACCAGGTCGGCGGTATCTTCGATGGTACCGGGCCTGTCCTCGTCTGGCCGACTGCCACGGGTGCTGCGGCCCGTGATGATTACGGTTGCGCCGGCCAGCCCAAGTTCGTGGGCAATGCCTTTGCCGACGCCCCGGCTGGCACCGGTCACGAGCGCTACTTTTCCGTTTACTAAGCTATTTGTCAGCATACCTGTACTATATCGTAGTTTTGTTGAACAGCCGCAAAGTACGGTATAACGTACATGACCTGGCTGCCCTGTTAGCTCCTACCTATTTATTATAGGGCCGACCAACCACGCCAGCGGTGGCGTAGTGAACGTGGCCGCTTACCGCCCCACCGACAATACCAACAGTGCTAACGAACCCGGTTTCCGGGGCGGTCTGATTCAGGAGTACGAAGAAGGCGACGTTCGGCACGATGTCAACTTTGGCCGGGGCCAGAGCGGTGACCTCTCCCAGCCTCCTGTCGACCAATCACTATTGACTATCGACTTACTCTCTGGTTTCCTCCGTTTTGGTTCGTAACTTTGACCATTGAATGTCAACCTGACGGATGAAACATTGGTTGCCGGCCCTATTCGCTGTATTTTACGCCCTGACTGCGGCTGCGCAACAGCCCGACTCGACGTACCGCTTCACTCGTCAGGATACGCTGCGGGGTGGCCTCCGACCCGAACGCACCAGCTACGACGTTACCTTCTACGACCTGAACCTGAGCGTCAATCCCGCCACCCGTACCATCGACGGTAGCAACACCATTCGCTACCGGGTCAAAGAGCCGTTCCGGCGAATGCAGATCGACCTGTTCGACAACATGCAGATTGCCGCCATTACGCAGAATGGGCAAAAGCTGACGTTCAAACGCGATGGCAATGCCGTGTTTGTGGATATGAAAGAAGCGCAGCCGGTGGGGCAGCTTCGGGAGGTGAAGGTGACGTACAGTGGCAGTCCGCAGGTAGCCAAAAATCCGCCCTGGGACGGCGGTTTTCTCTGGCGACAGGATCCCAGCGGTAAAAGCTGGGTAACCGTTACCTGTCAGGGAACAGGAGCCAGTTTGTGGTGGCCCTGCAAAGATCACCTCTCTGATGAGCCGGACTCCATGCGCATCACCTGCCGCGTACCCAACGGCCTCACCTGCGTCTCCAACGGCACGCTCCAGTCGAAAAGGCCCGCCCGAACCGCCGGTCAGACGGAGTTTATCTGGTACGTACGCTACCCCATCAACATCTACAATGTTACCCTGAACATCGCCAATTACGCCTATTTTAAGGATGAATACCGCAGTTTGGACCGGCAGACGTTGGCGCTGAATTATTATGTACTACCCCAGAACCTGGAAAAAGCTAACGTACACTTTGAGCAGGTAAAGGCGATGCTGGACTGCTACGAGAAGTATTTCGGCAAATTTCCCTTCTGGCGCGACGGCTACAAACTGGTTGAAACGCCCTACTGGGGCATGGAACACCAGACCGCCATTGCCTACGGCAACAACTACCGCAACACCCCCTTCGGCTTCGACTTCATCATCATCCACGAAAGCGGACATGAGTACTTCGGCAACAGCCTGAGCGCCGGGGATTCTGGAGAGATGTGGATTCACGAGGCTTTTGCGACCTACGCCGAAGCGCTGTATATGGAGTGTACCCACAGCATACCGAAAGCCATTGAATACCTGAATATGCAGCGCAAGCTGATTAAAAATCAGCATCCTATGCTGGGTCCGCTGGGAGTAAACTATCAACACAGAGACACAGACATTTACTATAAAGGCTCCTGGATGCTGCATACGCTCCGTCATGCTGTAGATAATGACAACCTTTGGTTTAAAGCTTTGAAGGCGCTGGCGACAGAAAAGAAGCTTTCCATTGTCAACACCGATGAGGTTATTGACTTTCTGGAACTGAAAACACAAGTCGACCTGCAGTCGATTGCCGACCAGTATCTGAAGTACACCGGCATACCGGTGCTGGAATATAAGGTGCTGGCAAAAAATGATAAGCAGTGGGAAATCCGTCACCGCTGGGTAGCCGATACAAAAGGCTTTAACCTGCCGGTGAAGGTACGGTTTGGGTTTGGGGAGTGGCAGACGATATACCCGAAAACCGAGTGGAGTGCCACCAACGTTAAATTCAGCTCCGGCTGGCTAAATTTCAACACCGACTACGGCCTGTTTACCATCCGGCAGGTTCGTTTAGAATAATCGTTTTCATAACCTATGCGAATAAAACAACTATACATACTGGTGCTCACAGCCGCGCTGTCGGCCTGCCAGCATACCTACTATCCGACCGGACGAACGTACAACCGGATTGAGGTAGACGCCACCGCCCAGGCCGATACAGGCATGGCGGAATTCCTGCAACCGTACCGGCAAAAGCTCGACCAGACCATGAATGAAGTGCTGGTCCGCTCAGATGTAGCCCTGGAGAAAGGGAAACCCGAATCGGCCGTCAACAACCTATTGGCCGATGCCCTGCGGCAGGAGGCCGGCAAACGTTACGGCAAACCCATTGACATTGGTCATCTCAACTACAGCGGTATCCGCTCCGGCCTGCCAAAGGGCCCGATTACGGTCGGCAATATCTACGAGGTAATGCCGTTCGATAACCAGATTACGGTGCTGACCATGAAAGGCTCGCAGGTGATGCAGTTGCTGAACCACTTTCTGAAAGATGAAGCCCTGGTGATAAGTGGCCTACGGGCTACCATCGCCAACGATAAAGTACAATCGGTGACGATGGCCACTGGTAAGCCGCTGCAACCGGACGAAACCTATACCGTTGCCATGAGCGACTACGTAGCCAATGGCGGCAGTGGCGCTTCATTCCTGAAGGACGCCGTCCGGCGCGAAGACCTGAACGTGAACATCCGCGACGCTTTTATCGACTATTTCCGGCAACTGGGCAAATCCGGTCAGCCTATTAATCCAACGACTGATGGACGCATTACAATCCAATAGACGGCAGTTTCTGAAGCTGCTGGGCACCACGGCCGTCATCGGTAGCGTGGCTCCCGACGCACTGGCGCTGCCCCGGCTGTTTCCGCCGAAGAAAACACAGGTCACCATTCTGCACACCAACGATGTGCACAGCCGGCTAGACCCGTTTCCGATGGATGGCGGCCGTAATGCCGGTAAGGGTGGTGTAGCCCGGCGGATGTCCCTGATCGAGCGCATCCGGCAGGAGCAGAAAAACGTGCTGCTGTTTGATGCCGGTGACCTGTTTCAGGGAACGCCCTATTTCAATATTTACAAAGGCGAACCCGAAGTACTTGCTATGAACCGGATGGGCTACGATGCCTCCACCATCGGCAACCACGACTTCGACGCCGGTATGGATAACATGCGCACGCAGTTCCGCAAGGCCAACTTTCCGTTCCTGATCGCCAACTACGATTTTAAGGATACGGCGATGGAGGGGCAGACGCAGCGTTACAAAGTCTTCACAAAAGACGGCGTTAAGGTTGGTGTATTCGGGCTGGGTATTGCGCTGGATGGGCTCGTCCCTAAATCCCTCTACGAAGAAACCCGCTACCTGGACCCCATTGAAGTGGGCAATAACGTAGCGGCCATTCTGAAGAACAACGAGGTGTGCGACTATGTCATTTGCCTGTCGCACCTCGGCTTCAAATACCAGGGACCGGAGGTATCCGACCATGTGCTGGCCGCGCAGAGCAACGATATAGACCTCATCATTGGCGGACATACGCATACCTTCCTGGAGGCTCCGGTCAGTGTACAAAACCAGAACGGCAAGCCGGTCCTCATCAATCAGGTGGGTTTCGCCGGTATTTACCTCGGCCGCATCGACCTGACGTTTGAGCGCGGCAAAGACGCCCAGGCCAGCGGGCAAGCGGTGACAGTGAAGTAATCGGTAAGCTGGCAAAATTTGCTTAATTTTGGAGCAGAAACGAAGAAACTATGAAATTCGGCGTTGTTGTATTTCCCGGCTCCAACTGCGATCAGGATGCAGTGGATGCCCTCCAGCATAACCTGGGTCAGCAGGTAGTAAAGCTCTGGCACAAAGACCACGACCTGCAGGGGTGCGACTTTATTATCCTGCCCGGCGGGTTCTCCTACGGCGATTACCTGCGGACGGGTGCCGTAGCGCGGTTCTCGCCCATTATGAACGAAGTGATTGCGCACGCCAAACGGGGCGGCTACCTGATGGGTATCTGCAACGGTTTCCAGATTCTGGCCGAAGCGCACCTGGTACCCGGCGTACTGCTGCGCAATACCAACCAGCGCTATATCTGCAAAAATGTGCACCTGCTGCCGCAGTCTAAAAAGGCCTTGCTGACGGCCGGTCTGGAAGAGCGGGCCTACAAAATACCCATCGCCCACGGCGAAGGTCGCTACTACGCCGATGCCGACACGCTGAAGCGCCTGAACGATAACGACCAGATTCTGTTCCGCTACTGCGACGAAAACGGTAATATCACCGACGAAACAAATTGCAACGGAAGTCTGGAAAATATTGCGGGGGTATGCAATGAGCAGGGTAATGTGTTTGGCATGATGCCGCACCCGGAGCGGGCGTCGGACCCGATGCTGGGTAATACCGACGGTAAGCTTATTCTGGAGCAACTGCTCAACGCGGTATTGGTGTAATCTGGAGTAAAAAGCAGCACCTTACCTGAGTGCAGCTTTTTACTCCAGTACTTCGTAAATAACTACGGGGTTACTTTTATTCTTGAGGATTACCTCCCCAATTCTTTCGCAGTGAAAGGATTCCTTTACCTTCTCGTACGTGGCTTCGCTGATAACGATCTGGCCGGCTTTGGCGGTTGACTGCAACCGCTGCGCTGTGTTGACCGTATCACCGATGACGGTATAATCCAGTCGCCGGAGCGTTGCCGCGCCGATATTGCCCGAAACCATCTCTCCGGTATTGATACCAATAGAGACTTTGGGCAGAAACATGGGCTGACCCGGCAGTGCTTCCTTCATCTGTTCAATCTGAGAGCGCACGGCCAGCGAAGCCTCGATCGCCCGATCAAGGTGATACTCCTCCCGGAACACCGCCATCACCGCATCACCCATAAACTTATCAACGTAGCCGCCCTGCCCGATTATAGCCTTCACCATCACGTCGAAGTATTTGTTGATGAGCCGCACCACGGTATCGGCCGGCTCGCGTTCCGTAATGGCCGTAAAGCCGCAGATGTCGACAAATACCACCGTGCCATCTATCGTTTCATTATCCGTGAGGGCTGTTTCAAATTCCCGCCGACTCATGAAGTTCAGGACATTCTCGTCGACGTACATCTTGAGGATGTTATTTTCTTTGATAGCCTGAAGGGTATCCCGCAGTTGCTGCACATGCCGGATGGTCTTCTGCATGGTTACTTCGAGATCATCAAAATCGACCGGTTTGCAGATAAAATCAAACGCCCCGCGGTTCATGGCCGTGCGGATATTGCCCATATCGCCGTAGGCCGACACAATAACGGCCTTAATCAGCGGGCTCATTTCGTTTAGCCGGACCAGCAGCGTCAGCCCATCCATTTCGGGCATATTGATATCGCTGAGAACCATGTCGATGTCTGTCTCCTCCTGAAGTCTGGCGAGGGCTTCATGTCCATTTCCGGCAAAAACAAAATCGTACAAGCCTTCTCTGATCTGCCGACGAAACTTCTTCTTGATCAGAAACTCCAGGTCCGATTCATCATCGACAACCAGGATTTTGGCTTTTGTCATGTACCTACCGTCGTATTAAGTTTGTCTTTGAGACCGCCGAAGTCCAGGGGCTTAGTCAAAAAATCATCGGCCCCGTAGCTCATGGCCTGATTAAAGGTGTCCACATCGCCATAGGCCGTAATCATCATTATTTTAGGCGGTGGCGACGGATACCGCTCCCGAATTTTCCGCAGCAGTTCCAGGCCACTCATCCCCGGCATATTTATATCGGACAGAATCAGGATTACTTCGGAGGAGTGCTGTCCCAGGTAATTCAAGGCTTCTTCACCGGAATGAGCAAACTCAAAGCTCAATTCACCACTTCGTATCTCCCGCCGGAACCGCTGCTCAAACAAAAACTGTACATCCAGTTCATCATCCACTACCAGAATTTTCATACTTGGGAAGGCTTTAGTTGGAATCTTTTCCGGCTATAAAAATAGAAACTTTATTTAGGCAAACGAACAATAAATTCAGTAAACTCACCTAATTCTGTTTCTACATTTATTTCTCCGTTATGTCCTTTCGTAACGATGTCGTAACTCAGCGACAGGCCTAAACCTGTATTTCCCTGACCCGTCGGCTTGGTGGTAAAGAATGGCTGATAGATCTTATTAATGATTTCTTTGGGAATGCCCGTTCCGTTGTCTTTCACCCGAATCTCTATTTTGCCGTTGTTGAGGTGGGTACTCACCGCCAGTTGAGGCTGAAAGGCTCCGTTCTGCTGACGACGCTTTTCCTGAATGGCATAGAAGGCATTGCTGTAGAGGTTGAGCAGCACCCGACCCATCTCCTGCGGGATTACCGGCACCTTTTCGAGCCCATGATCCAGTTTCAGCCGCAGGTCGGCCTGGAAGCTGTCGTCTTTCAGACGCACATTCTGGTAAGCCAGCCGCAGGTATTCTTCGGTCAGGGCATTCAGGTCGGTGGGCGTTTTCTCGCCAGTTCCCGCCCGGCTGTGCTCCAGCATGCTCTTGACTATACTACCCGCCCGCTGACCATGGTGGGTAATCCGCTGCAGGTTTTGCACCAGGTCTTCCAGCAAGTCGTCGGCATCCTCGCGGTGGGATTCCGCCATTGTCTGAACCGGTCCTTCGTGCAACTCCGAGAGCAGGTCGACGCTGGACTCGGCAAAGTTGTTGACAAAGTTGAGCGGGTTCTGAATCTCGTGGGCAATACCGGCGGTCAATTCGCCCAAACTGGCCATCTTTTCTTTGTGGATGAGCTGCGTCTGGGTATTCTGCAGGTCAGTCAGCGTCTTAGCCAGGTTATCCCGCTGGGCTTCTATTTCTTCTTTCTGGGCCAATACCTTGGCCGTACGCTCGGCCACCTGCCGTTCCAGTTCAACTTTCTGCGCTTCAATGATTTGATGCCGTTCAATCTCCCGCTCTTTCTCCAGACGCTCCCGCTCCAGGGCCTGGTCGGCAATTTCTTTCCGCATCTGGTTATACCGCTGTGTCAGGGCTCCCGAAAACAGCACCACCAGCCAAACAGCCGCTATCCCTTCCAACACTTCAGACGTGCCATTCTGAGAGACCTCGATGGCCTCATAGGGAGGCACAACCTCTCTGGACGCAAACAGGTTAATCAGATTCCAGGCCGCAAAAAGGACGTATGGGCAAAGGGCAACCAGCAACAATTTAGCACCCTGCACTCCGCTTCGGTACGATTCGACCAGCATGGCCACCACGGTAATACAGAACAACGGATATATTGCCAGAATACCCAGCACACTACTCACCAGCACAAGCACACCACCGGCCGACCGGGTCGAAAGCGGCAGCACGCCGGTGTTGGCAACTGTCAGGTAAGCCGTATACCAGAGTATGAGGGCGAGAACCGTACGGGTAAGTCGCCTGTCAAGGCGGGGCAGATTCGTTCTGGTTTTAAGGAACTGCCGGATAAACTCCGCGAAGAAGACATAAAACAGGATTGTACTCAGATAATCCAGATAACGTGTGATGGGCTGGAAAATGGCAGATCCTGAGACAAAATAATTGTAAATAGAAACCGGTAAATTGTAAATCCCAAGGCATATCAGGAAAGCAACCAGCAACAGATAGACCCGCTCCCGGACGACCAGAAAAACGCTGAGGTAGTACAAGGCCATCAGCATAATAATACCGTAGATGATCGTCTTAAACAGAATACGTTGTTCCCGATTACTCTCCAGCCGCTTTACATACACAGTCTTTACTAACTGATCGCGGAAGATAAACGTCGGTACCAGGTCATCCTCATCCAGGTCGGTTAACGGAACATCAACGTGCCAGCGCTGGTAAACAAGCATCTCCTGCCCCTTTGGAATCGTTAGCGGCAAGGCCATACTGGCTTTGAGGCCATCCCGCTCTGCCCAGGGCACCCGTTTTCCGGTTCGCTGGTGGAGCCACGGGCCCGAAACCAGAAGGCGGCTGTACATATCCAGATAGTCGTTCTGATTACCCAGGTAAATTAAAGCGTCATGCTCAAGCGTGTTCTTAATCCGAAACCGAAACCAATAGGTCCTTATGGTAAAATCCAGGCCACTTTTACGGCTGGCTAAGGCCACAAAGTGCTTCTCAGCAGCGGTTCCTGTTACATCGCGTAAAGACAGCTTTCCGCTGTTGTCTTCCAGAACTTGACTATAAACACTATCCAGTTTAACATAAGTTGCCGTATCCGTTTTTAGCTCATATACCGGCGGGAGGCTCTGTTGCGCCAGAACAGCAGAAAGGCTTAACACGAGCAACAGGCAAAGCAGGCTTATAGGCCTCATAAATTGGTTAATTAGGCGTCGGTACCGACTGAATAGGTAGTTGAATAATGAATTCGGCAAATTGCCCCGGCTCAGTTTCTACCCTGAAGTCTCCGCCATGCCCTTTGGTAACAATATCGTAGCTTAGGGATAATCCCACACCCGTATTGCCATAGACACCGGACTTGGTTGTAAACAACGGCTGATAAATTTTAGGTAAAACATCGGCCGGAATGCCGGTACCGTTGTCTCTGACCCGAACCTCCACCCGTTGCGAACCTGACGGGCCAGACACAACCTGCGTAGTTACGCCTACCTGAGGCTGAAAATCACCTGATGCGGTACCGAGCTGACGGCTTTTTTCGGTAATGGCGTAGAAAGCATTGTTATAGAGATTGAGCAGAACCTGACCGAGTTCCTGGGGCATCAGCTCAATTTTACCGAGTGACGGGTCCAGTTGCAGGCGCAAATCCACCGAGAAATTTTCATCTTTGGCTTTCAAATTCTGGTACGCAATCTGCAGGTATTCATTGGCCAGGGCATTCAGGTCGGTGGGCTCCACCTGACCACTGCTGCTGCGGGCGTGCTGAAGCATGTTTTTAACGATTGTACCAGCCCGCTGCCCGTGCTGACAAATCTTTTGCAGGTTGTTTCTGATATCTTCCGCCAGAGCGCTTACTTCTTTTATATCGCCGGCCGCGAGTTCCTGTTGTAATTCATCGACCAGCTCGGCGGAAATATCCGAAAAATTAGTAACGAAGTTGAGTGGGTTCTGAATTTCGTGGGCGATACCGGCGGTCAGCTCTCCGAGAGAAGCCATTTTTTCGCGTTGAATTAGCTGATCCTGGGTGGCTTTCAGGGTTTGCAGCGCCTGCTGAAGCTCTTCTTTCTGCGCTACCAGTTGGGCGGTTCGGTCGGCGACCTGTTGTTCCAGCATCTTGTTCTGATTGGCCAGCAGTTGTTGTTTCTCCTGCTCCTGCGCCAGCATCTGCCGGGAGAGTCGTTCTACCTCCACAAGTTTAGCCTCCAGCGTGCGGTTTGCCCGGACATAGTCGGCACCCAGTACGATCGAGATGACCAGCGGGATAACCATGTCCATAGCCGATTGAATCAGGGCAATGGCAGGCGGCTCATCAACCAGCCCCGGCCATAACACCAGCCCGTTCAGCAGCGTCCAGAGCGCAGCGCCGGCCAGGTAGACCCAGCCAAGCTTATTACCCTTGCCGATGGAGAGCAGCGCCACCCGCGCAGCGGTTATCATGACGATAAATGTTCCGGCAATGGATACATAAAGTGTATATGGATTCCAGGGCAGCGTAGCTACCACGATGAGCCAGAAGAGTACCAGTGTCCGAAACAACCAGTCGGGCTGCCGCCGAAATACCAGGTATGAGGCCAGCGCAATAAACGTACCGGCAGCGGCTCCGAAAGCGTATCCCACCCAAAGCAGGCTGTAATGCAGCGACACCGGCAACGCTGCCCAGAGCAGCAGGGGCAGCGTGAGCCGCCAGACCGCCAGTTGCACCATAGCCAGCCCGAAGTACAGGTTGGCTTTTACTTTCCGGAAAGAGGCATAGATAAACAGGTGCAGTACCGCCAGCACCAGAAAATAGCCCATGATGAATGCCACCGGCACGGCGTGCGTAGCCTCCTGATAGGCATATAGCCTGACAGAATCAGCCGCCGGCTGGAGTTGCAGGCCCAGGGCGGGGTTCACCGGCTCGCCTATCGGTATCGGAAAAAGAAAGCGAAACGTAGCGTTTGTCAGGGAGTAACGCACCGCCAGCACCTGTTCGTCGGGGCCGGCAACGCTAACCGCGACAGGCTTATGCAACACAAACCGCGTTTGCTCATTGGCCGGCCGGCGGCTTACCACCCCCTCTTTATGAATCAATCGGCCATTGAGATACACCTCCGAGGCTCCAATCTGCGACAGCAGCAACGTTACTGGCCCGTTTGCCAGATCGGGAGCGAGCCGGAACCGCAGCCGGAACCAGCCCATTTCGGCGGTGCGCAGCAGGGGCAGGGCCGCCAGGTCAGCCGCCGGCGCAACCGGTGTCCACCGGCTGTCATCATGGTCGGGCTTTGCCCAGGCGGGGTTATCACCGGCCCGAAAGGTCCAGCCTGTTGTCAGCCATACCCCCTCGGGAGGCAGACGGTCGACGGTAGCCTGGCCCGGCGCCGATAAAGCGAGCAGGAGCAGCCCGGTCATAAAGAAGACATGTCGCATGGTACGGTATCAGTTTACGGGTATCTGCACGATCATTTCGGTGTATTGACCTTCCTCGGTCTCCACCTGCATGTCGCCCCCATGTCCTTTGGTGACAATATCGTAACTCAGCGACAAGCCTAAACCGGTGTTGCCCTGACCCGTGGGCTTGGTCGTAAAGAAGGGCTGGTAGATCTTACCCAGTATCTCCTCCGGTATGCCCGTGCCATTATCTTTCACCCGGAGCTCTACCTTTCCCTCCCGGATGTGGGTACTCACCGCCACCTGGGGCTGAAACCCAACCCCCGAGCCATCCGACGCCTGGCTTCTGGCCTTTTCCTGCACGGCATAGAAGGCATTGTTGTAGAGGTTGAGCAGCACCCGACCCATCTCCTGGGCCACCACCGGCACCTTCTCCAGCCCATGATCCAGCTCCAGCCGCAGATCTGCTTCAAAACTCTCGTCCTTAAGTCGCAGGTTCTGGTAGGCCAGCCGCAGGTACTCTTCGGCCAGCAGGTTCAGGTCGGTGGGTGTCTTCTCGCCGGCACCGGCCCGGCTGTGTTCCAGCATCCCCTTCACGATGCTGCCCGCCCGCTGGCCGTGGTGGCAGATCCGCTGCAGGTTCTGCTGCAAATCCTCCAGCAACTCCTCAGCCTCTTCTTTTTTATCAGGGTCTTCTACTGTCTGAATCGGCCCCTGTTGCAGCTCCTCCAGCAAATCGACGCTGGACTCGGCAAAGTTGTTGACAAAGTTGAGCGGGTTCTGGATCTCGTGGGCAATGCCCGCCGTGAGCTCACCCAATGAAGCCATTTTCTCTTTGTGGATGAGCTGGGTCTGGGTGTTCTGCAGGTCGCGCAGGGTTTTGGCCAGGCTGTCGCGCTGGGCTTCAATCTCTTCTTTCTGAGCCACCACCTCGGCGGTGCGTTCGGCCACCTGGCGTTCCAGCTCTGCCTTTTGGGCCTCCATGAGCTGGTTACGCTCAATCTCCCGTTCTTTTTCCAGCCGCTCCCGCTCCAGAGCCTGCTCGGCCACTTCCCGGCGCATCTGATTATACCGTTGGGATAAAGCGCCGGAAAAGAGAAAAACTAGCCAGACCGTAGCGAGCCCCTCAATAATTTCGGTGGTGTAATACTGATTATCCAGCAGCTTTTCGTATGGCGAATCGGCCCCGCCGGTACCTCCGCCAAGCAGATAAAATAACATCCGCCCCAGGATCATGAGCAGAAACAGCGGGATGATAGACCCCGCCAGCAGTTTGGCTCCCTGATATTTCCGGCGGGCTGCCTGTACCAGCACGAGGATAATCAGGACATACAGAACGATAAAAATCAGGTATGCCGTTGCGCTGAAGAAAACAGTAAGGGCTAGTTCAGTCTCATTGGACGGAAAGGCGTTGAGGGTAAAATAAAGCTCTACCGGGCGGAATACCGCCCATAAAATGGCCGTTCGCACCAGCCATGTATCTCGTTTGGGCAGCCGGGCTGCCGTCTGCAAAAAGCTGCGGATAAACTGAATCAGACACAGGTCGGTCAGAATATAGGCCGCGAGCTGGCTGTAGTAGATAGCATCAGAAAAATCCGGAAACAGGTAAGGCCGGACCGAGGCCGGCATTCGGGAAAAGCCAAAAAAAAGCAGGAAGAACGTATAATACAGGTAAACCCGCTCCCGAACCACCAGAAAAATACAGAGATTATATAGAGCCATTATCAGCGTTATACCCCAGAAGATGGCTTGTAGCAGGATCGTTTGTTCCCGGTTCTTTTCGAGCCGGTCTACATATACCGTGTTCCAGAGCCGATGCTCAAAGGTAAACGTGGGTACATAATCCCAGAAGTGGTAACTGATGGCAGGATCTTTCCAGCGTTCGAAGATGACAACTTCCTGCCCGGCCCGCAGCATCACCGGCACCGCCTGACTGGCCTTCAGCCCATCGCGCTCATTGAACGGCAGCCGTCGGCCGGTTCGCTGCCGCTGCCAAGTCCCCGACGCATCCTGCGTAAACAGCTCGAAATAGTCAAGCTGGTTACCAAAATAGAGCGTTACATCGTGATCAAGCCCGTTTTTCAGCCGGAAACGATACCAGTACGTTTCTACTGTACCGAAGGTCCCGTCACCCCGCTGACTGAATTGGAACGTTTGGGCATACGCCGGGCTCGTCACCTGCTCAATAGTCAGTTGCGCTGTTTTATCCGGCAGAATTTGAAAATAGGTACTATCCAAGCGATAATAGGCCACCGTATCAGATGTAATGACAAAGGCAGGCGGCCACCCCGGCTGGGCCTTTAATAGGGTAAGTCCTGACAGAACAAACAGGAAGGTAAAAAGTAACGTTTTCATGCTATACGACCAGACAAAAGAGAGCTTTGCCTTCGGCAGAGAAAGGTAGACAATATTGCGCAATATCTGTTTCGCGGAAGTAGCAGGCGGCTAACCGAGTTCGTAAACGGAAAGCAACGCCCAACAACAAAAAAAGCCGGGCAAGTGCCCGGCTTCCATAAAAAACAGGTTTATTTTTATCGCAGGTCGACCACTTCAACACCAGGATGCTTTGACTTATCGAACACAAAATAGCTGTCGGTGACCTTGGCGTTCGGGGTAAAATTAGTGATGGCGTAGTTGGTGACCTTCCCACTTTTATCCGTAATCTGCCAGCCCCGCACCGACTTGTCGGCTTTATCGACGCTGATCTGCACTTTGGCAATCTGCGTATTTTTCTTCTCCGGGGTCAACTCAATCACATCGACCGCGCGGCCGCTCTGTTTCTCCGCTTTCAGGTACTTGTAGTTGTATCCTTCTTTATAGATGGAGTAGATACGAGCCGGGTTAAAATCGCCGGTAGCACTGTTGTCGTAATCCTGCACGTTTACCTCATTGGATTCTTTAATGTAGGTGTACATGGTCTTCCCGTCGTTGTACACATCCTGGCCGGCCAGCTTCAGGCGGAACTTGTTATCTTTCACGGTCAGATCGCCGGTATACGGCTTGGCTCCCGGAGCCGTGTACGAAAACGCAGCCTGATAGGCAGGCAGTGCTTTGTATTTTTTACTCATGGCGTCGAGGATAGCTTCCGCTCGTTTATCCTTCTGGGCCAGTGCGCCCGAGGCCGCCACCGACGCCAGCATCCCAACTGCCAGACTGAACATCAATGCTATTTTTCTCATCCCAATAGTGTCTTAATGGTGTTAATCCTGAACCAAAATTGCCGGCAAAAATGGCAATTCCTTTTGTACTTAGACTATAAATGAGCGGAAAAGTTTAATCAGTTCATAGCCTTTAACCGTTCCTCCAGGTCCTGCGGGTCCTGGATCAAGACCTCACGGGCCTTGCTGCCTTCAAACGGCCCGACAATGCCGGCGGCCTCCAACTGGTCGATCAGCCGGCCGGCGCGGTTGTAACCCAGCTTCAGCCGGCGCTGGATCAGAGAGGTGCTGCCCTGCTGATGAATAACAACCAGGCGGGCCGCTTCGTCGAACATCGGATCGCGGTTTTCCAGATCCACGTCTTTTTCGTCGGATACGCCCCCGTCGTCGCCCACAAATTCGGGCAGGGCATAAGCCGCGTCGTAGCCGCGCTGATTGCCCACAAAGTCGCAGATCTCTTCGATCTCGTTGGTATCAACAAACGGACACTGGAGCCGGATAATATCGGAGTTGGACGACAGCAGCATATCGCCCATGCCGACCAACTGTTCGGCACCACCGGTATCCAGAATGGTACGCGAGTCTATTTTCGAGGTCACCTTAAACGATAACCGGGCCGGAAAATTGGCTTTGATCAGACCCGTAATTACGTTGACCGACGGCCGCTGCGTAGCCACCACCAGGTGTATACCGATGGCCCGCGCCAACTGCGCCAGCCGGGCAATAGGCTGCTCTACTTCTTTACCGGCCGTCATCATCAGGTCGGCCAGCTCGTCTACAATCAGCACGATATATGGCAGGAACCGGTGCCCCTTTTCGGGACTCAGCCGGCGCTGCACAAACTTGGTATTGTACTCTTTCAGATTCCGGCAACCGGCATCTTTCAGCAGGTTGTAGCGGTTATCCATCTCGATACAGAGCGAATTCAGCGTATTTACAACCTTTTTGGTATCGGTAATGATGGCTTCGTCAGAATCGGGCAGCTTCGCCAGAAAATGCCGCTCCAGTTTGTTGAACAGGGTTAGTTCCACCTTTTTGGGATCTACCAGCACCAGTTTAAGCTGCGAGGGGTGCTTTTTATAGATCAGCGAGGTCAGCAGTACGTTCAGGCCCACCGATTTACCCTGACCGGTAGCCCCGGCCATCAACAGGTGGGGCATCTTGGCGAGGTCGGCCACGTAAATTTCGTTGGAGATCGTTTTGCCCAGGACAACCGGCAGTTCGTAGGTATTTTTGGTGAACTTTTCACTGGTCATCACCGACCGGATCGACACCATTTCGCGGTTCTTGTTGGGCACTTCGATACCAATGGTCCCTTTCCCCGGCATGGGTGCAATGATCCGGATACCGAGCGCGGCCAGGTTCAGCGCAATATCATCTTCCAGACTTTTGATCTTGGAGATACGCACCCCCGCCGACGGCACAATCTCGTACAGCGTGACCGTTGGGCCAATTGTTGCCTTTATATGATCAATGGTAATGCCGTAGTTCTGGAGCGTTTCAACAATACGATCTTTATTGGCTTCCAGTTCGTCGGCACTTACCTGTGCCTTCTGGTTTTCCGGGTAGTCGGTCAGAAGCTCGGCCGTCGGGAACTGGTAACGGGGCAGGTCGAGGGTTGGATCATACAGGCCATGCGTGTTCAGCAGATCTTCGTCTGAAACCGGCTCAATGTCAAACACCGGCGTAACCGGTGCATCGTCGGTTACGTGGGTTGTATCTTCAATGGTAAACGTAAGGCTGCCCGGTTTGGGTGCCGGCCTGGGGTTTCGGTCGGGCATATGCAGGGTCAGCTCACGCCCATTTTCGTCGGCCGGGGCTGCGGCCTTACTTACTGGCGGTGTTTCGGCTGTGGGTTCCGGCGCCGGTTCCTGCTCAGGCAGCCTGTCCTCTTCAATAGCATCGTAGCTATCCTGTACATCATTGTAGGCGGCAGGCTTTGGCCGGGGAGACGGCGCGGGCATACTCATCCAGGACGGCCGGCGGAGCGAGGTCACGTTGAAGAAGAAAACAATAAAGCAGAACAGCAGAAAACCAATGAGGGCAATATTCCCCCAGCCGATGAGTCCGTACAAGGCTACGTTCAGTTCATACCCCAGCCCCCCACACCAGATACTATAGTCCTGCACGGTATCGGTCACCAGCACAATATACCCCAGCAGCAGGCTTACCCAGAACGAAAGAAACAGAATGGCTTTGGTTGTACGCCGGAGCGGTAGCAGTTCTGTCCCGAAGGCCACTTTACAGGCCGCCAGAAAAGCAATGACCGGCAGACCCAACGCCCCCAGACCAAACCAGCGAAACACAAAAACATGTGCAATATAAGCGCCGACCAATCCCAGCAAGTTACGCGTCTCTTCGCCGGTCTCCCGGAGCGGTGTGTGAAAGGCCGCATGGATGGTACTCTGATCCTCCTGCCCATTGAAGAGGTACGACACAAAAGCAAAGAACAGACCGGCACTAAGCAGCAGCATCAGCACGCCCAGGGTGAGGTTATTTCGCTTATCCGAAAACAGCCGGTCAACATTCAGCGTCCATGCCTGTTTAGTCGGCTCTTCTTTTGGAGGCCGTTCGGGCCGGCGAATGGTATTTTGTTTAACGGTAGTTGACGCCATACGGTTGAAAGGTGGCCTTGGCAAACAAAAAGAACGGCCACCCTATAAATGTCTGCGATTTTAACGAAAAGAGGAAGAATTTTTAGTCGTTAGTCAATAGTCGATAGCCGATAGTGAAGGAAAGTGATTAAACGTACAGGTTCGGTCATGATAATACACGACAGACACCTGGTTTTGGCCCTTCGACTATAGACTAATGACTATATACTATCGACTAACCATTACTGACTAACGACTCACATATCTTCTTTGCAATACCCGGTCCTTCGTAAATAAAGCCGGTATAGATTTGAACGAGGCTGGCCCCGGCCCGGATTTTTTCCAGCGCATCGTCGGCGGTATTGATGCCCCCGACGCCAATAATGGGGAAAGCCCCACCCGACTGCTGGTGTAGATAGCGAATCACCGCCGTTGCCCGCTCGCGCAACGGCGGCCCGCTGACGCCCCCTGCCCCTATCGCTTCTACCGTCCGGCTGTTGGTACGGAGTCCCTCGCGGCTGATGGTGGTGTTGGTGGCAATAACGCCGGCAATACCCGTTGAGGTTACAATGTCGATGATGTCGTCTAACTGCCTGTTGGTCAAATCAGGAGCAATTTTCAGGAGAATAGGTTTCGGCCGGGCCTGCTGCTGAGTCGCCTGTTGTAGCCGCTGCAGAATGCGGGTCAGCGGCTCTTTTTCCTGGAGAGCCCGCAAGCCGGGAGTATTGGGCGAGCTCACATTCACCACAAAATAATCGACGACCGGAAACAGATCATGAAAGCAGAGCAGATAATCATCGAGAGCGTTTTCGTTGGGGGTATCTTTGTTTTTTCCAATATTACCACCCACCAGAATACCGGCCCTACGGTGTCTCAGCCGCTCGGCAGCCGGGCCGGCCCCCTTGTTGTTGAATCCCATCCGGTTAAGTAAGCCCCGGTCGGCTTTGAGCCGGAACAGCCGGGGCCGCGGGTTACCTGCCTGCGGGCGCGGGGTAACCGTTCCAATTTCGATAAAGCCGAAGCCCAGGTCGCTCAGTTCATCCACCAGCTCTGCATTCTTATCAAAGCCCGCTGCCAGCCCTACCGGATTCGGAAACGTCAGCCCAAATACCCGTCGTTCCAGCCGAGGGTCATTTACCACAAACCACCGGCGGGCCAGCGCCGGCACACCCGGTATGCGGAACGCAAATTTTATGGCGGAGGTAACTAGATGGTGAATCGTTTCGGCATCGAAGCGGAACAGAATGGGCAGCAGTATGCGCTTGTACATGGCGCAAAAATACAAAAATGTCTTGGCCGGCATCCCTGCTGGCCTGTAAATCTCAGCCAGCAGGAACGGTCCGGCTTCGGCGTACCGGACGCTTCGGTACTGGCCAGGATATTATTCGGCAAACAGATCCGACGACAGGTAACGGTCGCCCCGGTCGCAGATGATGCAGACCACAACGCCTTCGTCCAGCTCCTCAATGAGTTTCAGTGCTGCATAAACGCTGCCACCACTGCTCATACCGGCAAAAACGCCTTCTACTTTGGCCAGTTTGCGGGTCATGGTAACGGCGTCTTCCTGCGATACGTCAATAATGCGGTCGACGCGCTGCGGCTCAAATATCTTCGGCAGGTATTCTACCGGCCACTTGCGGATACCCGGAATCGAGGAGCCGTCGGTGGGCTGGCAACCGACAATCTGCACAGCCGGGTTCTGCTCTTTCAGGTAGCGCGACGTACCCATGATGGTGCCCGTTGTACCCATAGAGGAGACAAAATGCGTAACCTGCCCGTTGGTATCGCGCCAGATTTCCGGTCCGGTCGAGTGGTAATGGGCCAGGTAATTGTCTGGGTTGGCAAACTGGTTGAGCATCAGATAACCGCCTTTGGTCACCTGCGCTTCGGCATAGTCGCGGGCCGACTCCATCGACTCTGTCAGGATCACCCTGGCCCCAAAGGCCTGCATGGTTTGAATACGCTCTTTGGTGGAGCTTTCGGGCATGATCAGGTCGATATCGACGCCGTACAGCCGGGCAATCATGGCGAGGGCAATGCCGGTATTGCCGCTGGTTGCTTCAATGAGCCGCATGCCCGGCTTCAGTTCACCGCGCTCAAGGGCACCTTTGATCATGCCGTAGGCCGGCCGGTCTTTGACGCTGCCACCGGGATTATGACCTTCCAGCTTACCATACAGCCGGACATTCGGTTTAGTATGCAATCGGTTTAATTCAACAAGGGGCGTATTACCAACAAGATCAAGCAGGGTGGCCATGTCTGTTAACAGGTGTTACTGGTGTTTATCCGGAATAAAAATCAGGGCACCGAATTAGTTCATTTGCCACCAAATTTTACCGTTCACGAAAAAGTTTCTTTGTAACCAAATGGTACAATTAAAATAATAATCGATCTCTAATCTACTGATAATTAATTATGTATAATATTGCGTTGCTTCATATATGGCTCTTCCAGCAGAGCCGTTGGCTTAGCTACATGAAGCAGCGCCAATTCACAATACCTATTGTTTCTACCTAAATTTATGGAAAAGCTGCTTAATACGTATGTATTACCTGCGGGGGGGCTGGAGGAGGTTGCGCGTCATTTTCAGATGTCGGACCTGACGCTGCCTTTTTGGGGCTATCGCAAAAAAATGCCCATGTACCAGATTGTCCGATTAGAAGGGGAAGGCAATTACACCCGGTTTCACTTCAATGACGGTAGTGAACTCATGGTATCGCTCACGCTAAAGAAAATGGAAACTCGTTTACCAGCCGGCCTGTTTGTGCGGCTTCACAAAAAGAATATCGTTAACCTGATGTATCTCGAGGATATTCAGTACGATCAGCAGCAAATGACCGTCGGGCTGGCCAATGGTGACCAGGTTGACGTATCCCGTCGGAAAGCAAACCAGTTTATTAAACAGGTACAGGATTTTCAGCAGGAAATCCGGAGCCTTAATGGCATTCCGCTGGTGGCGTCGGCCTGAGCAAATTCTCCACAGAAGCCAAAACAAAAGGCGTTGGCCGGTTGCTGTAACCGGCCAACGCCTTTTGTTTCTTACACCCTTTTACGTCCGCCTGGCCAGTTCTTCTTCGCGCAGCGACCGGCGCAGAATCTTGCCCACATTCGTTTTTGGCAACTCGTTTCTGAACTCAATATGCTTCGGTATTTTGTAGGCTGTCAGATTATCGCGGCAATAGGTCTGGATAGCCTCTTCGGTAAGGTCCGGGTCTTTCTTCACCACAAAGATTTTTACCGTCTCCGTCGACCGGGCATCCGGCACCCCAATGCAGGCTACTTCGTGCACGCCGGGGCACTGGGCCACTACATCTTCCACCTCGTTCGGGTACACATTGAAGCCCGATACCAGAATCATGTCTTTCTTGCGGTCGACAATCCGGAAAAAGCCATCCTGGTCCATAACACCAATATCACCGGTTTTGAACCACTCCCCCTCCATGACCTTCGCCGTCTCATCGGGTCGGTTAAAATAGCCGGCAAAAACCTGCGGCCCCCGCGCCCAGATTTCGCCCGGTTCGCCAACGGCCGCTTCGGTGCCGTCTTCCTTCATGGTTTTCATTTCGGTACTGGGCCAGGGCACTCCAATGGTGCCTACCCGGTTTTCGCCCACCAGCGGGTTAGACGATAATACCGGCGATGTTTCCGACAAACCATAGCCTTCGGCCGGCAAACAACCCGTCAGTTCGTGCCAGCGCTTTGCCACCGAAGTCTGCAGTGCCATACCGCCGGCCGACGTAATCTTCAAATGGCTGAAATCAACCTCCTTGATCCGGGGGTGGTTCAGCAGACCGTTATACAGCGTATTTACCCCCGTAAACATAGTGATCTGGTATTTTTTCAGATCGTCGATAAAGGCATTCAGGTCGCGGGGGTTGGTGATAAGCAGGTTCATGGACCCGCTCTTGAGTGACGACAGTGCGTTGACCGTTAAGGCATAGATATGGTATAACGGCAGAGCTGCCACTACCACACCCGCTTTGTTGCCCATTTGCTTCAGCATTGGCTGGAGCCATTCGTTATTGGCCTCTACATTAGCTACCACGTTCCGGTGAGTCAGTACGGCTCCCTTCGAAACACCCGTGGTACCGCCGGTATACTGGATAAACGCCGGGTCCTGTCCGGTCAGGGTAACCGGCTTCAGTTCATAGCGACTGCCCTGGCTAAGGGCGTTGTTGAACGAAATGGCACCCGGCAGGTTATAGGCAGGCACCATTTTCTTAACGTATTTAACCACGGCATTGACGATCAGCTTTTTAGGGAAACCCTGCATATCGCCAATCTCCGTAACAATTACGTGTTTAATATCCGTCTGAGCCAGAATCTTCTCCAGGTTAGCCGCAAAATTGGCCAGAATTACAATAGCCTTCGCGCCCGAATCCTTAAACTGGTGCTGCATTTCGCGGGGAGTATACAGCGGATTGGTATTCACGACCGTCAGACCGGCCCGTAAGGCCCCAAACATGGCAACAGGATATTGCAATAGATTAGGCATCTGAATGGCCAGCCGGTCTCCTTTTTGCAAGCCCAGCTCATGTTGCAGAAAAGCCGCAAACTGACGTGATAACGTATCTACTTCCCGAAAGGAAATCTGTTTTCCCATGTTGGCAAATGCCGGCTGATCGGCAAAGCGCTGAAACCCTTCCTCCATCAGGGCTACCAGCGAAGGGTAAGCATCCGGATTGATCTCCGTAGGTACGCCCTCGGGATAAAACTTATGCCACGGAAATGACTTCGTTACTGAGGGTGTCTGCATAGTGTATAGTGTTTGGATGTTTTTAAGCAAAAATAAAACGAAAACAGGATTTAATATATACATTCCGGCAAATAACCAGTTTACACACCGACAAAATCTGATTTTCCTAGCCGTTTAAAACCGATTGCCGTACCACTGGCAAACGCGCTAAACAACGTAATACCAGTGCCTTACTTCTATTTTATACTAGTCGGCGTATAGTAGTAGCTACTCTCTCGAACAAATTTGATCCAAATATGTTAAATACATAATCAATAACAGACCATCTGACCTAAGCAATCGCGGCTGTCATTGTAAAATATTATAATACCTTGAACCAAACTGTAGTTAACCCTACCGGCTCTTCCGGTGGGGTTACTTGTTTTACACCAATAGATTTTACGTATCTTCGTACCAGTATGGCATCACGCAACTGGCACCGGCGCATCCGGAAATCTCATCGGTATCTGGGTCTTTTTATTGGCATTCAGTTTCTGGCCTGGACGGTAGGCGGGTTATATTTTAGCTGGACGAATATCGACGAAATTCACGGTGATCACCAGAAAAACCATTCCCGGCAGCTTACGCTTCAGCAGCCTCTGGCGTCACCCGCTCCCGCTCTCTCCCGGATTAATGGCGATTCGCTCACCGATATACGATTGATCACGGTACTGGACCGCCCTACCTATCAGATCACGTATACGGTAAACCATAGTGGTCATCCGATGAAACATGTCCGGCTGGCCGACGCCCTGACGGGTGATCTTCGGCCCGGCCTGACCCGCGCCGAAGCTGTTGCCCTCGCAAAGCGGCATTTTAATGGGTCGGAGCCGGTTGAGCGCATACTGTATCTGACCACGACAGACGGCCATCACGAATACCGCGAAAAACCCCTGCCTGCGTACGCCGTCACCTTTGCCAATAGCTCCCACACCACCGTCTATGTAGCCCCACAGCTAGGTCAGGTCACCAGTTTCCGGCACGACGGCTGGCGTTGGTTCGACTGGCTGTGGATGCTGCATACAATGGACTACGAGGGCCGCGACAACATCAATAATTACCTGCTGCGGGGATTTTCCGTCCTGGGGCTGTTTACCGTTTTATCGGGCTTTTGTCTTTATTTTGTAAGCTCAACCCGTTTTCGGCTTAAACCAAAAGGCCGGAAAGCGGTCAAATCACTTGTATAACTTACTCAGTTAACCTCATGATACGATTAGCCCAAACAGCCGCCCTGGCGGTAGCCCTCCTGTTGAGCATTCCGGTGCTGGCCCAGCACGAGGGTCATTCAACCGCCAAAACCAGTCAGTCAGGCGGCCAGATGAAGCCGGAAGCCAGTAAAGTGCTGGCGGCCTACTACGATATTAAAGACGCGCTGGTCGCTACGAACGCCAAAGAAGCCAGCCAGCAGGCCGACGCTTTTTTGAAAACGCTGAAGGCGGTAGACCACGGAAAAATGTCGGCTGCGGAGATGAAATCCTTTGCGGCATACAGCCAGAACCTGGAGAAATACGCCCGCGAAATCCAGAAAAACAAAAATGTAGAGAAGCAGCGGAGTCAGTTTGACCTGCTGTCGAAAGAAATGACTACGTTTGCTAAAGAATTCAAGCCGGAGAAAACCTACGTGCAGTACTGCCCAATGGCCGCCGACGGCAAGGGCGCGTCCTGGCTCAGCAGCAAAAAAGAGATTGCTAACCCGTATTACGGCAGCCGGATGATGCGGTGCGGTAAAGTCACCGAAGAGATCTGATTGTCCCGTGTTAATCAAATTTATAGTCGAAGCCACTGTCATCCGGTGGCTTTTGCTTTTTTTGTGCAGAGTTTCTGACTTATTCTTACCCCCATGCAACAACTTTTTTTAGCTGTACTTGCTTGTTTACTGACTACCTTGACGACCTTCTCGCAAAACAACACGCCCATCAACGTAGCTACCTATAACCTGCGTTACGATAACCCTGGCGATGGGGTAAATGCCTGGCCCAACCGGAAAGAAATGGTAAAGAGCCTGATCCGCTACCATGAGTTCGACATCTTCGGTACGCAGGAGGCATTACGGCATCAGCTAAACGACCTGGCCCAGATGCCGGAGTTTGCGTTTCTGGGCAAAGGCCGAGACGATGGCAAAGAAGCCGGCGAACACTCAGCCATCTTCTACCGAAAAGACCGCTTTAAACCCCTGGAGTCCGGCGATTTCTGGCTCAGCCAGACGCCCGAAAAGCCCTCACTCGGCTGGGATGCCACCTGCTGCAACCGCATCTGCTCCTGGGCTAAATTCCGCGACCTGAAAACCAATAAGGAGTTTTACTTCTTCAGCGCCCACTTCGATCACCAGGGTGTAGAAGCCCGGCGGCAGTCGGGGCAACTGATGGTCAAAAAGATTAAGGAGATTGCCAAAAATGCGCCCGTCATCTTCGTGGGCGACCTGAATTCCACACCGGAGACGGAGCAGGTAAAGGCCATACAGACACTGCTCAGCGATTCGTACCAGATCACAACAATGCCCCCGTACGGTCCCGTCGGTACCTTTAACGGCTTCAAATTAGACGCACCATTGCAGAACCGCATCGATTACATCTTTGTCAGCAAAAACATCAGGGTCCAGAAATACGCCGTGCTGACCGACGCACAGAATCAGCGCTACCCTTCCGACCACCAGCCGGTTGTGGCGCGGGTTTTGGTTGATTAGTTCATTGGTTAATTGGTTAGGCAAGACCAACGAACTAATTAACCAATGAACCAGTCAACCATTCAACTACTCCCCCGAAGGTCTCGGCAGCCACTGGTCAAGCTTAACCGGTTCGCCGAAGTCGGGGGTGCCGTCGGGTTTGAACGTAAAGCGTTGCATACGGGGAGAGCGCCGGTTGCTGCAACCCAAATCAGGCAGTGGATTGGCATGGTACAGTATCCAATGGCCCTTGCCATCGGGCGTGGTAAAAAAGCTGTTGTGCCCGACGCCGTTGGTGCCTCCGCCGGCATAGGGGCCAAACACCGGCTGGGGCGACTTTCTCCAGGAGGCCGGATTCATCAGGTCGGCGGTAGCGTTGGCGGTCAGCATGCCCAGGGCGTAGTTATCGGTGCTGCAGTGACTGGCCGAATACACCAGAAAGATCTTGTTGCCGTTCAGCAGAAATTCCGGTCCTTCGTTTACGTCCGGCGAACCCTCTTTCTCCCAGTTGTACTCCGGCGTTGAGAGCCGGATACGGGGACCTTCGGATGTCCAGGGATTGGTCATTTTAGCGATATACAAATCCTGCCGGCCGTCGGTAAAGCCTTCCCAGCCCGACCAGACGGTGTAGAGTTGTCCCTGGTGTTGCAGCAGCGTAGCATCGATGGCCCAGCGGTCGTCGGGCAGGTTTAGTTTACCCCGGTCAATCCATTCACCCTGAAGCGGGTCGGCAGATGCATTTTCCAGCACCCACATACGGTGGTTTTCATTGCGGCCATCATCGGCGGCATAGTACAGGTACCACTTTCCATTCACGAAATGCAGTTCCGGTGCCCAGATATTGCGCGAATTCGGGCCGGTTGCCGGGGGCGTCCATACCACTTTAGAGTCGGCCTGGCGCAGGCGACTCATGGCGCGGGTTTTGAACAATTGTAGGTTTCTGCCCGTGGTATGGGTGTAATAATACCAGCCGTCCTTGAGAATCACCCACGGATCAGGCCCCGACAACAGCAAGGGGTTCTGAAACCTACCGACGGTGTCGACAACGGTAGTATTCGACGAAACCGGCTGGCTGCTGGTTTTACAACCAACTGACCAACCGAAGGTAATCAATAAGGCAAAGTAGCCGGCATATCCTTTTACCATAATAGATTGAGGAAGCAGGGAGGAAAGGCGTACAGAAATAAAGCAGCCAGGCATTTGTTCTACTCATATTTCCCGTACGCCTTTGCGTTCTTATTTTTCTCTCAGCCGCCCGGCCTGCTAGGCTACCTGCGGCATTTGATTGCCATTAGGCCGGAAAAAGACAGCCTTAACCCAGACGGGAAAACCCGAAAAATTACTTTGCGGAAAATCGTTTTTTTACATAATGTGTTAGCAGGTTTAGTAAGGTGCCTGGCAAACGCATTGAAGGGAGTGTAGCGGATGAGACTATTTGGTCGATAAAGGCACGTGGCGAACGTTTCAAACTTAGAAAACAAACCTGGATGCGCGTTCTTTCCCTCTTTCTTATTTGTCAAACCTTTTCGTTGCTGCTTGTCGGTCAGCCTAAAGGCTGGCAGGAACTGACCATCTCCAACGGTCTGTCGCAGGGCATGATTTTCGACCTGAAACAAGACGCCAAAGGATTTATCTGGATAGCTACCAAAGACGGTCTGAACCGCTACGATGGCCATAATTTCGTCGCCTTCACCCATGACCCCTACAACGATTTCAGTATTTCCGGCAATAATTGCACAGCCCTGCTCATCGACAGCCGAAAACGCCTGTGGGTTGGTACCCTTAACCAGGGCCTGAACCTTTTTGACGACCAGACCCAGCGCTTTTACCACATCGATATTACCGACCAGTCGGCACCCAATGCCGGCAACTACGAAATATGGCTGCTGGCCGAAGACCCCGACGGAAACATCTGGGTGGGAACCGCCCGCGAAAAGCTGTTTCGGATCAGCCTGCCCGATGTACTCAAGAACGGATTTCCGGCCCAACCCAACTTCACCAGGCAGGCCCGGCTCACCTGTACGACCCTGCACGGCACAGCCTCCAATGTGACCGCCCACCGGTTGGTGTTTGGGGCTGACGGTAACGCTACGATCGGCACCACACGAGGGATCTTTACCTTTAACTGGCACCGGGTAAACGCCGGCAAACCCGCCGGCTGGCTTGCCGGTGAATTGGCCGGCGTAGGCCTTACAGACAACGATGCCGGTGCCGGCTACTGGTTTGCATCGACAGTTACCCACATTCATGGCTGGTACCAGGGCAGGCACAAAGCCATTCGCGTACCGGGGCAAAGCAGTTGGAGCATTCCCGTTAAATTTGTTGATTCCACTACCGTCGCCATCGCTACACTGGATTATCTCTGGCTCATGTCACCCGCTGAGCTTATGGCGCAGGATAGCCTCACCGCCCGTAATGCATTTACGGTTATGCCCCCCAACCTGTATAATCTTACCCGGCTTCTTAAAGATCAGAGTGGCATGATATGGGTAGGCACCGGCGGGTACGGTCTGCGGATTTTCAACCCCCGCGTGAAACAATTCGGAGCTTACCTATCCAACACGTCTCTCGCGTATCTGTATATGGATCGCCAGGGCAGAATATATGCCCACCAGCTAAACCAATACAAACTGCTCGACCGGTCGGCAAACAGCCTAAAGACATTTACAAATGACCCTGCCGGCCTTCAGCACCGTTTCCTGATGCAGGACCACCGGGGTAACTTCTGGATTGGCTACGAAGACCTTCTGACCCACGAACATTACCTGCTCATGCATTCGGCAGACTGGAAACCGCAGAAAAAGTACCCCATGCCGGCCGGCACCGCCTTTGGTATTTTTGGTAATCAGATAAAGGAAGACCGGAACGGCACCCTCTGGATCGGCGCTACCAACGGCAAGCTCGTAGCGTTCCACCCCGTCACTGAAACCTTCCGGGTGTTCAGCTACCAGCACCTGCTCCCGCAAAGCGGAGCCGACATTGAAACCTTTGCCCTGTATTTCGACAAAAGCGGCACCGGCTGGATTGGTACCCCGAAGGGTCTTATTCGGGCCACGAACCCCACCGATGCACCGATCTTCTCCGTGTATAAAAACACCAAAGCAGACCGGCAAAGCCTGAGTAACGATGTTGTTTCGTGCGTTCTCGACGACCCCTACGAGCCCTTGCGCTACCTCTGGGTCAGCACCAAGGGTGGTGGCCTGGACCGGCTAGACAAACAAACGGGGCAGTTTACCCACTTTACCGAAGATCAGGGCTTACCAAACAAGGTTGTTTACGGTATTCTGGCCGACGAGTTCAATACTCTCTGGCTGAGCACCAACCGGGGGCTGGCCCAGTTCAACCCTAAAACTCTGAGGTTTCGGAACTACACCAAAGCTGATGGCTTGCAGGATGACGAGTTCAACACGGGTTCCTTTTTCAGGGCACCTACTGGTGAACTGCTCTTCGGTGGTGTCAACGGGCTCAATATCTTCCGGGCCGGGGCCGTAAACAGGCAGCGCAGCCATCTCCCGCAGGTCCATCTCATCGGCCTCAGCATCAATAATGAGCCGGTTACGGTTGGCAGCCCTGGCGGCATTCTGACCCGGAGTATCGAAAACACGCAGCAGATTGACCTGGCGCATACCCAAAACCTGGTGACGGTGGAATTTGGCGTGATGGACTACACCAACCCGGCCGGCAATCGATACCGATACCGGCTGGCAGGTATTGACCGGACCTGGGTTGAAGCCGGTAATAACCGGTTTGCCAATTACGCTCAACTACCCGACGGCCGCTATACCCTACAGGTGATGGGCTCGGCCGACGGCGAAATCTGGAGCAAGCCGGTGGAACTTCAGATCCGCATTCACCCGCCTGTTTACCGGAGCTGGTGGGCGTATTTGCTGTATACCCTGGCGCTGCTCCTCGTTGGCTGGCAGGTTTACCGATTCCAGACCCAACGGTTGCTGCTGGAGCAGCAGGTTGCCTTTGAGCAGAAAGAAGCAGGCCGGCTGGCCGAACTAGACGCGCTGAAAACCCGGTTTTTCACGAACATCTCGCACGAGTTTCGTACTCCGCTCACGCTGATTCTGGGCCCTGTTGAGGAGGCTATTCAGGAGTACGTCCACGACACCCGTTTCCCGCTTATTCAGCGAAACGCCGTCCGGCTACAGAGCCTGATCAACCAGCTCCTCGACCTGAGCAAGCTGGAAGCCGGCCAGCTTAAAGCCGAACTGGAACCCGGCGATTTGGCGGCTTTCTTCCGCACCCTGGCTGGTTCGTTCAGTTCCCTGGCCGAAAGCCGGCAGATTATGTTCACCTTTGTTCAATCCGAAACAGAACGCTGGGTCAATTTTGACCGCGATAAGCTGGAAAAGATTACCAGCAATCTGCTGTCAAATGCCTTCAAATTTACCCCGGAGGGGAAGGACGTCCGGATGACGGTAACGTATCCCGAACCTGGTTCGGCAGACTCGCTGCAACTGCGGGTGGGTGATACCGGCATCGGTATCCCTGCCGATCACCTGCCCCGTATTTTCGAGCGGTTTTATCAGGTAGACGGTACTATCAACCGCTCGTACGAAGGCACGGGTATTGGCCTGGCCCTCGTCAATGAACTTGTTAAAGTGCTGGGCGGCACCATTACGGTCAGCAGCACCGCAGGCACCGGCACCACGTTTACCGTAAACCTGCCGCTAACCGCAGCGGTTGCGCAGCCCCGTCAACCGTCGTTGCTCACGCAGACCGCCATTCCGGAACCAGACCGGATCAGGCCGAATGTACCCGAAGCACCCGACGAACGTCTGCCCGTGCCCCCGGATAAGGTATTGCTCATCATTGACGATAATGCCGATATACGGACGTATATCCGGGGCATTTTCCAATTGGAATACCAAATTCTCGAAGCCACGGACGGAGTAGACGGTCTGGAAAAAGCCACGGCTATGTTGCCGGACCTGGTCATTTGCGACCTGATGATGCCCCGGCTCAACGGCTTTGGCTTTTGCCGGACCCTGAAATCGCAGGAGGTCACCAGCCACATTCCGGTGGTGATGCTGACCGCCAAGGCCGCCGTCGAAAACCGCATCGAAGGTTTTCAACTGGGTGCCGACGACTATCTGACCAAGCCGTTCAACCGGGCCGAATTGCAGGCGCGGGTGCAAAATCTCCTTGAGCAACGCAAACGCCTGTATGCGTGGTTTACTACCCGCCTGCCCGCTTCCCCCACGCCTGTGGTGGCACCGCCGGCCCTGACGGCAGAGCAAACGTTCATTGACCGCCTGACGGCGGTGGTGATTGAGCACATGAGCCGACCCGGTTTTAGTGTTGAAACGCTGGCCGATAACGCCAACCTGAGCCGGTCGCAACTGCACCGCAAGCTAAAAGCTTTACTGGATATGTCACCCACAAATTTTATCCGCAATATCCGGCTGGCCAAAGCCGCCGAGCTGTTATCGGAAGGTAACCAGAGCATAACGCTGGTGGCCTATGCGGTTGGGTTCGACAATCTTTCTTACTTCGCCAAAGTGTTTCAGGAGCAGTACGGTATGCTGCCTTCGCAGTACGGCAGCCGGAATACGCAGCCGTCGGCATAGTTGGGTAACGAATACGGTATTTCTCACCAGAAGCCCGGAATCCCGGGCTTTTTTACGGGTATGCGACGAGCGTGGTATTGATGCGACGAGCGGGTTAGCGGTTGAGCCGATTCCGGCGGACCTTTCCACCACAGTTGGCGGCCGCACTTAGCCGGTTCCCAAACGTCCTAATAACAACGTTAAACGCTACAGCCATGAACCGTATGTCTCTTCTTATCAGTTTCGTAGTTGCGCTCATCTGCCTGACAGGAATATCGGCCCAAACCCTTGCCCAGTCTATAGCTTTATCCAGCGATAAGCCCACTCTTTCCTGGAGAGAAACAAATAAAGAACAGGCCATCTTGGCTACAGATGAGGTCGTAGCTTATGTGGCCATGAATAATACGGCCTTTTTTCCCGGCGGCCCCCTGGCGTTGAAAGCATACCTGAAGCAGACCGCTTTATACCCGGCCCAGGCCCGGAAGAGTATGCAGGAAGGTACGGTACTGGTGCAGTTCCGGATAGGGGCCGGCGGAGAGCTGTCGGAAATTCAGGTGGTTCGCTCGGCGGGCACCCTGCTCGACCGCGCAGCCATTCAGACCATAGCGCAAATGCCTAAATGGCACCCGGCACACCGGTCCGGAATGGCCGTAAGTAGTCTGATGATCCTCCCGATTACCTTCCGGATTGACTGAAACGGGAACAAGGCGCAGCCGTTCCTATCTCAGCTTTTCATTGTCTTTATGCCGGGTAGCATCCCGGACATTCTTCTTGTCGAGGTTTTTTTGAAAGGCTTCGGTCAGGTCGATACCGGTCTGGTTGGCCAGGCAGATGAGCACCCAAAGGACATCAGCCATTTCGTCGCCGAGGTCTTTGCTTTTGTCAGATTCCTTCTCCGACTGCTCGCCGTAGCGTCGGGCCATAATCCGGGCCAGTTCGCCAACCTCCTCGGTCAGAATGGCCATATTGGTCAACTCATTAAAGTACCGTACGCCTACGGTCTTAATCCATTCGTCAACCGTATCCTGTGCCTCTTTTATGGTCATGTTTGAAGTTTGTAGTTTGAGGTTTGAAGTTAATATGACCGAGCCAACCTCAAACTTCAAACGAATTTTTATTCCTCCTCCCCTTCCGGCAGAAACGTCAGATAGCTCAACTGGCTCTCGTCGAACATCTCCTGGGCAATATCCTGGAGTTCGCCGGCTTTTATTGCCCGTATCTCATCGAAAATGTCCGGCAGTGATTCTACCTTGTTGATGTCGAGCAGGCTTTTGGCGAGCATCAGCATAAAGCTCTGGTTTCCCTCCTCAGCCATAGCCATCTGCCCCATCAGCTGCTCCTTGGTATTGTGCAGTTGCAGGGTAGTCAGCGTTTTTTCGCGCAGTTGTTTTAACTCTTTGAGAATAAGCGTGTGACTGCGGTCGAGGTGCTTCTGGTCGGTGCCGAAATAGATACCCAGAAACCCCGTATCCAGATAGGGCGTATAACTGGCGTCGATGGAGTACACCAGACCGTAGCGCTCGCGGAGGTTCATGTTCAGCCGGGAGTTCATGCCCGGCCCGCCCAGCAGGTTCACCAGCATAAAGAACGGCAACCGCTTCGGGTCGGTCAGTGCGTAAGATGGCCGGCCTATAGCCGATTGGGCCTGGGTAATGGGCCGCGTAACCTCCAGCCGCTGCGGCACGTAGCCGTTAGGGGCCTGGCGCTGGCGGGTCGACGTCCGGTGCGGCACATCTTTCAGGTACTTCTCGGCGATCTTCACCACTTTCTTGAACGGCCAGTTGCTCACCGACGCAAACACCACCCGCTCGGTATCCAGATTATCGTTGATAAACTGCTGCAGGTACTCCCGGTTAAAGGACCGCACCGTTTCGGGCGTACCCAGGATGTTACCGCCTAAGGGGTGATTTTTAAAGACCACCTCGTCGAAATCATCCTGAATGGCATCTTCCGGCGAGTCGTAGTACATGGCCATTTCTTCCAGGATAACACCCCGCTCCCGCTCGATCTGCTTCTCCGGGAAGACCGAATGAAAGGCAATATCGGCCAGCAGTTCGGTCGCTTTCTCGAAGTGAATACCCAGCAGGGATGCGTGAAAACAGATTTTCTCCTTGGTTGTGTAAGCGTTCAGCTCCCCACCAACGGTTTCCAGTCGGTTGATAATGTGGAATGATTTCCGTTTTTGGGTGCCTTTAAAAGCCATGTGTTCCCAGAAGTGGGCGAGGCCCTGCTGATACGGCTGCTCATCGCGGCTGCCGATGTCCAGCATAATCCCACAATGCGCAATTTGGGTATGAGGTATTTGTTTATGTGCTATTCGGATGCCGTTGGGCAACGTATGTAATTCGTACTCCTCCATTCTTGCGTTACGACGAACCATAAAATTACGCAACTTTGCGTACTTATGATAACCACAAGTTCATACCGCCGGTTCCTTATCATTCAAACGGCTTTTATCGGCGATGTCATCCTCGCCACCGCCCTGATTGAGCAGCTCCGGCACCGGTTTCCCGACGTATCGATCGACATAATGGTCCGGAAGGGAAACGAAAGTCTGCTGACCGGCCACCCCCACCTGAACGAGGTCTTGATCTGGCACAAAAAAGACGGAAAATACCGGAGTTTGTACGGGCTGCTGCGTACCGTTCGGCAACAACAGTACGATGTCGTAATCAATCTGCAACGCTTCGGCGCAACCGGTCTGTTAACCGCCTTATCGAACGCTCGGGTGACCATTGGATTCGACAAAAATCCGTTCTCCCGGTTCTATACCCATGTAGTGCCGCACCGGATTGAACCGGGCATTCATGAGGTAGACCGGAATGCCGCGCTCCTCAACCCCCTTGGGTATATACCGTCCGGAACGCTGCCGGCTTTATACCCATCGGCCGCCGATTATGCGGCTGTGCAGCCGTATAAGCAGCAGCCGTATCGCTGTATCGCGCCGACATCGGTCTGGTTTACCAAGCAATATCCCGAGGAAAAATGGGTCGATCTGGTGCAGCAGCTACCCGCCAACCAGCCTGTCTACCTGCTGGGTGCACCAGCCGATAGCGCAGCGTGTGAGCGTATTGCCACGCAGGCCAACCGACCCGATGTGGTTAATCTGGCCGGTAAACTGTCGCTGCTCCAGTCGGCCGCGCTGATGCAGGGAGCCACCATGAATTACGTGAATGACTCGGCACCGCTGCACATGGCCTCGGCCATGAACGCACCGACCACCGCCATTTTCTGCTCCACCGTCCCCCAGTTCGGTTTCGGACCGCTTGCCGACAACTCCCGTATCGTAGAAACTCAGGAGAAACTGGACTGCAAGCCCTGTAGCCTGCACGGCCGCAAAGCCTGCCCGCTCGGCCATTTCCGCTGCGCCTACGGTATTGAGACGGAGCAGTTGATTGGTTAGCTGGTTGATTCTACTACAACTTCTCCGCAAGCACCTCTTTGATATCAGAGATGATCTTGTTCGCCAGGTAATCGGCGGTGGATTGGGTGTCCGATTCGGAGTAGATGCGGATAATGGGTTCGGTGTTCGATTTGCGCAGGTGAACCCACTCTTTATCAAACTCGATCTTTACGCCATCAATGGTGTTGATGGGATTTTTGGCGTACCGGGTTTTTATCCGCTCCAGCACGGCATCAACGTCTATACCCGGCGTTAGCTCGATCTTGTTCTTGGAGATATAATAGCTCGGGTACATCCGGCGCATAATAGACGCCAGTTTACCAAACTTGGCCAGATGGCTCAGAAACAGCGCAATACCCACCAGGGCGTCGCGGCCGTAGTGCAGTTCGGGGTAGATTACCCCGCCATTACCCTCACCCCCGATTACGGCCTCCTTATCCTTCATCATCTCCACCACGTTGACTTCGCCCACCGCTGAGGCAAAATGCTGCCCGCCAGCCTTTTGGGTGACGTCGCGCAGGGCTACCGTAGACGATAGGTTGGATACCGTATTGCCGGGCTTGCCGTTCTGCGGCCGGTTCTTCAGCACGTAATCGGCTACCGCTACCAGGGTGTATTCTTCACCAAACGGCGAGGCATCTTCGCTGATGAGCGCCAGCCGGTCTACGTCCGGGTCTACCACAATACCGAGGTCGTAGTCGGATTTCTCCATTTCTTTGATGATGTCGCGGAGGTTTTCCGGGAGAGGCTCGGGGTTATGGGCAAAATTACCGGTTGGCTCACAGTGCAGTTTCGTAATCCGCTCCACGCCCAGGGCTTCCAGCAACATCGGCACGGCAATACCGCCGGTGGAGTTGACGGCATCCACCACAATCCGGAAGTTTTTGCGGGCAATGGCCTCGCGATCAACCAGCGGCAGGGCCAGGATCATGTCGATATGCCTGCGCAGCCAGGTATCGTCGGAGCGGTACTGCCCCAGTTTCTTGACGTCGACAAACTGGAAGCTCTCCTCCTCCGCAATAGCCAACACTTCGGCACCGTCTTCGGCCGTAATGAACTCGCCTTGCTCGTTTACCAGTTTCAGCGCGTTCCACTGAATGGGGTTATGGCTGGCGGTCAGGATGATACCGCCGGCCGCGTTTTCGCCGGGCACGGCCAGTTCAACCGTTGGCGTGGTCGACAGGCCCAGGTCAATGACGTTCAGGCCCAGGCCCTGCAAGGTTGCCGCTACGAGCTTGGATACCATCTCGCCCGACAGGCGACCGTCGCGCCCAATCACCACCGTCCGGTTGGCCGGCTGCCGCTGCAGCAGCCACTGCCCGAAGGCCGCAGAAAACTTTACTACATCCAAAGGCGTCAGCCCTTCTCCGCTGTGCCCGCCAATCGTTCCTCGTATGCCGGAAATAGACTTAATTAATGCCACGTCAATGGGTCAGGTAAACTTTTTCAATACGCACAAAGATAAGCGCCCCAATGAATTTCCTGTAGGGAGTACGTGTATTTAAGATAACTATTTAGCTAAAGCGTTAACATATGTCAGGAAATACCCAGACTGGCCGGCGACCAGATGTCGACATTAGCGCTAAGGGCAGACTGCGCCTTGCCCACAAACGTGCCGGTTACCGGAGCGGTCAGTTCCGGCCGGGCAGAAGACGCCAGAAAGATGTGCTGGTTCACCACCACCAGGTTTTCGGTGGGGTCGAAGCCGCGCCAGCCGGCACCGGGCAGGTACACCTCGGCCCAGGCGTGTAGCTCATGCTCCTGCTGGTGACTGCCGTACAGGTACCCGCTCACAAACCGGGCGGCCAGGCCCAGGCTGCGGCAGGCGGCCATGAACAGGGTGGCATAATCGCGGCAGGAACCGCTGCGGTTAATTAGCGTCTGCTCGGGGGGGTAGGGTGCCCCATCTTCGCGTATTTCATACTTAAACTGGCGGATGGTCTGGTTCAGGTAGGTCAGAAACGCCACCGTTTGCCAGTTGGCCGCAGCCGCCTGCTGACGCGCCCAATGTTCGATGGGTTCCGTAACGCCGTCGCGCACCAGGTAGGGCAGCAGCAACTGATGCACCGGGTCCGGATACCGGAACGGCACCCGCTGCGTCTCGAACGGGAACAGGACAAAATCCAGCGAATTGAACTCGTCGGATTCCAGTTGCATCTCGGCCGTGATATTCAGGTGCCTGGTGAGCCCGCTGAAGTACAGCAACTGCTGAATGTTTCCTTCTACGTCGATGTTCCGCACGATTTTTACCGGCACGGGATCAATCAGCAGCCGGTACTCCACCAGCCGCTGGTAGGGAAACGTCCGGGGGTATAGGTACAGCGTATGCGGGTTCAGCGTGACCGACTGATCGTAGGTGTACTGAAGCTGATGCTTGACTTCCAGAATCATACCGGTGATTTGCTTGCGTTTAGTTTGTCCAGAATTGGATCCATCCAGTACGTGGGTAACTTCCGGACCGAGTTGTTGAGCAGCGCACTCCACTGGTATGATATTTCATCCATATCTTCCTTTTCGAGCCGGTATTCGGTCATGTGAAAGCTGTCTTTCGGATACAGAATTACATCAAGCGGATAATCGACATCGTTGGCGCTGACCTTGGTGGCATCGAAGGCCAGAAAACCAATTTTCAGGGCGTCTTTCAGGCTGGTTTCGTAAGTCAGGCTCCGGTACAGCAGCGGTTTGCCGTAGCCGGAGTTACCAATGATAAAAAACGGCGAACCCGTTCCGACCTCCACCCAGTTGCCTTCCGGATAGAGCAGATAGAGCTTATGTTCATCGTCGTTCTGGAGCTGTCCGCCCACAATGGCGTTGAGGTTAAAATGCATCCCGCCGGCTTCCAGCGAAGCTTTATCTTCCTGAGCCACCCGCTTCACCTGCTGCCCAAAGGCATTGACGGCCTTGTAAAGCTTATCGAACGACTGATCCTGTTCGGCAATAACTTCCCTGAAATACGTCAGCGCCTTATCCCGCACCGACCGCAGGCCGGAGGTCATGATAAACAAGGAATGGTTTTCTACTTCGTGTACCGAGACCTTGCGATTGGAGGATACTTCGGAGCCGGATGTCAGACGGGTATCGGCGATAGCTACCAGGCCGGTAGCCACCTTTATGCCCAAACAATAAGTCATTCGCGTAGTGGGTAATCAGCGTGTGTCTAAACAAATATAAGAGAAGATTCGGTTATGTGGTATAAGCCCCGCAATTTCCCGGAGCGCCCGCTTCCCCCCTATTTACTCGGTAGTTCGGCTTGGATTACCGCTGGAGTGCCGCGACCGCAGGCTGAATAACTCAAAACTCCGGCGGCCCAGCTCTTTTTCCATATCGCTCAGTTCAATTTTAAGCGCATTGATAGAGATGGATATTTCGAACACCGACAGCGTCAGGGCCAGAATCTGCATAACCAGCGCCGAGCCGAACAGCCACCGGGCGGCCGTCTGATTGCCCTGAAAAATCACCAGCATACAGATGGCGCTCAGCAGCAGACTGATAACGCTCGAAATCTGGATGTTCCGGATGATGAGCAGCCGCCGGTGCAGGTTCTGAATCTGGGCTACATAAACGGTATCCGGCTTAGTCCGAAATTTCTCGTGCAAATCACGAATCAGGCTGGCAATGGCCAGAAACCGGTTGGTAAAGGCAATCATCAGGAGCGACACGGTCGAAAACAACAGGGCGGGCGTACTTATGGTCAGTTCCATTGGTCTACGGGCAACTTACGTCTGCAATATAAGGCAAACACCGACCCAACCGAATGCAGACCTTACAACAAGGGCAACTTCACCACAAACTGCGACTCATCGTCGGTAATGACAACCGGCTGGTCACTCAGGTAGCTGTAAAGCGATTTCAGGCTGTCGAGGCCCTGCTGGTTCGAAGTTCCGACAAAGTGTTTCCGCTGCAGCGTGTTGGCCACACAGAGATAGTCAGCGTCGACATATACCCGGATAATAAGCGGATTTTCGTCATCAATGACATTATGCTTGATCGCATTCTCGAACAGGTTCTGCAGCGTAACGGGCACAATGCCGCGAGACAGGTACGCGGCCGGTACCTCCAGCCGGATTTGTAATCCGTCGTCAAACCGTGATTTCTGGAGGTCGATGTAGTGGTTGACAAACGTAAGCTCGTGCTCCAGACTAACCGTTTCTTTCTCCTTGTTCTGAAGAATATACCGGTAAATCGCCGACAGCTTCTGCAGGAACCGGGACGCCTGTTTCGGTTCGGTAATAATCAGGCTATTTAGTGAAGTAAGGCTGTTGAACAGAAAATGCGGGTTCAGGTGATTGATCAGGTTCTGGTACATCTGTAGCTGAGCCGTACCCGGAAAATAGTGCAACAGTTCCTGACTGGCGGTACTCAGCCACCAGGAGCCGTCTTCGTCTTTAACAATACAGTTAATACCCCGATTGGCGTTGATACCCGGTAAAAGAGCGCCAATATTATGAATCCGGTAAAAGGCTTTTTCAGGGTTGGTGTAGGAAATACCGTTGGTGGTTCCCAGCCATACCGAGCCGTCGGGATGCTGCCAGGCCGCCAGAAAAAACTTGTCGGCGGGCGAGGTTTTCTGGTCTTCCCGATAGGCCAGTTCGGTGGTCTGGCGGGTAGCAGCGTCCCGGTAATAGAGCGCCCGGTTGCGCGAGCTTATCCAGAGATTGCCGCTGCGGTCCATCAGCAGAGCTGCAATCGGGAAGGGCGATGTCCCGGCCGGAGTATGCAACCCAATCGTATCGGCGATTGTGCGGCTTTGGGTGTCGAACAGAACAATCCGCTCGTCATGATTGTCGGCGTACATGATGCGACCCTGCCGGTCAAGGCTCAGCGACGAGGTAAAATGGGTATTGAAAATCGGAAGCTTTTCCGGATTATACCGGGCGTTATGAAACCGGCCGGTAGGCTTATCGTAGTAGTGGACACCCTGGTCGAGGGTAGTCATCCAGATGCCGCTCCGGTGCGGATCTTCCACCAGGCCGACAATAGAGATATAGTTGGAGGCCAGCGCCCCCGGCCGATCCGGCTCGGCCTGAAAGCTGGTGAAGCGGTTCGTTTTGATCTGGTACCGGTACAGGCCCCGTGCCCGGCCGGAAAACCAGAGATCGCCGGAACGATCGCAGAGTATGTTTAAACATTCTTCCAGCAACTGGCCATGCACCCGCTTGAAGTTTTGAAAACGGCCTGTCTTTTGATCGAACCGGCTGATGCCTTTGCCGGTGCCCAGCCAGATATGCCCAGCCTGATCCTGACAGATACCATAGACACTGTTGTGACCGATTGACGTCGAATCGGCCGGATTATGCTTGAAAACGGTAAACGAACTGCCGTCGAAGCGGTTCAGCCCGTTCATGGTTCCCACCCAGAAATAACCGTCCCGGTCCTGAAAAAAGCAACTGATCTGGTTAAACGATAGGCCCTGCTGCTCCTGAATATGATTGAACTCAAACGGTAGGCGGCTTTGCTGTGCCCACAGGCTACCCCTGTTCAGGCACAGGGCCAGCAGCAGGATGAGGTACGTTTTTGAATTCACCGCCATAGGGTTGTCAACGGTCGAGCCAGCGTTTAAAAGCGGGGGCTTTCTGCCGGCTAATGTCAATATCAACGGTATGATGCGGGGATTTTAGCTTCAACACCAATTTGGCATTCTCCTGACTCCTGACACTCTGAATCACATCGTTGTTGACAATAAACTGGCGGTTAGCCCGGTAAAACTGACTTGGGTCCAGCAGTTCTTCAATCTGATCCATCGTTTCATAGTCAACCGTATAGCGCTCATTGGCCCTGGTAACCATAAAATTTACGGCCTCGTACTGGAAGTATGCGATATCACCGACTTTAACGGGCACCCAGCCGCTTCGCGAGTTGCCCAGAAAGGTTTCTTTGTAATTGGGTTTCAGGGCTGTTGCGGGCTGTTGCATAAGCTTTTGCAGATCAACGGGCATGGCCGTTTTAGCCTTGTTGAGCGTACGCGCTTTGGCGATCACTTTGCCCAGGTCATCGGGGTCAACGGGTTTGAGCAGGTAATCGATGCCATTGACTTTAAAGGCCTGAATGGCATATTCGTTGTACGAGGTAACAAAGATGATGGGGCAGGATAGCTGAAATTTCTCAAAGATTTCGAAGCTCACCCCATCGGCCCCTTTACTACATAGTAAAGCTTCAACGTTGCTTACCGAATACAATTTCCTTTCGTACATGCAAAAACGCATCGTCGCGCTTGAAGCCATAATGCCTCTCCGGGAAGAACTACAGACCTACCTGGCCCAAAATAGGCAAACGTGTAATGTAAACGAAGGCGATTTTCTGCTTACCCCAGGTCAAACATCCAGCAAGATTTACTTTATTGAAACGGGGCTGGTTAGGGGCTATTACCTGAACAATGGGAAAGAATTAACGACTGGATTTATGAAGGAAGGCGATTTTGTTATCTCGCCGGTAAGTTTTTTCAGGAACCGACCCTCCTTTGAATACCTTCAGTTGCTGGAAGACTCGCGCCTATATGCCTTGTGCCGCGACCTGCTGTTTGAGGCATACGAGCGGTTTGCCGAGTTCAATAAAATAGGCCGGATTGTTACCGAAGAATATTATGTCAGGTCTGAGCTTCGAACGCACTATATGCGAGGGCAAACAGCAGCCGAAAAATACAGTACCTTTCTGGCCGAATATGCCGCCATCATCAACCGCGTACCTATTCAGCATATTGCCTCGTTCTTAGGCATTACTCCCGAAACCCTCAGCCGAATCCGGGCGAAACGGTAAAGGTTGCGTTGTTCCTTACAGCCGACACGTAATTGTACCAGTAGGATTATGGTAAGCTTTATTAAAATAGTCAATAGCTTTTTTTATGTCTTCATAAGTAACCTCCAGGTAGGGTTGCCGCCACTTTTCTTCAACTAAGTATTCCCCCCAACGCCAGATCTTCCAGGACTGTAGGGGCACTATACGACAAAGTGTGTGGTCGGCCGTAGGGTTCTGAGTTACATACTGTACATAGCATGGATTTTGTAAGGTGTCCCGCAAGGCTTCCTGATACATATATTTATGGTCTCTGGTCATATACATACTATCAAATACCCCAGGAACTAAACCATCGAAAATGGCGGTCAAGCCACGTAGGGGAGGTATATTGCATAAAACGATGAAGCCAAATACCAACAGGATGATTTTGTACCTCTTCATGTTGAAACAGAAGCGTTTAGTTTAGGGCTAATCTCCTTCCGTTTGCCAGTAGTTAAATTGACATTTATCATTTTCGGTAAGCAGAACACCGAACGTCTTCATCTTGCTACTTGCGGCTGCTTATCCAGAACGTAGTTCATACAGCAAAAAAGCGGACCAATGCCCGCTTTTTCCGTAATCCAATACTTAGCTCATCGCCAGCCGATATGCCGCTTCAAATCGCGGACAGAGCTGTCGGAGCTGAAGGTGTCGAACACGACGTAGTAGTTCTGCCGGTCGGTGACGACTTCCCAGCCGGTTTTGGCGGCCTCCAGGCGGTAGCGGTCGAAGGAGAACTGGCGGAGCAGTTCGGCCATCTGGGTAGCGGAGACCGGCCGACCGGATAGTACGTTGCGCAGGAACTCAAACTTGCGCTCGTCGAATGATTCGCGGCTCATCGTCAGCCGAATCCGCTCCAGTTCGTGGGCGGGCATACCCAGCGGTGCCCGGCCAAAGCCGTCGCGGCCGTCTTCAAACTGCCCCGAACCACCCCGACCACCAGCGTACGGCCCATCGCGGAACGGACCCCGGCGGAAGTTGGTATCCCAGTCGTAAGCCGCACTGTTGGTACCGGTCAGTTGAACGGTGTTGATGATCCGGAAGCCGGCGCGGGGATCAAAATCGGCCACAATCCGGCTGTCGGCCCGAAAATCGACCATTTGCTGAAACACCTGCCGGTTGTTGAGGGCAATGGTGAGCCGGGCGCGACCCGTCGGTACGTCGAAGAATCGGAACCGGCCGCTGGACAGGGTAACCGACTGATCGTCGAGCTGCACGGTATAGCGGCCATTGTCGGTGATGCGCAGGAAGAGTTCAGACTGGGCAAACGCAGCGGTGAACGAAAGAACAAAAAGAGTGATGGTGTGGATAAAATACGTCGCTTTCATGATGGTGTGAATTTACTGTTTTGTCAAAAGTACCGATAAGACAGCAGCCACCGCAGCAGGTTTAACGACTCCACAAAAAAAAGCCGTCGGCATACCCTGAACGGGGAATGCCGACGGCTAAAACCGCATCGGTACCAGATAATTACCGCTTCTCGGGCATCAGCACCAGCCGGACAAAATTTTTCCCGAAATACCGGTTGGCGGCTGCCTTTGTGCTTTCAACGGTTACTTTCTTCAGTTGCTCCTCCTCCATCAGAATCTCTTTCGGATCGTCGCCGTTGAAATACTGGTTGGTCAGGTAACTCAGCCAGAAGTTGTTGTCTTTCAGCTGCACTTCTGTCTCGCGCCGGGTCTCGGCCTTGAACTTATCAATATCTTTCGGATCGGCTCCGCGCTGTTTAAGGGCATTGATTTCCTCCAGTGTTTTGCTGATCAGTTTTTCGACATTCTCGGGGGCGCAGCTAAAGCCGATGCGCATGGTGTACCGTTCGGCCGGGTATTTGGCGTAGGAGCCATTGACTCCCACTCCGTATACACTACTCTCCTCCTCGCGTAATTTTTCCGTCAGTTTGATTTCCAGCACTTCGGCCAGCGCATCAATCTGGGTAGTTGTTTCGGGGTTCCAGTTGAAATCACCGCTGAATACCAGTTGAACGGTACTCTTCGGGTCAACGCCTTTATACACCGTTTTGGTAATCTGCCCAGCCGGAATACGAATGCCCAAATCACGGAAGGTTTCTTTCCGGTTGGTCGACGGCAAGCCGCCCAGGTACTTTTCGATCAACGGCTTTATGTTCAGTTCGGTGAAATTACCTACGAAGACAAAAGTAAAGTCACTCGCGTCGGCAAAGCGCTCGCGGTAAATGTCGATGGCCCGGTCGAGGTTGATACGGTCGAGTTGTTCGGGCCGTAGCGGAAGCCGGCGCGGATTGCCTCCGCCCAGCACGGTTTGTACCGTATCCTGAAACACCTTGGCCGGTGTTGGGGTGGCAATCTGGTTTTCCAGAAAGCTCTTCTGGTTAGACAGGAAGCCCTGCACCACCTCGGCATCTTTCCGGGGCTGGGTAAAATAGCTGTACAGCAACTGCAGGGCCGTTTCAAGGTCTTTGGGAGCCGCACTGCCGCTGACACCTTCCTGTAATTCGCTGATAAACGGATTTACCGACAGCGACTTACCCGACAGGTACTTGCCCAGTTGAATCTGGTTGTAATCGCCGGTGCCGCCGAGCGTCGTTAGCGTAGAGGCAAAGCGGGCCGATTCGTAATCCTTGAGATCGTAGAGCGAGGTGCCGCCAAAACTGATGCCGGTAAACAGGATCTGGTCGTTCTTAAAATTGGTCGGCTTCAGAATAACCCGAACACCGTTTTGCAGCCGCCACTCCGTTACGCCAAGCTCCTGAATTTTCTTCTCGCCGGCAATGGGTTTAGCCGTTGGCTGTACCCGCAACAGGGGGCTGTCCAGCGTCTGATCCACGTAGGCCGTTACGTTTTGGCCGGCATTATCAATCCAGCCAATTACCTGCTCCACGGTCGGCAGTTTGTCTTTGCTCTTATCCGGAGCCATAATAACGACGGCCCGGTTCTCCGGCGCAATAAACTGGTTGACCAACTGGTTTACTTCGTCCAGTTTGACACCATCGATGGTACTTTTCAAAAAATTGTAGTAGAAATCAACCCCCGTAACCGGATCATTTTTCAGGAAGTGCTGCACATACTGGCTTACGTAGGCCGACGAGCGGGTTTTGTTCCGTTCATTATAAGCCTGCTCAGCACCCGATACCAGATCACGCCTGGCCCGGTCGAGTTCGGTTGGCGTAAACCCGAACCGGCGAACGCGGGCCGTCTCATCCAGCAGGGTTTGAATGGCCCGTTCCACATTATCGCCTTTCGCTACCGCGTAGGAGGAGAAGGCATCGAGGTTACCGATAAAACTACCGTAATTGCTGAAGCCGCCCAGAAAAGGCGGGTCGGCCCGCTGCGTCAGTTCCTGAATACGGTTGCTGAGCATGATATTGAACAAACTACGCTTGATACCCTCCCGCAGATCATTGAGCGTGGTTTCTTTGATTTCCGGCCGCTTATAAATCAGTTGCACAACGGTGTTGGGCTGCTCCTCATCCGTTACAATAACCACTTTGGTATCCGGGTGGGGCGGTATGGTGAAAGTGGGCCTTGCTTTTGCGTTAGTGGCCTTCGGGATACGCCCAAACTTCTCCCGGATCATACCCTCTACCTTAGCTACGTCAAAATCGCCGACGGCAATAACGGACATCAGGTCCGGCCGGTACCAGTCGCGGTAAAAGCGTTCCAGAGCTTCTTTCTTGAAATTTCGCAGGACATCTTCTTTGCCGATGGGCAGGCGGTCGGCATAGCGGGAATTATTGAGCAGATACGGCCAGTACTTATCCCGCATCCGCTGCTGGGCTCCGCGGCCCAGCCGCCACTCTTCCAGCACTACCCCGCGCTCCTTGTCAATCTCTTCCGGATCGAGCGTGGCGTTATGCGCCCAGTCTTCCAGAATCTGGAACGCCCGCTCAAACAGCTCGGGGTTGTCGGTCGGCACCGGTAACTGATACACGGTTTCGTCGAAGCTGGTATAGGCATTCAGGTCGGCCCCAAAACGCACCCCGGATGACTGCAGAAAGTTGACCAGCTCATTTTTGGGGAAATTTTTGGTGCCGTTAAAAGCCATATGCTCCATGAAGTGCGCCAGCCCCTGCTGATTGGTTTCCTCCAGCACCGAGCCCGCCTTAACCACCAGCCGCAATTCGGCGCGGTTCTTCGGCTCCTCGTTCCTGCGGATGTAGTAGGTCAGGCCGTTGGGCAGCTTACCGACTTTTACGTTCGGATCAAACGGGATCGGCCGTTTCAGATCGGCCGGTGTCCGGGTGGTAGAGGCCGTTTTGGCCGGTGCTTTTCGGGCTTTCGTAGCCGGCTGGGCTACCACCAGGGTAGTGGTCAGCCACAGGGCTGTAAGTGTGGTTCTGAAAAATTTATACATAGAATAATCAGGCACAAATAGATACATGTTACCGCCGGTAGCGCAGCAGGCAAGTCTGTACGCTGCGTTACCGGTGGCCCCTTACACAACTAAAAACTATACCTTGATGATTATTTTTTTGGCGTACATCCACCAGAGAACCGCCACCCAGATCAGAATAAAGGTAATGGCCCCGGCCAGCGATGCCTGGTAGGGATCGGTAAAAAAAGACACAAAAAAAGTCTGATACATCCACTCCTTCGCCCCCATTTCCGTGCCGTCGCTAGCTACATGAATCATGTTCAGAATGCGGGGAATCAGGCCCGAGAGGAAGAAGACCGTAATGGCGTTTACCCCAAAGGCTACAAAAGGCGTGGTCCACCGCCGGTAGCCGGGCTTTGTCTGGCCCTGCACATCGATAAACCAGTAGCAGAGCGCCAGGCCCAGCATAGCCAGCCCGGAGGTCAGCAGCACAAACGAACTTGTCCATAACGCTTTATTGATCGGAAAGAAGCTGCCCCAGATCACGCCCCCCAGGGCCGACAGGCAACCGGCGGCAAAGAGCCAGGCCACTTTGTCGGCCTCCGCCCGGCCAGACCGCAGCAGTGTACCCACCAATACGCCCGATAGCCCGGTAGCGATAGCCGGCATTGTGCTCAGCAGCCCCTCCGGGTCCCAGACCTTCGAACTGGCCCAGAGGTGCCCCGCCAGCAGCGTCCGGTCGAACCAGGCACCCAGGTTGGTCGTTGGTTCGAGGTTGGCATAGCCCACACCCGGCACGGGAACCACGGTCATCAGTAGCCAGTAGCCAATCAGCAGCAGGGCAATCAGCCCGCTCTGGGTGCGGGTATTGGTGCGCAGGTAAATAAGGGAGCAGGCCAGGTACACCAGCGCTATCCGCTGCAATACGCCCGGTATCCGGAACGTAGCGAAGTCGAACTTCGGAAACAGGTTCAGGAACAGCCCCAACCCGAACAGCACCAGGCTCCGCCGGATAATCTTTCCCGTCACGCCCCTGCCTCCGTTCCCTCCTTCTTTTTCCCTCCCCAGCGCAAACGTAATAGAAACACCCACGATAAAGAGAAAGAACGGGAAGATCAGGTCCGTGGGTGTCCAGCCGTGCCAGGGCGCATGCAGCAGGGGCGCATACACATGCCCCCAGTCGCCGGGATTATTGACCAGAATCATACCGGCCACGGTGATTCCCCGAAAGACATCCAGCGACAGCAGCCGGGCGGCAGGACGTTTATCGGCCACCGACGACGCAGCCGCTGTTGAAGTAAATCTCACAGTTTGTGTCATAGTTATGCAGCGAAAAACCAAAGCTACCGTTTTCTGGCAAAAATTCTGGTATCCGCTACGGCCCCACACGACGACTCCTTTACCGATAAATCAAAAGTCTGCCCTAACTGAAAGCTTTAATTGTACCTTGGTTAACCATCTTCCTCTTTCATCATGAAAACCTTGTTTATACCCGCAGTGACGGCGCTGCTCCTCCTGTCCCTGATTACTAACGCTCAGCGAACGGCTATCTGGATTGATACCGATATTCACTTGGGTCGTTTCGGCCGCGATGTCGACGATGGCCTCGCCATCCTGCAGGCCGTGCGCTCAGATAAGGTAACTGTCAGGGGAATAAGTTTCGCCCTGAATAGTAACCACGGCTACCGGATTACCCAAAAGCTGTTGCAACGATGCGGTAAAACCATTCCCCTCTTCAAAGGAGCATCCGGCAGCAAATTGCTTGGAAAACAAACCGAGGCAGTAGAAGCATTAGCCGAAGCGCTGCGAAAAGAGAAGCTTTCCATTCTGATTCTGGGGCCGGCTACCAATGTAGCCACCGTTTTGATGCGCTACCCGGAGCTCCAGCATCAGATTAAGGAAATAGTCTTCTGTGGAGGCCGGCAGCCAGGTCGGCTTCTTAACCCGGCAAAGGGCAGAATTAATCTCCCCGACATTAATTTTGAACGCGACCCCAATGCGTTTCAGCTAATTATGGGCACCGATATACCCCTTGTTCTTGCCGGGTATGAAGCCTCTTCAACCATTTACCTCGACAGGCAGGACATTAAGTTTCTTCAGGAAAGTTCGGATAAAACAGATCAATGGCTATATCACCAGCTAAGACAATGGCAAAAGCTGTGGAAAATAGCGCTGGGCTCTCCTAAAGGATTTATTCCGTTTGATGTAGTGACAGCCGCGTGGCTCACCGACCCGGATTATCTGCTTTATTATAAAAATATACCCGTCAGAACCGAGCACCTGGCCAATGACTGGAAGCTTCACCGGCTTATTCAACCCGAAAAACTTTTCTTACAAGCCTCTTACCAGTATTCGTCAGCCAGGATAGCCAATTACTGTTATGGGGTGAAACCTGAATATAAAGAAATCATGCTGCAATCGCTAAGAGGCTATTTCCCGCCTGATACTACTCCCGTTCTAACTGTCAAATGAAAAGCCCGATTTAGATCGGGCTTTTCATTTGACAGTTAGAAGCGGGTACCTTAGAACTTCCACCGCACAAAAGCTTCCATGGCTTCGTACTCGGCGAGGCCCAGGCGGTCGTAGAGGCCGGCGGTGGCGCGGTTGCGCTCTTCGGCCCGCTGCCAGAACTCGCGGGAGTCGGTGCCCTGGTACACGACGCCGTCTTTCTGCGACTGATGCTTGAAAATACCCAGCCGCTTGCGCATCACCTGATCGGGCGACATCGGCACGGCCATTTCAATTTCGTGAATGTCCCACTCGGCCCAGGCACCACGGTACAGCCACACCCAGCAGTCCTTCATAAAATTCTTATGTTTCAGGCGACGGACAGCTTCGATGATGGCGTCCAGACAAACTTTGTGCGTCCCGTGCGGATCGGCCAGGTCGCCGGCAGCATAAATCTGATGCGGTTTTACCTCCTCAATCAGGTTCATGACCACCTTGATATCCTCCTCACTCAACGGCTTTTTCTCGACCTTACCCGTCTCGTAGAACGGCATATTCAGGAAATGCGCGTTGTCTACCGGAATACCCACAAAGCGGCAGGTTGATTTGGCCTCGCCCTTGCGGATCAGACCTTTGATGTACCGCACCTCGTCGGTATCCATTTCGCTGTCTTTCTTGGTACGCAGGAAGGCAGCCGCATCCCGAAAAATCCGGGTAGCCTCGGGACTATCAATGCCAAATTTATCGTTGAAATCGACCACATAGTCGGCAAAGCGCAGTGCTTCATCGTCGGCTACGGCAATATTGCCGGAGGTCTGGTAGGCCACGTGTACCTCATGTCCCTGGTCGGCCAGGCGCTGGAAGGTGCCCCCCATGGAAATAATGTCATCGTCGGGGTGCGGGCTGAAGATCAGACAGCGCTTCTGGGCCGGCAGGGCTCGCTCCGGCCGGTTGGTATCGTCGGCGTTCGGTTTACCACCCGGCCAGCCGGTGATGGTATGCTGAAGCTGGTTGAATACGTCGATGTTGATGTCGTAAGCCTGCCCGTACTGCGCCAGCAGGTCGCTTACGCCATTGTCGTTGTAGTCGCGGTCGGTCAGTTTCAGGATCGGTTTGCCCAGCGTCAGGGACAGGTGCGTCACCGCCTTTTTAATCATTTTATTGTCCCACACCACCTGATCGACCAGCCAGGGCGTTTTCATCCGGGTCAGTTCCGAGGCAGCCGCTTCGTCGATGACAAACAGGGCGTTCGGGTGGGTTTGCAGGTACGAGGCCGGATTGTGTTCGGTCACGGTGCCTTCAACGGCTCCCCGGATAACAGGGGCTTTACGCTCACCCCAGGCCAGCAGCACTACACGTTTAGCTGCCAGAATGGAGGCTACGCCCATGGTAATTGCCTTGCGGGGGGTACGGGCCAGGCTGCCAAAGTCCATCGACGCAGCCGCCCGCGTCGAGTGGTCGAGCATCATCAGGCGGGTATGCGAATTGATGAGCGAACCAGGCTCGTTGAAGCCGATATGGCCGTTCCCGCCGATGCCCAGGAGTTGAAAATCCAGTCCCCCGTACGATTCGATCCTGGCCTCATAGGCCCGGCAGAAGTCGGCCACCTTATCCACCCGAACGGTGCCATCCGGAATGTTGTAATTCCCTTCGGGAATGTCGACATGGTCGAACAACTGTTCTTTCATGAACCGGACATAGCTTTGCAGCGAGTCGGGCTCCATCGGGTAGTATTCGTCCAGGTTAAAGGTAACGACGTTGCGGAAGCTCAATCCTTCTTCCCGATGAATACGGATTAGTTCGGCATATACGGTTTTGGGCGATGAGCCCGTGGCCAGGCCGAGCACACAGGGTTTACCCGCTCCCTGCTTCTCGCGGATCAGATCGGCAATTTCACGGGCTACAGCGCGGGACGCGTCTTTGGCATCAGCGTAAATATGCGTCGGAATTTTTTCGTAGGTGATGGCGGCCTGTACGGGTTCGCCGGCTACGCGGTTGTTCAGTCCCTCCGAAATAGGGTTATCCAGATGGGAAGGTTCAGTAATCATACGGACTAAGGCGGAAAAGATGATATGGTAAAGTTGAGAAATTTCGGGCAACGCACCGCAGAATTTTTCTAAAAACTCGGGCATTATTGCTATACCAACCCTAGTCCGGGGTGGGCGTAGCCTTTTCAATAGTAACCCCAACACTAAGTATGTCGGGTAATGGGTTCTGCCGCATGTACTGACTAATCCGCAGGGTATAATCACCAGCGTGCGGAAACAGGTAGTTGCGTTTAATCAGAACTTTATGGTCAAAGATGTCACCCAGGCCATCGCCCCGCGGCTTACCGGTCTTAGGGTCCATCAGGATCAGTTCATCCAGCCTCGACTCGATCAGCGTTCCGCCGGCATCGGTCAGGTAGCGGGTCAGATACAGATTATAATAGGGGTACGAAATGCTGTTTCGCAGGTTATAGTAAATATTATAGGCTTCGGTGGTGTCGGTGATTGTAAACGTAAACGAGGGAGTGTCGTTTACATACCACTGCCCGCCTTTTATGTCGGTATATTCTTTATATACCGTGTTCTTGTCGCATCCTACCAGTGCCAGCAGCACAACCAGCCAGAGCCCCTTCCTTTTCATACCCCGTGTCTTTCTGCAAAGTTACAAGGACTCTACAAAAAACCGCCATGTCGTTGAGGACATGGCGGTTTCTGGACTCATCCTTTTGCCGGTTGAGCCGCCGGCGCACCGGTGGCCGGCCCCGAGGCTTTTCCTTTCGACTTTTTCTTTTTCTTCTTCACCTTGGCAATAGCGTACTTTTTATCGAGCCGGTCAAGATCGCTGTTGAGCGCAGCCAGTCCAGCGGGTTCTTTTTTTTCCCCCACCGGGGTTAGTACGTCAAATGATTCCGGAACAACGCCCTGCCTGTTGAGGTTAATGATCTCCAGCACCCGCTCAATCGGCAGCGGGTGCCAGGTGCTTTCGGTGCTGTAGCCGAACCACATGATTTTGCGGAAAATATCAGTTTTTTGAAGGTATGCATTGCCTTTCTGCGTCTGCAACGGCTTTTCTACCGTCGGAATATCCCGCAGCGCATCAATGTACGTTTCCAGTTCGTAGTTCAGGCAGCACTTCAGCCGTCCGCACTGACCCGACAGCTTGGCCGGGTTCAGCGACAGGTTCTGGTACCGGGCCGCCGAGGTCGTAATGTTCTTGAAATCCGTCAGCCAGGTCGAGCAGCACAGTTCACGGCCGCAGGAGCCGATGCCCCCGAGCCGGCCGGCTTCCTGCCGCAGGCTGATCTGCCGCATATCTACCCGGATCTTGAACTCAGCCGCCAGCAGCTTGATCAGCTCCCGGAAATCGACGCGCTCCTCCGACGAGTAATAAAACGTTGCCTTCGTATTGTCGGACTGGTACTCCACATCCGACAGCTTCATGTTCAGATTCAGCTCTCTGACAATCTCCCGCGCCCGGTACATCGTCGGCAGGTCGCGGGCAATGGTCTGCTCGTGCTTCTCCAGGTCTTTGGGCGTCGCAATCCGGTGAATCACCTTCATGTCATCCGTAGCCTGCAGGTTTTTCTTGCGCAGTTGCAGCCGCACCAGTTCGCCCTGCATGGACACTGCGCCCATATGGTATCCCGACTGCATCTCGACGACCACAAAGTCGCCGGTGGTCAGGTTCAGTTGGTGAACATTCCGGTAATATTCTTTCCGGCCACCTTTAAATTTAACTTCCACCACGTCGAACCGCTGCGCCACCGGAACCTCCATGTGACTCAGCCAGTCGAACGTATTCATCTTATTGCATCCGCCGGTACTGCACCCCCCGCTGCCACAGCCGGCTGTTGCCGTGCCGTTACTGGCTGTTCGGGTTCCGCATCCACCAGTCGTACAGGATTTGCAAGACATATTTTATCGTTCGTTTGAGGTTTGAGGTTTAAGGTTTGAGGTTAAACCGTCACTAAATATCGTCAAACTTTAAACCTCAAACGTTAATCCTGGTACCGGATCAGGTCGAGCCCGATGTCTTTCCGGTAATATTTCCCGTCAAATTGCACCGTGCGGGCCGCTTCCTGCGACTTCCGGACGGCATTTTCCAGGGAATTGGTCAGTGCCGTAAGCGCCAGTACCCGCCCGCCATTAGTCAGCACGTGACCGTTGGGGCCAGGGGCGGTGCCGGCATGGAACGCGATTACCTGCTCCAGCTTGTCCAACTCCGTGATTACTTTACTCTTCTCGTAGGCATCCGGGTATCCGCCCGACACTACGACCGTAGTGACGGCGGTCTGGGGCGATACCTGTAGCGCTACTTTATCGAGTTCCCCGTCGGCGGTGGCGGTGAGCAGCTCAACCAGGTCGTTCTGGATGCGCGGCAGCACCACTTCCGTTTCAGGATCACCCATCCGGGCGTTATATTCAATAACGTACGGCTCGTCTTTCACGTTCATCAGGCCCACAAAGATAAAACCCTGGTAGCGGATACCCTCCTGCTGTAGCCCCGCCAGCGTGGGTTTGACGACCTTCTCTTCTACTTTTTGCAGGAATTTCCGGTCGGCAAACTTCACCGGCGACACCGCACCCATACCGCCTGTGTTCGGTCCGGTATCGTCTTCGCCGATGCGTTTGTAATCTTTTGCTTCCGGCAGGATCTTGTAATTGACGCCGTCTGTCAGCACAAACACTGATAACTCAATACCCCGTAAAAACTGCTCAATGACCACCTTGTTGCCGGCCTCGCCAAACTTCTGCGCTGTCAGCATATCGCGGAGCGTGTCTTGAGCCTCCTGAGCGGTATTGGCAATCACCACGCCCTTACCTGCCGCCAGTCCGTCGGCTTTCAGGACTACCGGCAGTGAATGGGCGTCCAGATACGCCAGACCCTCCGTCAGCGTGTCGGCGGTAAACGTCTGCGACGCGGCTGTCGGGATGCCGTACTTCACCATAAACTGCTTGGAGAAGTCTTTGCTGCCTTCCAGTTGTGCCCCCTGCCGATCGGGGCCAACAATGCGCAGGGCACCTAAATCCGGCTGACTGCGGAGGTAGTTAACCACTCCTTTTACCAGCGGCTCTTCCGGCCCCACCAGCAGCAGGTCGATCCGGTGTCTGCGAATAGCCTCGGTTATACCCTCGAAATCATTGTAGCCGATTGGCAGGTTGGTGGCCACCTGCGCCGTACCAGCATTCCCTGGTGCCACAAACAAGCTATCACAAAGCGGGCTCTGGGCCAGTTTCCACGCAAAGGCATGCTCTCTCCCGCCTGAACCCAATATGAGTATGTTCATTTTTCAATGATGAATGATGAATGATGAATGATGAATGATCCGGGCCGCCGGGCGGAATGAAAAGCTTGCGCCAACCCATTCATCATTCATCATTCATCATTCATCATTAGTTCGCTACTTCCGATAAGAATTTAATCCGCATCAGGCGAAGTTCCTGCTCGGTGAAATCATCACCGCCGAACTCACGCATGGCTACGGCAATATTGTCGGTTTCGGCCGACATAAAGTAATCGTAAATTTCGTCCTGCCGGTCGCCGTCCATGATCTGGTTGATGTAGTAATCCAGGTTCAGGCGCGTGCCGGAGTAACAGATATGCTCAATTTCCTCCACCAGTTCCTCCATTGACAGGTCCTTCGACTCGGCAATTTCTTCAAGATCCACCTTCCGGTCGATCTGCTGAATGATGTAGATTTTGACCTTCGACTTGTTGACGGTCGATTTTACGACTACGTCTTTCGCCGTTTCAATATCGTTTTCCTCGACATACTTTGCAATCAGGTCGATAAACGGCCGGCCAAATTTCTGCACCTTGCCCATGCCCACGCCGTTGATCTGCGCCATTTCTTCGCGGGTGCAGGGGTAGGTGGTGGCCATTTCTTCCAGAGAAGGGTCCTGGAAAATAACGTAGGGCGGCAGGCCTTTCTCCTTAGCTACCTTCTTCCGCAGGGCCTTCAGCAAGCCCAGCAGTTCTTCGTCGTAGGCGCTGCCGGTGGTGGGTGCCATATCCTTATCGCCTTCTTCTTCACCGTCGGCAATCTGCTGGTCGTAGTTATGGTCTTTTGCCAGCGTGACCGGGTACGGATCATCAATGTACCGCTTCCCTTTTTCGGAGACCTTCAGCACCCCATAGTTATCGACATCCTTATCGATATAGCCCAGAATGGTCAACTGCCGCAGCATAGAGCACCAGTAGTCCACGCTCTCGTTGAACTCGCGGCCTTTGCCGTACACATCCAGTTTGTCATGTTCGTAGCTGGTGATGTACTGGTTTTCGGTCGCCGTCAGCACATCGGCAATGTGGGCGGCATCGAAGCGTTCGTCGGTTTGTGCCACAGCCCGCAGCGCCAGTACCACTTCCTCCTGTACCTTAAACTTCTCGGTCGGCTTCAGGCAGTTGTCGCAGAACCCGCAGTCCTTGTCTACGTACTCACCGAAGTAGCTCAGCAACTGCCGGCGCCGGCACGTACCCAGGTTGGCGTACGATACCATTTCGGTGAGCAGGTGCCGGGCGTTGTCGCGCTCGGTGACCGACTTGTCTTTGTTGAACTTCTCCAGCTTGACAATATCCTCGTAGCTGTAGAACATGATGCAGTTACCTTCCAGCCCGTCGCGGCCCGCCCGCCCGGTTTCCTGGTAGTAGCCTTCCAACGACTTCGGCGCGTCGTAGTGGATCACAAACCGAACATCCGGCTTATCGATTCCCATCCCAAAGGCAATGGTGGCTACGATCACGTCGGCCTCTTCGTTCAGGAAGGCATCCTGGTTGGCCATGCGGGTGGCAGGGTCCAGACCGGCATGGTAAGGCAGGGCCTTAATGTCGTTGACGTTGAGCACTTCGGCAATTTCCTCCACCGTTTTCCGGCTCAGGCAGTACACGATTCCCGACTTACCCTTATGATTCTTGATGTACTTGATGAGCTGCTTTTTGGCGTCGATCTTCGGCTTCACCTCGTAATACAGGTTTTTCCGGTTAAACGACGTCTTGAAGATGTCGGCATCTTCCATCTGCAGGTTTTTCTGAATATCCTGCTGCACCTTGGGCGTCGCCGTAGCCGTCAGCGCAATCACGGGCAACTGGCCGATGTTATCGACAATACCCCGGATCTTGCGGTACTCCGGCCGGAAGTCATGCCCCCACTCCGAAATACAGTGGGCTTCGTCGATGGCCACAAACGAGATGTTGGCTTTCTTCAGAAAGTCAAGATTCTCTTCCTTGGTCAGCGACTCCGGGGCAATGTACAACAGCTTCAGTGAGCCGTTCAGGGTATCTTTCTTTACCTTGTTCATCTCGGCCTTGGTCAGGGTCGAGTTCAGAAACTGCGCATTGATACCGAAGGCATTGAGCTGATCCACCTGATTTTTCATCAGGGCAATCAGGGGCGAAATCACCACCGCCGTGCCGTGGGTGACCAGCGCCGGCAGCTGATAACAAAGGGATTTGCCGGCTCCCGTCGGCATGATAACAAAGGTGTTCCGGCTGGCCAGAATACTATTGATAATGGCTTCCTGATCTCCTCTAAACTGACTATACCCAAAAATTTCTTTTAGCCGCTCCTTCAGGGTAACGTGTACCGCGTGGTCTACCTGCATCATTCTATATTCGTACAGAAGGTTACTAAAATCTCTGTTGACTGTATCTTTGCTAAATAAAGTTAGCGAATTTACAACGCAAACCTTTCGCCAAAGCGAATTCTCCGTTGAAAGTACTAAAAAAAAATCCCCAGCTAATTGCCCGTCAGGTCTTGCTGGCCGAAGCGGAAGCGATCCGGGCGGCCATCGACCGGCTCGATGAACAGTTCGATGCCTGTGTCGAAGCCATCCTGGGAACCCCCGGTCGGGTGGTCGTTACCGGTGTGGGCAAGAGTGCCCTGATCGGCCAGAAAATAGTGGCGACGCTGAACTCCACCGGTACCCCGGCCCTGTTTATGCACGCGGCCGACGCCATCCACGGCGACCTGGGTATGATTCAGGCCGAGGATGTGGTGATCTGCATCTCCAAGAGTGGTAATACCGCTGAGATCAAGGTGTTACTGCCCTTGCTGCGTCGCACCGGCGTCCGGATTATTGCCCTCGTCAGCGATACCGGCTCGTACCTGGCCCGGCACGCCGACTATGTGCTGCATGGCTACTGCGAACGCGAAGCCGACCCGCTGAACCTGGCCCCAACTACCAGCACCACCGTAGCCCTGGCCCTGGGCGATGCCCTGGCCATAAGCCTGCTGGAAGCCCGAGGATTTACCCGGCAGGATTTTGCCCGGTACCACCCCGGCGGCTCCCTGGGCAAGAAGCTGTACCTGAAAGTTAGTGATATTTACCCGCACAACCAAGTACCCCAGGTTCCCGCACGGGCCACTATACACGAAGTCATTCTGGAAATGACCTCCAAACGGCTGGGCGCCACCGCGGTGGTCGATGACCAGCATATACTGGCCGGTATCATCACCGACGGCGACCTCCGCCGGATGCTGAACCAGCACGAGCAGTACGCCCACCTCTGCGCTCAGGACATCATGACACCCTCACCCGTCTGCGTCTGGCCCGACGATTACGCCGTTACGGCCCTCCAGATCATGCAGGAGCGCAACATCACCCAGTTGGTTGTCGCCGACAACCGGCGGGTAGTGGGGTTTGTGCATTTGCATGATTTGCTGAAGGAGGGGCTGGTTTGAAGTTAAGAGTTAAGAGTGATGAGTTAAGAATTACCAGTTACCAATAACTCTTAACTCATCATTCCCTACCTAAACCGGTCCGAATCCCTTACCAGCTTCTCATCCCGGCGGATGAAGCGGTTGGCCAGCATGTTGAAGATCAGCGCGGCAATGAGGGCGTAGAAACCGATATGGTAATTGCCCTGGTCATCGACCATGCCGTAGGTCTTGCCTTTGTAGAGGGTGGTGTAAAGGATAATGGCCATCATGCCGGTCATCAGCAGGGCATTCACGGCGCAGAGGCCCATCTGCTGCAGGCGGTTGCGATAGCGGAAAATGGCAATCAGCGCGATAAGAGCGACCAGCACCGCCAGGCCGGCGAGGTACCACATCGGGATGGGGTAAGTGGTGATGCCCTGCTGGTACGAGTACTGAAGGGCGGTGAGTTGGGCGGTTTCGGTGGAGCGGATGCCGGTCTTATCCCAGATGGGAAACGACAGAAATACGCCCATCGCGAGCACAATTAAAAACATAAATATGGTTTGAATGCGTTGAATCATGGTAAGCTGTTTTGGGGGGCGAAGATAACCCAAAAGCAAGGAATATGAAAACAGGCAGTCGTATCGTCATCACGGCCGATGGGTCGCATTCGGTGTACCATCCGGTGTTCAACCAGCATTACCACTCTATTTTCGGGGCCTGGCAGGAGTCGCAGCGGGTGTTTATCGAGCTGGGGCTGGAGGAGGCCTTCCGGCGGTTCAGCGACGATCTGTTTGTCTTTGAAATGGGCTTCGGTACGGGCCTGAACGCCCTGCTCACCGCCCGCGAAGCCGGACAGCGCCAACGGCCGGTCTTCTACACCGCCGTAGAAGCGTACCCGCTGCCGATAGCGGAGGCCCAACAGCTTAATTTTGATGCGCTGCTGGGCACCAACTACCTTTCACTCCTGCACGAAGCACCCTGGGATGCGCTGACGGAGATCCACTCCTATTTTACCCTTACCAAGCGGCAGGGGCTGCTGCAGGACGTAGCCACCGGCGACACCCTACCCGGACGCTTTCACCTGGTCTACTACGATGCCTTTGCGCCCGAAGCCCAGCCCGAGTTGTGGACGGAAGACATCTTCCGAAACATAGCCGGTCTGCTGCGACCGGGCGGCCTGCTCACCACCTACTGCTCCAAGGGCTACGTGCAGCGCAACCTTAAAGCCGCCGGCTTTACCGTAGAGAAGCATGCCGGCCCGGCGCGGAAACGGGAAGTGCTGCGGGCGGTGATTGGTTGATTAGTTCATTGAACTAATCAACCACCCAACCTGCTCCAGCCCAACCACATCAACCTCGCTGAAGTCGTTGAGTTTGTCGCTGTCAACGTCCAGTACCATCGCCACTTCACCGTTTTTGTCGAATACGGGCACGACTACTTCTGATTTAGACAGAGAACTACAGGCGATATGACCGGGAAACTGCTCGACATCCGGCACCAGAATGGTTTCTTTGCGGGAGTAGGCCGCGCCACACACGCCTTTATCGAAATTGATGCGGGTGCAGGCGATGGGGCCCTGGAAGGGACCAAGTACGAGTTGCCCTTCTTTTTTGAGGTAAAATCCGACCCAGAAAAATCCGAAGGCTTCTTTGAGTGCCGCCGTGATATTGGCCAGATTGGCGGTGAGGTCGGTTTCGCCCTCAACGAGCGCGGCTAACTGGGGCAGCAGCGTCTCGTAGATCTCCTGCCGGTTGGTGGTATGGGGTATTTGTAAAGTCTCTGCCATTGATGTGCTATAGACTATTGTAAAACAAGCTGAACGCCTGCGTCTACAAAAGTAACAGCTACCCGCTGATCGGCCAAAAACAGGGTCAAAACCGCTATTCCAACGGTTTATAGACCGGATACAAAGATGAATCGGCAGAATTAGGAAAGATACCTGATTATTGCTTTATTTTGCTTATTAAAATATGATTAAGATAGGTATGCTGTCCCATAGGGAACAGGGAACTAAACGAGTTTACTATTTATGAAAAACTATTACTTACTATATGCCAGGTTAGTACTTCTGATACTACTCTTAGGAAGTACATTGATTGGTTTTACCCAGACTTGTACGGTTGTTAACGGCGGGACAAGTAAAAATAGTGCAGTTAAGTGGTCCAATGCAGCCATTTGGAGTTGTTCGACACCAAACCCTCCCCTTGTCGGTGCCCCTCCGCCTAGTGGAAACTTTACCGGGACAATTGTTATTAACAGTGGTTTTGTTGAAATGGACGCAGATCGGACTATTAGTGGTCAGGTCAATATTATTGTAATGCCAGGTGCTACACTTACTATAGATCAAAATAAAGTTTTAACCCTTGCTAACGATTATTCACAAATTGAAGTCCGATCTGGAGGGACACTTGAAAGTGGTAGTAAAAATTCAGTCATTGTAATTGGTACTGGTGCTTGCTTAGCAACTTATCCAGCTCCTTTTAACGGTTCTCAAACAATTGGCGGTGTAACCTATTTTACTCGTAAACTAAATGACGCTGCCTGTACCAACCAGCTTCCTGTCGAATTCACTCAATTCAGCGGCAAAGCCTTTGGCAATTCGGTCCAGCTTTTCTGGGAAACGGCCTGGGAACGTAACGCAGATCGGTTTGTGGTGGAGCGCAGCCGCGATGCCAAAGAGTTTCTGCCGGTCGGCGAGCCGGTAAAATCCGCCGGTGATGCCGATACCCGCAACCGCTACCAGTTTGAAGACAAGAACCCTTTCCCCGGTGCTAACTACTACCGCCTGCGGCAAATTGATAAAGACGGCAAAACGGATTTTTCCAAAATTATCTCCGTGGTGGTTAATTCAGACGAGGAGGCTTTGCTGGCGTATCAGTCGGCCGAGAACGGGGATATTCGGGTGCTGCTGAACGCCATTGATGCCCGAGGTATGAAGCTGCACAATATGGCTGGTCAGTCGGTGTCTGCCCAGTCCATTCACCTGGCCGATACGGAGTGGGTGATCCGGCCGGCGTCTCCGCTGGTGCCGGGGGTTTACCTGATTTCGGTGGATTCGGAAACGGGCGTGAAGCGGTTGAAGTTTTTTGTGCCGTAGATTGTTTCAACCGTAAATAACATCCAGCCACGTTGCTTCAACACCCAATGCCCTGTAAAGGCAAGCGGTCGTTACCGCCAGCCTCTGATTGGCTTGCCCTTACAGGGCAGCCAGAAAACCAACGCTTTTCCGTTTCTATAAACCGCTGGCTACTACGTAGCAAAGAGCAGAACCAGACCGTTTGGTATCATTCCCCTGCCCTGTAGGGGCAAACAGTTTGTAGAACAGCCGTTACATACCTTTCCCCACTGCCCTGTAGGGGCCAGCGGTTTGTAGAACCCGACCGCTTGCCCCTACAGGGCAGATGACAAACACACGTCTTTCCATTTTTACAAACCGCTTGCCCCTACAGGGCAAAAAGCAGCAGCCGTTACATACCTTTCTCCACTGCCCTGTAAGGGCCAGCGGTTTGTAGAACAGCCGTTACATACCTTTCCCCACTGCCCTGTAGGGGCAAACGGTTTGTAGCACCGGACCGTTTGACATCATGCCCACTGCACTGTAGGGTCCGACAGTCGCAACCGCAATCTCAAACGCTACTCGATCCAGTCAAAAAGGTATTTCTGATCGTACTCCACCCCAAACTTATCCAGAAACTCCACGTATTCCTCTTTAAACGTCCGTTTGCGATGGTGCTGCTCCTGATTATGAATGTACCGGCACACCGCATCAATCTGGGATTGGGCGTAGGTAAACGCCCCGTACCCTTCCTGCCACGCAAATGAAAATGGCGTGATCTTCTGCTCCCGGATAAACCGGCTGGATTGGGTTTTTACGTCACGTACCAGGTCCGCAATAGCCAGGGTTGGGCTGAAGCCGATGAAGAGGTGGGTGTGATCCGGCATACAATGCACCGCCAACAGCTTTTGTTGACGGTTTCTAACAACCCCAGTTATGTATTGGTGCAGCCGTTCTTTGTGTTCAGGCAGAATCAGCGATTGGCGGCCTTTTACCGCGAAGACAATCTGAACGTACAGTTGGGTAAACGTATTAGGCATCGGCTGGTGCGTTACGGTATCTGTCAATTAGACCTGATCAATTACCTGACGTCACCAGTTGGTTTGTCTTCTTTTGCTTGGAAAGTGGAGCAGTTATTACTGCCAGCGGCTTTGAGAACAGCCGTTACGTGCCTTTCCCTCTGCCCCGCCGGGTCGGACGGTCGTTACCGCCAGCGGTTTGTAACATCCGACCGCTTGACATCATTCCACTACCCTGTAGGGGCCAGCGGTTAATAGAAACAATAGCACTGTATCCTTTCCCGGCTGCCCTGTAGGGGCAAGCCTGCTGACTTGGCTTGCCCCTACAGGGCAGCCGGGAAAGGATACTTATGGCGTTGTCTACAAACCGCTAGCCCCTACGGGGCAAAGACACTGCTATATGATTTTTTAGCTTCGGAGCACCAGGTGGTCATTACTTAGATTTATAACACCTGCCCCATCATACGAATGACAGATGCAATAAACCGCAATAACAATCGCCCGGTCTTGCAGAGTGGATCAGGCTGCTGATGTTGAACTGCCCTGACAGCTTATCTCCCAGATCTTTAGCCAGCAGGGCGGTCCGACGAATCGGTGCCGGCTAGGATATTTTTGAAATACCGCTTCAGCCAGGTATCACCGGCTTTTACTTTCCAGCCCGGCAGGTCGGCTTTTTGAGCTATCAGGTTATTGAAAACCGTGGTTTCCGGCGTCAATACGCCCTCGGCAACGGCGGCTTTGAGTTGCGGCAGCGTTAAGGTCTGCACCGACCCATTGGCCGCGATATAGGCCACCGAGCGGTCGAAGAAATCAACCCCTAACTGCTTGCCAATGGCCTGCAGGAAATGCACCGAGGCATCAATGGAACAGCCGCTGGGCAGGGCGTGGTTCTCATCTACCGCTACCAGCACAAACCGGTTCTTGACCACCCGCGCCGACGATAACAACGGATGCCCGTGGGCGGCCCAGCCGTTTAGCGCCGATTGCAGCGCCTGTTCTACACGCGTCACTTCCTCCGGTGTGAGCGGCCGGTTTGCCTGGTACACCCACAGCCGGGCGTTGTCTGCTATTTGGTTGAAATCGATGTACATGGTATTAGTCGATAGTCGATAGTCGTTAGTCACTAGTCACTAGTCGTTAGTGCTGACGCCTGCCTACTGGCCACTGGGACTTGCCTACTAACGGCTAACGGCTATTGACTAATGACTCTTTCACAACCCCTCCCCCCGGGCGATAAGTTCCGCAAGGTCGTAGACCTGAACGGTGTCTTCTTTTTCTTTGTTCTTCACGCCATCGGTCATCATGGTCATGCAGAAGGGGCAGGCCACCGCAATGGTATCGGCGCCGGTGCCGAGGGCTTCTTCGGTGCGCTCGACGTTCACGTCTTTTTTACCAGGTTCGGGCTCTTTGAAGTATTGGGCACCACCGGCTCCGCAGCACAGGCCCTGCGAGCGGGAGCGCTTCATCTCCACCAGATCGGCATCCAGGGCCTTGAGTACTTCGCGCGGGGCCTCATAGATCTTGTTGGCACGCCCCAGGTAGCAGGAGTCGTGGAAGGTGATGCGCCGACCCTTGAACGATTCTCCATCTTTGACCCGCACCCGCCCTTCGTTGATAAGCTGCTGCAGAAACTGCGAATGGTGAATCACTTCGTAGCTGCCGCCCAGTTTGGGATACTCGTTTTTGATGGTGTTGAAGCAGTGCGGACAGGCCGTCACAATCTTTTTGACGCTATAACCATTCAGCACCTGAATGTTAGCCATCGCCTGCATCTGGAACAGAAACTCGTTCCCCGCCCGGCGGGCCGGATCGCCCGTGCAGCCTTCTTCGGTACCCAGCACGGCAAACTTGATGCCCACATGGTTCAGAATGCGCACAAAGGCCACGGTCACCCGCTTGTAACGGTCGTCGAACGAGCCGGCACAGCCCACCCAGAACAAGACTTCCGGCTCTTCGCCGGCAGCCAGCATATCGGCCATGAGGGGGACTTTGTATGTTTTTTCAGTTGTTGATTCCATTTTTTACTGGTTCAGTTTTCATGTTCCGTGTTTCAGGTCGGGGGTTGAGGAGGGGTGCGGTGTCTGAACAGAGCTAAGGGGCCGCGAGCCTGTTGGAATACGGGTATAGGCCAGCCACACAAAATACGCGACGCTCAGCACAATGCATACCTCCATGCTGTATTCCAGCAGATTCTGCCCCTGCATCAGCATGGCCGGATTGGTAAACAGGGGCGTATCCAGGCTCCACCACAGCGACGGCTGAATGGCCGCCAGCGCGTTCAGCACCAGCAAGGCCCCTACCTGTCTGCTGTCGGTCAGGTCGATCACCGAAAATACCAGCGGCAGCATATAGATAAAAGCGTAGTTACTGAACGAGCTTTTATGCACCACCATGATAAACCCGTAGCAGAGCAGCCAGAGAATCGGCAGACTGCGCTCGTAGCTGACCCGCTGTTGCCGCAGGCGCCAGGCCCCTACCGCCGAAAAGGCAATGACAGTTAGCAAACCCAGGGTGCTCAGCGGTCCGGCATACTGCATAAAATCGCCGGTTAGCGGGGCCAGCACGGTCCAGATGTTTGGCGCAAACAGCATACCGGCAAACATCAGCGGGGTCAGAAAACCCGTGCCGGTCAGCAGATACAGTACCGCCAGGGCCGGCAGGCCAACCACCGCCAGCCCAAACACGTAGCGGACGGGCCGGCGCACCCAGAAAAACAAAGCCGCCACAATCAGCACCGCCAGTGCCTTAGTGGCCAGCAGCACCACGGCCATCCACATGCCCAGCCGGAACTCGTCTGGCTGCTGACGGCCCAGGTGCAGACTGGCTACGGTAAACGCCCACATCCAGCTATCTTCCTGCCCACCCAGCACGCAAAACACCAGCGGAGCCGGCAATACCAGATACAGCAGCGCCACCCAATGGGCCCGGGCACCCACCTGCCGGCGGGCAAGGCGGTAGGTAAGCCACCAGGCCAGCCCTTCTACCCCGATCATGAACAACACCACCGCTTTGGCACTGTGCCAGATCACCAGCGGCAGGGCAGTCAGGTAGGCAAACAGCGGACTGTAGGGCGACCAGAAATCCCGGTATACCAGTTTCCCCGCCAGGGCCTCGGCGGCAGCCTGGTAAAACAAGGGCACATCGGAGCGCGTTTCGGCACCGGCAATCAGGTATATACCCACAAACGGCACCAGCCGACAAAGCGTAAAGGCCAGTGCCAGCCGCCGGTTACGGGTGGGCTCCGGCCAGCGTTCAATCTGTTCCCTTAGTCGATAAAGAACCCCGAAGGCAAGGGTGCCCACCAGGGCAATCAGCACTTTTATAACAATAACGTCCATCTACTTCTGTGAATGCGCCGAAAATTACGGCCAAATTGGTCGGTAACCAACGGCTACCGGCGCAACCTTACTGATTCACCTGATCGGCCCAGTTAAACCGGTCGCTGGGCGAGAACTTCCAGGGGGCCATGTTGTTCTCGACATTACTAAACATGGCGTTCCAGGAGGCCGGGGCCTGGGCTTCTTCCATGATCCGGTACCGGCGCAGTTGCAGGATAATATCCAGCGGGTCGATGTTGACCGGGCACTCCTGCACGCAGGCCTGGCAGGTGGTGCAGGCGTTGATCTCCTCCACGGTGATGTAATCGCCCAACAGCGATTTATCGTCTTTGTAATCCGGGCCGTGCGCTTTCCAGCCGCGCTGAATATCTTCCAGCCGGTCGCGGGTATCCATCATGATCTTGCGGGGCGACAAGGCCTTGCCCGTGATATTGGCCGGACAGGCCGCCGTACAGCGCCCGCACTCGGTGCAGCTATAGGCGTTCATAAGGTTGATCCACCGCAGGTCTCCCACATCTTTGGCCCCAAAACGACCGATCTCCGCCGGCGCGTCTACCGGCTGTTGCCCGTTATCATCCACATTGGCGGCCTCCGTGGGGGTAACCCCCAGCGCCAGTTGCACCTCCCGGGTAATCTCCGGCATGTTTTCCATCTCCCCTTTGGGCTTCAGATCAGAATAGTAGACATTGGGGAAACCGATGGCGATATGCAGGTGCTTGGAGTAGGTGACGTATACCGCGAAGAACAGAATACCCAGGATGTGGAACCACCAGGCAAAGCGCTCATAGGCCACCAGCGCGGTATCGCTGAAGCCGGTAAATAAAGGTTTCAGCAACTGACTGATGAGGAAATCGCCCACCGGCACCTCGCCGTAATGCCCAACGCCCCGTTCACGCAGTACGCTGTCGGAAGCATTCCAGGTCAGGAACGCCAGCATCAGCAGGATCTCAAACGTCAGGATCAGCGTAGCATCCAGTTGGGGCCAGCGCCAGCTCATCTCGCGGTGCCGCTCCGGCTGAAACCGGCCGACCCGCAGCACATACCGCCGGGCCAGAAATGCCACGCAGACGGCAATTACCCCCACCGCCAACACCTCAAAAACCCCGATCAGAAACGGGTAGATGCCGGTGATAACCGGCGAAAAGATCCGGTGCGTACCCAGAATCCCATCGATGATGATCTCCAGGATTTCGAGGTTAATGATAATAAAGCCGGCATAGATAATAAAGTGCATGAAGCCCACCAGCGGTTTGGCAAACATCTTACGCTGCCCGAAAGCCACGCGCAGCATGATGTTCATGCGTTCGCCGGGGTTGTCGCTCCGGTCCTCCGGCCGGCCGAGCTGAATGGCTCGCTTAATCAGGGTATAGCGTTGCCAGATCAGGTAACCGGCTACGCCGACGGCAATGATGAATAGGATTTGTTCGATAATGGCCATGGTGTTGTTTATACTGGCTGTCAGCTATTTACCTTTAGTACCACAATTTTGTTAAAATTTATTTGAAAAAGGGTTGCGCAAAGGGGTTTATCCGCTTACCTTTGCACCCACATTTAACGGTTGACCGTTAGCGGTGATGTAGCTCAGTTGGTAGAGCAAAGGACTGAAAATCCTTGTGTCGGCGGTTCGATTCCGTCCATCACCACCCTCCAACCCCGCCCTCCAGCGGGGTTTTTTGTTTTATTACCGGCTCTCTTCATAACGACCCTTAGTTATTTAGTATGCGTGCATACCATTTGCTGATGAGCAAATATAAGCGTTCCCTGGTAATGTACGTACGGGTTTTCGCTCGTTTTTTAGTCTGAGAAAGAATTGAGTCTACATCTGTGTTGAAAATTAGTGCCTGCTCCGGTTAATCCTGTAATTCAGCCATCATAGCCGTCATAGATTTAGCGGAAACATATTTAGCAACCGGAAATTATTCATATCCCGGATGTACAATTCATAAAACGCACCGGAAATTTACACCTTTCATTTTTGCTGTGGAGGACCGGGTGATTGTTACCGCCAGCGGTTTATAGCACTTACCGCTCTTTGCCGAGTTCGCCGGCTCTGTAAGGGCAAGCTAATACGAACGGCTTGGCCTCACAGGGCAGAGGGAATAGGATGAACGACCCTGGCTATAAACCGCTGACCCCTCCGGGGTAGGCGGATGCCTTAATTTACCCCGGAGGAGTCAGCGATGTATCGTACCTGCCGATTTGTGTTCTGCTCCGGGGCAGGCAGATGCCTTAGTTTACCCCGGAGGGGTCAGCGGTTTATAGCACCTGCCGATTTGTGTTCTGCTCCGGAGTAGGCGGATGCCTTAGTTTACCCCGGAGGGGTCAGCGGTTTATAGAACCTGCCGATTTGCGCCCTATCCTCTGCCCTGTAAGGGCAAGCCCAAATGGCTCGCTTAATTCTTTAAAAACAATCCGGAGCAAACACCGACAGGCCGCGAGTATAGTAGCGACAAACGATAAAGGCTGGTTTGAAAGCTTCATAATTGGGAAACAGCTCATTCCGACCAACGATACAATGCAATTCATGAGCCTACCTACGACATAAAAAAGCAACGCTCCCCCGGAGGAGAGCGTTGCCGTATCGTGCAGGTCCGACCGGACCTTATGCGTCCGTCTTATCAGTTACCTGACTTCATAATCCGCTGCGTAGCGCGCTGCTTATCGCCTTCTGCCGACAGGATGTAAACACCCGTTGCCTGCTCACGAATATCGATGGTTGCCTTACCCTGACCATTGCTGATCTCGACCGGCCACTCACCTACTACGCGTTGCATTACATTGTAAAGCTTCAGCGGCACCACCTTCTGCTCACCCGCTCCCGTAATCGTGACGTTCAGCACATCACTGGTTGGATTTGGAGAAGCGCTCAATTGCATTTGCAATGGAACTGTTGGCTCTGCCGTTATAGCCTCTATAGTTGCCACACGAGCTTGTGGAGTACACTGTGCACCACCATCAAGAGTAGTTATGGTAGTTCCATTATTACAAGAAGCATCCCAAAAATCTGAGAAAATGTATCCGGCCAGATCACTTAAAGTTTTACCAGAAGTTAGGGCAGTGATTACTAATTGATTCCCATTCACAACAAATCTAAAGATATTAGGATTCTGAGCATTTCCAACATTGATAGTAGTTGTAGAGGGATTTGAAAGAGAAATCGGGGTACCGCTGCTACTTGTTTTATAAGACCAAGAATACGTCGGCGTCACACTCGCATTACTCACTGTAGTGGTGATAGTTAAAGACGTTAAAGTAGTAGATTTAACGCAAGTAACTACTGGTGTCTGCGTGGCACTCGGTGCAGTACTCGGCTGTGTAATAGTCACCGAAGCAGGTCCTGAACCCACACATCCTAAACTATTTCTCACTTGTACAGTGTACGTACCTGCTGTCAGTCCAGTTGCTGAGAAAGCTCCCGACGTTGTTCCTGTTTGAGTGATAGCGCTACCGTTTGTTACCGTGAACGAATACGTTCCACTACCACCACCAGCAGCCGATACATCAATACGTCCTTGACTGCCACCTTGACAGGTCACATTCGTAGAAGTAGTAGTATAAGTAACCTGCGTAGGCTGCGTCACAGAAATCGGACTAGTTGCGAGCTGACAACCCTTCGCATCTTTCACCGTTACCACATAGTTTGTACCTGCCGATAAGCCAGTGAAGCTACCAGTAGTAGTAACTGTATTACCCGGAGTCAGCGTGTAGCTATATGGGCCTACTCCGCCCGACGCTGTTATAGCTATAGCACCAGTTGAGCCACCATTACAACTCACATTGGTAACAGATACGGGATTAAAGGCTACTGCCGTCGGCTGCGTCACACTTACGGTATTGGTAACTGTAGGACAAGCTCCGTTAGAGGTAACGGTCACCGTATAGTTGGTGTTAGCAACAATCCCGCTAAAGACATTGCTGGACTGTGGCGTACCACCATTAAGACTGTACATATAGTTCCCATTTCCGCCACTTGCCGTTGCCGTCAGCGAGGTTGTACCGCTGAAGCAGGCAATTGTTCCCGCAGCCGCCGATACTGTCAGTGCTGTCGGCTGAACTACCGTACCCGCTGCTGGTGCCGTGCTGGTACAACCATTTGCGTCTTTGACACTGATGGTGTAGCTGCCTGCTGCCAGGTTGTTGAAAGTACCTGAGGTGTTCACCACATTACCCGGAGTCAGTGTGTAGCTATAGGTACCCGCTCCAGTACCGCCGGAGGCTGATACAGACAGCGCGCCATTCGTACCACTGAAGCAGGTTACTGACGTAGACGTCACCGATGACAGCGTTACCTGTGTCGGCTGAACTACCGTACCCGCTGCTGGTGCCGTGCTGGTACAACCATTTGCGTCTTTGACACTGATGGTGTAGCTGCCTGCTGCCAGGTTGTTGAAAGTACCTGAGGTGTTCACCACATTACCCGGAGTCAGTGTGTAGCTGTAGGTACCCGCTCCGGTACCGCCGGAGGCTGATACAGACAGCGCGCCATTCGTACCACTGAAGCAGGTTACTGACGTAGACGTCACCGATGACAGTGTTACCTGTGTCGGCTGAACTACCGTACCCGCTGCTGGTGCCGTGCTGGTACAACCATTTGCGTCTTTGACACTGATGGTGTAGCTGCCTGCTGCCAGGTTGTTGAAGGTACCTGTGGTGTTCACCACATTACCTGGAGTCAGTGTGTAGCTATAGGTACCCGCTCCGGTACCGCCGGAGGCCGATACAGACAGCGCGCCATTCGTACCACTGAAGCAGGTTACTGACGTAGACGTCACCGATGACAGTGTTACCTGTGTCGGCTGGTTGATGGTTATTGCGCCGCTTGCCTGTGACTCGCAACCATTTGCATCAGATGCCTTCACCGTATACGTACCTGCTGCCAGACCCGTGAAGGTGCCGTTATTACTGGTAAGCGTAACCGGTGAATTCCCCACGGTAGTACCCGTTAAGGTATAGCTGTAAACAGAGCCCACACCACCCAATGCCGTGGCACTGATCGTACCCGTGCTGCCACCAAAGCAAGCTACAGAGGTAGACGTCGTGTGAGAGATATACACTGCTTCTGCTGGCTGAGCGACATTCGCCGTTACTGATTGCGGACAACCGTTAGCATCCTTAACTGTAATTGTGTAGTTACCTGCATAGAGTCCGCCAAACTGGCCGTCACCATTTGAGCTTGTATAGCCACCACCGTTCTTAGTTATGGTGTAACTGTATGGAGCTGTCCCGCCGGAAGCCGCTACAACAATTGAACCAGTACCGCCATGGCAAAGTGCTGATGTAGAGGACACTACGGAGAGCGTTACGGCTGTAGGCTGCGTCAGAGTAATCTGAGTAGTGGCCGCACAGCCGTTGGCGTCAGTTACTGTAAAGCTGTAGGTGCCCGCTACCAGGCCTGTGGTCTGACCCGTCACCTGGTAAGGTGCTGTGCCGCCTGTGCCTACTACGCTGACACTGCCCTGACCGCCGAAGCAGGCGATGGAGGTGCTCACCGTGGCCGTGGCCGTTACCGCTGTAGGCTGCGTCAGAGTGA